>NZ_JAMXKG010000008.1:0-208772 GCF_024494405.1 Fictibacillus sp. WQ 8-8
TTCCCGAAGTTATCCCCGTCTTACAGGCAGGTTACCCACGTGTTACTCACCCGTCCGCCGCTAACCTCAGAGAGCAAGCTCTCTTTGGTCCGCTCGACTTGCATGTATTAGGCACGCCGCCAGCGTTCATCCTGAGCCAGGATCAAACTCTCCAATAAAGTGTTTGATATAGCTCTTAAAGTTTAAAAATAAGAAATTGATGGGATTGTAAAATCCCTGACTTACCTGGCTTTTGTTTGGTTTTCAAAGAACATTTTGTCGAATGCCGCTCGTTTTGGCGACTTTCTTAGGATAACATCTTTGGTGTAAGGTGTCAACCTCTTTTTTGTTTGTGTTTGTTCGTGTTTGCCGCGTCGTTTCAGCGACAAGTAGTACTATACCATGATAGCAAGAAAGAGGTCAACACCTTTTCAGAAAAAAGTTTAATTCCTTTATTTATTCATTGTATAGTGGCGGTGAAACAAATGCTTGCCTTTGGTCTGCTGGCGGATTACATCCACAATTCCCTTTTCAATAAGGTGCTCAAGCAGGATTCCAAGATCAATAGAGTAATCTGCAATTTCACGGTGTTCCATCAGTTCAGCGACTGTCCACTCGTATTGTTCTTCGAATATCGTTAATAAGTGGCCCGCGCCTAGCTTCGTTTTGGAGCTGATGGAAAATTCGCTTGCTATTAATAGAAGTTCGATCCGTTTATCAATGGATTCATTTCCGGTAATCAGTTCTTCATATAGTTTGTAGATTTGTGGCTCGATTACCTTTACTTGATTCCAAACTGTAATTTCCGGGTGGAACCCCCGTTCGATAACAGCCAGACGTGCCAGATGATGGAGAGCATGGAGTATATGGTTGAACGAATCAAGGTGCTGTCCGCTGTGAAAAAGCTCTTTTCCATCAGAAAAGCGGCGAAGCAGTTTGGCAAATTCTAGCGTAATCTTTTTGGAGCGTTCAGGAACTGGGAATTTATCAAGTCTGTCTCTCAGTTCAGTGATATATTCGTTTCGGTTAAACAGGACCTTCCCATTAATGACCCAATCGACGACTCGGCGGTTTGAGCCGAGAAGAAGCCATTCATTCAGCCGCTCTTCTGTCACAATATGTAAAGCAGCTATCTTGTCATCAAATTCATAGTGTTTGACACTCCATGGTTTCTCCCCGTGAGTGACAATTATAAATAAGATGCAGTCAAAATTATCCGTTAATGGACTAAATGGTTTGTTCTTTTCAATCAATAGAACTCCAAGTGTGTTTTCGTTACTTGCCCTTTCTTGATAAAGCGGGCGTAACAAGTCTTCCATGCCTTCAACTCCCGTTCTAATTTCGGTCTCCATACATTTCAACGCAGCCGCTGAAAATCCTTTCTTTTTTTTCAAGTCCTTGTATACTGTAATTTAGGAGGGACAACCATGATAAAATATACGAGCAAGATCAATAAAATACGTACGTTTGCTTTAAGTCTTGTTTTTATTGGAATCATTATTATGTATGCCGGCATATTTTTCAGAAGTCACTTCATACTAATGTCATTATTTATGTTAATTGGATTTCTTGCAACCCTCGCAAGTGCCGGAGTTTATTTTTGGATTGGTATGATCTCAACGAATGCTGTTCAGGTTGTATGCCCAAATTGCGGGAAAGTCACCAAAGTATTGGGCCGCGCGGATGCGTGCATGGCATGCAATCAGCCGCTTACGCTTGATAAGGATCTTGAAGGTCTTGAATTTGACGAAAAATATAATTCAAGACGCGCTATGAAAAAGACCGCAAAAAAATAAGCTGATCCAGTCAAGCTGGTTCAGCTTATTTTAATGCTTTTTAGTTTTGCAATCCGGGCAAGTTCCGTAGATCTCCATGCGGTGGTGTCCAACGTCAAACCCCGTTACGGATTCAGCCAGTGTTTCAACCTCATCAAGTCCAGGATAGTGGAAATCCACTATTTTGCCGCATCCCTCGCATATAATGTGGTAATGCTCTGTCGTTACACAATCAAAACGGCTGGAAGCATCTCCGTAGGTCAATTCTTTAACGAGACCTACTTCTTTAAATACCCTAAGGTTATTATAGACCGTCGCAACGCTCATGTTAGGAAATTTACCCTCTAAGGATTTGTATATTTCATCTGCTGTTGGATGTGTCATAGATTGTATCAAGTGTTCCAGAATCGCATGACGCTGAGGAGTAATGCGAACTCCAGACTGTTTTAATGTATCTATTGCTTCATTTATGCGTACTTCAGACATCGTCATGCACCTCACTCTCAAAAGAAATTATTACATTATAATGTTTATAATTAGTGTATCTTGAACTGCCTGCTTTTGTCAATCCATTGGCCTGTATATGTACACTGAACAACAAAAGATCCAGGCCCTTTTTATTATCCGTTCCATTAGAGTTACATTCTTATGATTCCCCAAATGCATATAAAAAGTGCGGGAGAGATTCCCGCACATCGATTGGAAGAGTTATTACTAAATCCTATGCAAATCATGAAACGAAGTATAGTCAGACGCCTTGATGTTTATTTTCTATTTTAGATTCTCAGGATTTAAACCTTCAAGTTCAGGAATAACAAATAGGCCGTCTTTTCTGACTAATACATCATCAAAATACAGTTCACCGCCGCCGTATTCAGGACGCTGGATGAGAACCATATCCCAGTGCACGGAAGAACGGTTTCCATTGTCCGCATCTTCATATGCCTCTCCAGGTGTAAAGTGAATACTGCCGCAAATTTTTTCATCAAAAAGGATGTCGCCCATTGGATGCTGGATCATCGGGTTAACACCGATCGCAAACTCTCCTACAAAGCGTGCCCCATCATCAGTATCAAAGATTTCATTGAGTTTCTCTGAGTTGTCAGCTGTTGCTTCTACAATTTTGCCGTTTTCAAACGTAAGACTGACATTGTTGAATATCGTTCCGCGGTAAGGACACGGTGTATTATAGGTGATTGTCCCATTTACACTGTCCTTGACCGGGGCCGTAAAGACTTCCCCATCCGGGATATTGTTCTCACCTGCACATTTAACAGCCGGGATTCCTTTAATGGAAAACGACAGGTCGGTACCAGGCGATACAATTCTTACCTTGTCCGTACGCTCCATCAATTCTTTTAAAGGCTGCTGTGCCTGCTCCATCTTCTTATAATCCACATTGCAGACATCCAATAGGAAGTTCTCAAACGACTCGAAGCTCATTTTAGCTTTCTGAGCAAGTCCCTTGGTAGGGTAATTCAAAAGCACCCATTTACGTTCATTAATGATGACTTTTTGCACGGGTTTAAAGTACTCACCGCGAAGCTGGAACTTGTCGCCAGGAACTTCAGACAGCTCGGAATCATTCTCTGAACTTGCGATGGAGATATACGCATCCACCTCTTTGACTCTTTTCAAATCCCAGCCCATTGAGGTTTCCAGCTGCTCTGCTTCATAGCCTGTAATTAAGTAACGGCTGATTTCGTCATCATATATATTCACGTACGGATAAGCACCCATCGCGTAAGCTTCTTTAATGAGGGCTTTAATTAATGGCCTGGCAGTTAGAGGTGAAGTGATCAGCACACGCTCTCCTTTTTTTAATTCTACAGAGTGGTGCAGCAGCGTCCTGGCAAGAATGACGACTCTTTCATCTAACATTGTAAACCTCCCCTATTCTATGTATCTTAAAAAAATTCCGACAATTCCATCTTATCATTAAAACCTTCATGTTGCCCATAATTAATCCGGGAGTATATACCTGGTTCATATGCTCATACTATAAGAAAAAATAAAGGGGCTTGTTACAATGAACGTGGATCGAGCAAAACAGATTATTTCTTCGCCTAGCGAAATTGAAGTGATGTATTTTGGTAAGCCAGTATGGATTGAGTCCATTAATTCATCAAGCGGAACAGCTTGGGTGCATCCCAATGAAGAACCTGATCATGACATGGAAGTGCCAGTAAGCGATCTGCTTGAGCATTAATTGCAAAAGGGCCTGCTTTCAAAAAGCAGTGCCCTTTTCTTTATTTCATGTTTTCTTTTATATAAGCCAGAACTTCATCAATATGCTCTTTCACTTTCACTTTTCTATACTCTTTCACAACGTTTCCTTCTTTATCGAGAATGAAAGTTGAGCGCTCAATCCCCATGTACTCTTTTCCGAAGTTCTTCTTTAGTTTCCAAACTCCGAAAAGCTCTGCTGCTTCATGTTCCTCGTCTGCCAAAAGCAGGAACGGCAGGCCGTATTTATCAATAAATTTTTCGTGTCGGGCCATCGGATCTGTACTGACTCCGAGAATCACGGCATCCAAATCCTTAAATTCATCATGCTTGTCCCTGAAATCACAAGCTTGAGTCGTGCATCCAGGGGTCATATCTTTCGGGTAAAAGTACAACACCACATTTTTCCCCTGGAAATCTGATAGCTTTACATCTTCTCCATTACTTGCCGGCAATGTAAAATCCGGTGCTTTTTCTCCTGTGGTTACGGTCAAGGATATCCCTCCTGTTTAACTTCATCTATATAAAGAGGGTAACCAATTCCACGCGTTCCTACAACTTTTTTGATGCCGGTTCCCTGTCGATGACTGAAGACAGTACAAATGCAGCTGGGAGCAAGTAGCCGATCAGTGCTTCTACTATGGACAGCCATCTGCCAGCCCCCAGCGGAGTCAAGTCCCCATATCCTACAGAGAGCATCGTCATCGAGCTGAAATACATGGCATCATCAATTACATGAAAAAAATGGCGATGCCCGATCACCTCCCCGTGCTTCACGAGAACATGAATATCCATGAGAAGCAGCGAGGTATACATGAGCCCGAAACCGAGGATGATGGTGACATAAACGATAACAAGCACGAAAAGGTGGTTTAATGACATGAGCTGATGCTTCATGACCGGGTGTGAAAAAAGGGATTGAAGACTTTTATATACTATAAACCCTGATAATAAAAGCATCGCAAAATAAATCATCTTCCCCCACCGCCTCTGTTAGCAGTGTATGCAGCCCTTTGGACAAATAGGACGGGTATATAATAGGGCTGAACATTAAAAAGAACACAAAAAAAGGCTGGAAAACGATTGTTTTCTTTTTATATGGATTAGTATCTTACAGCATTTGCTGCATTGACACGCCCTTTAGAGAAATACGTTCCTGTACCTGAAATCTTGTCCGCTGTATTTTCGATCGCCGCACGGATTTGAGATGCACTTTTCCCTTGTGAAGCAAGCAATCCGGCTACACCCGCAACAAGAGGAGTCGCCATGGAGGTTCCAGATATCCAAAATAAAAAAGGGGCTGTCCTGAATTGACCTTCAGGCATCCCCTTTTTGCGTAAAAAATCTTCAATGAAAAGTTGATTGTAGTGGAAGGTGCGAGATCCTCGAAAATGAAAATCACATTTTCTTCGTGCGATGCACCGCTGCCGCAGCGTTCCTTGTCCTGCGGGACTAGCGTGACAGGTGAGACTCCCGCAGGCGCTTGCGCCAAAAAGTAGGCGTTCACGCCGGTAAGGCTCACCGCACGCCCCGCGCTCGCGCCGGTAAAAGCGAGCGGCCTGGAACGAAAATCAACGGCTTCCAGACTTCTTGGACAGCCCGGTTTACCGGCTAATTCCCTGCCCCACGATATTTGGTTACACCTATATTCCATAAGAAAACAGAGATAGCGAAGAAAATGACGCCGATCAGCGGTGTGATGAAGGCATAATGGTACCACTCTTCCCTGCCAAGAAAATAAGCTGCCGGATAGACTCCGACGAAAGCAAAAGGAAGAATCCACGTAAGTACATAGCGAATGATCCGATTATAAATATCTACAGGATAACGGCCGTAGTTTCCGATGTTGTACATCATCGGCATAATATCCGTTCTGCTGTCCGACCAGAAACCGATGCTCGCCAGCGTAACAAAGATTCCTGCATACACAAGGGCACCGCCTGCGACCAGAACGAGAAAAATAAATGGATCATACCAATGCAAGCTTAATCCCAGATTGTTTCCAGCATAATACATGATCGCCAGGCCTGTAACGCCCCCGAACAATGACTCAAGCTCCATCCGTTCCAAGATAATCTGAAAAAGACTATGGATCGGCCGGGTCAGAATTCTGTCCATTTCCCCTTTCACGATATAGCGGTCCGTGAAATCCCAGATGTTAAAGAAAGCACCAAAAACCGCAAATGGCACGAGAAAAAAGCCATAGATAAAGACCATCTCATCTTTGCTCCAGCCTTTCAGCAGACTGGTGTGGCCGAATACCACGAGTATGAAAATAAGGTTAACAGCTTGAAAGAGCAGGTCTGAAAATATATCAACGAGCATATCTGCACGGTAGGTCAGCCTTGTTTTTAAATATTGGCCTGCATATTGAAAAAAGATAGAAAGATAGGACATTCCTCATTACCCTCCTTGCACGATGAGCTGACGTTTTGCTGTTGTCCACAGCACCTGGATCGGTATAAAGAGAACGAGGCACCACAGTGCTTGATTCATCAGCCCGTGGATAACTTCACTTCCCTGAAACCCTTCCGTAAAGATCATGCTCGGAATATAACTGATTCCCTGAAACGGCAGATAGCCCATAATACTTTGGGCCCAGCCGGGAAAGAAGCTGATTGGCAGGATTAGCCCCGAGAACAGATCGATTACGACACGCTTTGCCCGGATTAAACCATCATTATTAAATAGGAAGAAGGTTGCAATTCCTGTCAGTAAATTGATTTGAGTATTAATAATGAAGCTTAAAATAATAGATACCAGGAAATACAGCCATGTTGCCGGATGACTAGTAAACTGGATTGGAAAGATAAAATAGACGATGACCATGCCTGGTACCGAGAAAAAGAGAATCCTGAAAATACCTTCTCCCAATCCCTGCATCATCTTCATGCTAATGTAGTTATACGGCCGGATCATCTCGATGGCCACTTTTCCTTCCTTGATCTCAAGCGCTATTTCCCTGTCGATGTTATTAAAGTAGAAGGCCCTTGCCATCCAGGAGACCGCAATGTATGTAGTCATCTGGACAATAGAGAGATGCTGGATTGATGGTTTATCCCCATAGATTGCACTCCACAAAAAGTAATACGCTCCGATATTGATGCTATAGATCAAAATACCGCTGTAATAGTTTGTCCGGTAGGCCAGCATCATCAAGAAGCGGATGCGGATCATTTCTAAATATTTAGCCATTCCGGACTGCTCCTTCTTCGTAAATATTGCGAATAATTTCTTCTGTTGTAATCTCAACAATCTTTAAGTCAGCAATTCTCTTTGCAGCAACAACCCTACCGATGACCGCAGAGATCACTTCCTCATCGTTCTCCACGCTTGCTGTCCAGCTGTTCGCATTGCTGCCTTGCTCCCACACAACAAGGTGTTCCTTCGTCAATTCCTGCAGTTCATTCATAAACACATCCTCAGTGAAAAGGAATTGAATCTGCTTGCCTTCTCCCCAGTTTTCACGGAGCTGGCGAAGGGCTCCATCGTAGATGATCTTCCCTTCATCGAGCATGATGACCCGTTCACATAGCGCCTCTATGTCTGACAGATCATGTGTAGTCAAAAGAATGGTCGTTCCGTATTTTGCATTAATCTCTTTTAAAAATTCACGGATCTTAAGTTTCACCAGCACGTCCAGCCCGATGGTAGGTTCATCCAGGAACAGAAGCGGCGGGTTATGAATAAGCGCTGCCGCAAGTTCACATCTCATACGCTGTCCTAAAGACAGCTTTCGCACCGGTTTATCGAGCAGAGGTTCAATCGCCAGTGTTTGTATTACATCCGTCATGTGAGAGTTATAGAATTCATCCGGAACATTGTAGACTTTCTTCAGCAGCCGGAAGGATTCCTGAACTGCAATATCCCACCATAACTGAGATCTCTGCCCGAACACCACCCCGATGCTGCGTACAAATTTCTCCCTGTCTTTATGGGGGTTCATTCCATTAACCATTACTTGCCCTGAAGTGGGCGTCAGAATGCCTGTCAGCATTTTGATGGTCGTGGACTTACCGGCACCGTTTTCCCCGATATAACCAACCATTTCCCCTTTACGTATCTGCAGAGAGATGTCATCCACTGCTGTCTTGATGGTGTAGTTTCTCGTAAACAGATCACGAAATGCTCCCTTAAGCCCCGAACGGCTGGAATGGGATGTGAATTCTTTACGCAAATCTTTTACATCTATAATATAATCCATTGTGTTTTTCCTCCGAAAACTTTCTTCATGGTGCCAGGCACCCGTTTTTAACCAGCATGAACTAGTTTATCCTAAGTCTCCGCTTACCTCAATCTATTTAGCCTGCTTAAGCGGATCCTCTACAGCATCACCTAAAACATGCTACAATATATGATGGATTTTAATTGTATTGTTTCATTTACCCCGTGGGGAATGTATGGACAGCAAGGAGGAAAATCAATGAATCATCAGCAGTCAGAATTATTATATAAGGAAGCACAAGAACATATTGTCGGTGGAGTGAACAGCCCTTCACGTTCCTTTAAAGCAGTAGGTGGAGGAGCACCAGTATTCATGGAAAGAGCACAAGGAGCCTACTTCTGGGATGTGGACGGAAATCGGTACATCGATTACTTGGCAGCATACGGACCCATCATTACAGGCCACGCCCATCCGCATATCACAAAAGCCATAACGAAGGCTGCGGAAAACGGCGTGTTGTACGGCACACCGACAAGCCTGGAAGTGAGGTTTGCAAAAATGTTGAAAGAGGCTATGCCTGCCATGGAAAAGGTGAGGTTTGTCAACTCAGGCACAGAAGCAGTCATGACAACGATCCGTGTAGCCCGCGCTTACACTGGACGCGACAAGATCATAAAGTTTGCAGGCTGCTATCATGGCCATTCAGATCTCGTACTTGTAGCCGCCGGTTCTGGCCCATCAACACTCGGAACACCTGATTCCGCCGGCGTTCCGAAAAGCATCGCTCAGGAAGTCATCACAGTTCCCTTCAATGATATTGATTCCTACCGTGAGGCGTTAGACCGCTGGGGTGACCAGATTGCTGCGGTTCTCGTTGAACCCATCGTCGGAAACTTCGGTATCGTTGAACCTAAAGAAGGTTTTTTGGAAGCTGTAAATGAGCTGACTCACAAGGCCGGAGCTCTCGTCATCTATGATGAAGTCATCACGGCTTTCCGCTTTATGTATGGCGGTGCACAAGATTTTCTTAACGTAAAACCGGATATGACTGCCCTTGGAAAAATCATCGGCGGAGGTCTGCCGATCGGAGCATACGGCGGCAAGAAAGAAATTATGGAAAAAGTAGCGCCTTTAGGACCCGCTTATCAGGCAGGAACAATGGCCGGAAATCCGGCTTCCATCTCTGCGGGAATCGCATGTCTTGAAGTTCTTCAAGAAGAAGGCGTATATGAAAGAATGGATGAACTGGGCAAACAGCTTGAAGAAGGTATCCTGGGGCATGCAAAGGCCTATGGTGTTCCCATTACGATCAACCGTTTAAAAGGGGCGCTTACCGTCTACTTTACGAATGAGAAAATCGTGAATTATGAACAGGCTGAAAACACCGATGGAGAGCGATTTGGAAAATACTTTAAAGCCATGCTTGCAGAAGGAATCAACCTTGCTCCCTCTAAGTATGAAGCCATGTTTTTAACCACCGCTCATACAGATCAAGACATCGCTGAAACGCTCGAAGCGGTTGAACGTTCGTTTAAGAAAATTACTTCGATGTAAATTTATGAAACAGAGTGCATAAACCACTCTGTTTTTTCACTCCAAAATGTAAGCGCTTTCTTAAACGATTGTGCTCAAAGTACCACCTCAGCCCTCCTTTGATATACATTAGTTTGAATAAAAATAATTGACTGACTATTCAAACGATGATAATATTTAACTATATTGGTCAATTGCTTTAAAACAATACACGGGTAAAGAGATAAAACCATTTCTCGCGATGTGGTTTTTTTATGTCTTATAAGGTATGAAACATAGGGGTAAGGGAGGCTTTCGTAATGAGTAAATCATGGAGTCCTGCTTTGTTTAAGGATTATCGCAAGCAGGAATTTGACAGCTGTGGAATCGTATCGGTGATTGAGAAAGAGAACATTCCGACCAAGAAAAATGTGGATGATGCTATTCATGCTTTGATCACGATGAACCATAGAGCAGGCTTTATTGAAAATGAAGGTGATGGTATCGGTATCAATATCGATATCCCCCGACTTCTTTGGAAGGAAAAGCTTACAAGCAAAGGCTTACCTTCTTCTGCTGTGGATTCTGATCATTTTATTGTCGGCCATTTTTTCATCGACAAAAAGGCGGACAGCCGCTCAGAGATGGAAACGGTTAAACAATGGTTTGAGAAGTATCACCTTGAGCTTATATATGAAACAACAGAGGTTACAAATTCTGCGGCCTTAGGGCCCATCGCTCGCGGTGAAGAACCAGTCTTCTGGCAGGCAGCACTGCTTCCTGTTAAAAATCATGAAGAGCTGGACCGTACGCTTTATAACCTGCTGATTGATATCGAAACGTCCCCGGCAGTCCATGTCGCTTCTTTCAGCAATCACCATGCTGTCTATAAAGTCATGGGTTCAGGCGAAACACTGCCTGCCTATTATGAAGATTTAACAAACCCGCTCATCGCATCAACCATTACTTTAGGCCACAACCGCTATTCTACCAATACATTGTCCACCTTTTTCAGAGTCCAGCCTTTCAGCGTTCTTGGACATAACGGCGAACTGAATACGATCGCCAAACTCCGTGAAGAAGCTGAAATTATTGGTATTCCGGTTACTGATGGCGGAAGTGACTCACAAGATTTAAACAGAGTCATTGAAACATTGATCCTTCGAGAAGGATTCTCCTTGTTCGAAGCGATGGACGTTCTGTTTCCTCCCATCATTCATGAAATCAAGGCCTACCCTTCTCACTTAAAGGATTTGTATACCTATTTAAGGGAAGCCTGGGGACATTTTGCTCAAGGGCCTGCAGGAATCATCTCAAGATTCGGAAACGAAGCGGTTTTTAGTGTAGATGCCCTTGGACTCCGTCCGATCTGGCAGCTCGAAACAGATACTTCCTTCTACTTCTCATCTGAACAAGGAATTCTTTCCAACAATGACTTTACAGCGGAGCCGAAAAGCTTTGCTCCCGGTGAAAAGGTTGGATTGAAACGGGAAGATGACGGCCGCCTTACTTATTACAATCACAATGATTACCAGGAGCAGGTCTTCCAAAAGATGGAGACCAGGATCTGTGTTGACGGTGCCAGGCACCGGTTAGAAACACCTTCCCTGGAGATCGGGCCTTTCCGTGCAGCTCTGAAAAAACATAACGGATGGTATGCCGCCTATGGCTGGGACAGAGAACAGATCCATCAGCTTGAACAGATGGCAGAAAAAGGAGTCGAGCCCATTCAATCGCTCGGCCATGATTCTCCGCTGGCCGCTCTTCATCCTGAACGCCAAAACATTGCTGATTTTATTAAAGAAAGTGTAGCTGTTGTTACCAACCCGGCGATTGACAGAGACAGGGAAACCGAGCATTTTTCTACCCGTACCGTTCTCGGAAAACGGCCTTCCCTCTTTAAAAAAGAAAAAGAACTGAATACGATTGAACTCCTTACACCGCTGCTGGTTGAAGGGATAGATGGGAAAAACCTTTCGGAGCAATTCAACCATCCATCTTATGAGCAAGTAGCAGCCTATTTTGAAGGAAGAAATGAAAAGTATGTTCTTCATTCTGTCATGCTGGAAAGTGAGACCGTGGAAGAAGCACTTTCCCGCCTCTCTGCTGAAGCCGCAACAGCCGCAGAAAATGAAGCTGCGGTGATCATTCTGGATGACAACCAGGCACACAGAAAGCATCTTTGGCTTGATCCTCATCTGGTTCTGTCAGCAGTGGATCAAAGCCTCAGAAAGAAGTTCCTGAGACGCAGCGTTTCATTGATTCTCAGATCTGCTGCCATTCGTTCTCTGCATGATATCATCCTGACAATCGGGCTTGGCGCTGATGCAGTCAGCCCATACCTTCTGTTTGAGACCGTAACCGAGCCTGAGAACCAGCTCCCTGCGGCCAAATTATTTGAAGCATTAAACAAAGGGCTGGAGAAAGTGATTTCCACAATCGGAATCCATGAGTTAAGGGGATACGACCGCCTCTTTTCCAGCATCGGGCTGAGCAGCGAAATTGCCGAAACATTGAATATCGTAAACTTCTTTGGCTCAGAATCGCTTGGATATAATTTTGCTAAACTGAAAGAAGACAGTCTTGCAAGAAAAGAAGTGTTCAGGCAAACTGACGCAAGAGCAAGCAAGAGCTTCCGCTTGTTCCCAAGAATTTGGAAATCGATCGGAGACATCGCCAGCGGTAAATCAGATTACAGAACCTATGCAGATAAATTGGAGGATCAGGAAAAAAGCAATCCTATTGCCATTCGCCATCTGACCGACCTGTCCAGTTCTGAAACACCAGTTGATCCGGCTCATGTCGATATTGGTGTAAAAGATCACAGCCTTCCTTTTGTGATCAGCTCTATGTCTTTCGGTTCACAAAACGAGACCGCATTTCGAGCCTATGCTGAAGCTGCTGATGTGCTGAATATGATCAGCTTAAACGGCGAGGGCGGCGAAATCAAAGACATGATTGGAAAATATCCGAAGACACGCGGACAGCAGATCGCTTCTGGACGCTTTGGGGTTAATATCGAACTGCTAAACTCATCCAATCTATTGGAAATCAAAATCGGCCAGGGAGCTAAACCTGGTGAAGGAGGCCATCTTCCAGGTTCGAAGGTTACCGAGAAAATCGCAGAGGCCCGAAATGCCACAGTCGGATCAGATTTAATTTCGCCTTCCAACAACCATGATATCTACTCCATCGAAGATCTGGCACAGATGATCACCGAATTGAAAACAGCCAACGACCAGGCAAAGGTATCTGTTAAAGTACCTGTCGTCCCTAATATCGGCACCATATCCGTCGGCATTGCTAAAGCGGGGGCAGACATCATTACGCTGAGCGGTTTCGATGGCGGAACCGGAGCTGCGAGGGTGCATGCTCTCCAGCATGTCGGATTGCCTGCCGAGATCGGATTAAAAGCTGCCCATACCGCACTGCTTGAAGCCGGATTGAGGCATAAAGTCGAGCTTTGGGCTGACGGAGGCATCCGCAGTGCTCTTGATGCAGTGAAAATGATGCTGCTAGGCGCAAACAGGATCGGGTTCGGTACCCTTTCCATGGTAGCCATCGGCTGTACGACCTGCCGCGGCTGCCATCTTGATACGTGCCATGTAGGAATAGCCACTCAGATTGATTCCGAGCAAAAAGCGAGAGACCATGGGCTCCGCCGCTTTGTTCCAAGGCAATTTGACCCCGCCGTCCAAGGCCTTGTCAGACTGTTCACTGTGTTTGGCGATGAACTGCGGCAGCTTACGGCTTCTCTTGGTTTTACATCGGCACAGGAACTTGTAGGACGATCAGATCTGTTAGTGCAGAATCGCGGACTCAATCAGCTGGATCTCTCTTCCCTGCTGGAAAAATCGACTGTAGAAGAGATGATCCCATTGCCGCATGTACAGGAATCCCTCCTTGCTGCCGTAACAATGGCGGCCGGTGCGGAATATTTGGATGACGATGTTACCCAGCTCTCTCATTCAAGAGACTTTCAATTTGTAACGGCCGAACAGCGTGTTCTCGGCAGCCGGGTTTCAGGGCACAAGACCCGTTCACAGCGAACCGGAAAACAGCCGGATATCCACCTTCATTTTAAAAACGGATCTATTCCTGGAAACGGGCTTGGGGCCTATACATCAAAAGGCATTAAAATTAAAGTAGAAGGCGGAGCACAGGACGGGCTGGCAAAAACCGCATTCGGCGGGTCCATCACCATCTTGAAATCAAAGGCGAAAAACGGACAGTATTACAATGGTTCTGTAGGTAAAGGATTTGCCTACGGCGCTCAGAAAGGGCTCTTTATGATTCAGGGAAATGCAGATGCAAGAGCCGGAATCCGCCTATCCGGAGCAGATCTTGTCATCGGCGGCAAACTTGCTGCTCCGGTCATTACAGATCGTGGAAATACCGGAGTAAACGCCAACATCAAAGGATTTGCCTTTGAATATATGACCAATGGCAGAGGGCTCGTACTCGGGGATCCAGGCCCATGGATCTGCGCTGGAATGACCGGAGGGGTCGTCTATCTTCGCCTCCAGCCCGAAATGGGTCTGACGTATGAAGTATTGAGAACAAGGATCGCGAAAGGTGCCAAAGTTTCATTGGAGCCCATCGGGTTTAAGGGTGCAGAGGACATTAATGAGCTGCTGACAAAGTATTCATCTGCGCTTGTAAAATCAGAGCAGTTTGAAGAGGCTGCTGAAATCAAGTATCTCAAGGAACATCCGCTTGAACATTTTGTGCAGGTCATTCCTGTAAAAGAGCAGGCTGATCCCGATGTTTCCACGGAATAAATAGCCATAATAGTA
This sequence comes from Fictibacillus sp. WQ 8-8, assembly GCF_024494405.1. Taxonomy (NCBI): domain Bacteria; kingdom Bacillati; phylum Bacillota; class Bacilli; order Caryophanales; family Fictibacillaceae; genus Fictibacillus; species Fictibacillus sp. WQ 8-8. The sequence continues at coordinate 14,454 of NZ_JAMXKG010000008.1, forward strand.
GAAAAGATCTCTTTATAGAGATCTTTTTTTAATTCATATTTTTGTTATAAATGAATACTTGATTATTAGTGGGAATCATTGTATAGTTGTCAAGATTATTAACTTACTTATAGAAGGGAACACCAATTCAAGATGAAACTTGGAGCCCGAATGATAAAAACGGGATTAGCCATCACCATGGCCATTTATTTAGCCATGTTTTTTAACCTGAGTACACCTGTCTTTGCTGCAATCGCAGCCACATTTGCGATTCAGCCATCGATCTACAGGTCCTATCAAACCATTATTGAGCAGGCTCAGGGTAATATAATCGGCGCATTCTTTGCCATCGTCTCGGTCCTTTTGCTGGGCAACAGCCCATTTGTCATCGGATTTGTCGTCGTTATTGTCATCGCTGTAAACTTAAAGATGAAGAATGAAAAGACCATTCCCCTTGCCATCGTGACGGTTATAGTCATTATGGAAAGCCAGACACCTAATTTTATATCGTTTGCGATGGGCCGTTTTCTATTGATCATGCTGGGCGTCGTATCAGCTTTTCTTGTCAATTTGATTTTTATGCCGCCAAAACATGAAACAAAACTTTACTTCAGTATCTCTAATCTGACAGACGACATCATCAAATGGATCCGTATGATTATCCGGCATGCCTCTGATTATTCCGCCATCAAAGATGACATGGGGACAATGAAAGAAAACAGCTTTAAAATGGACCAGCTCTATCTCTTATACAAAGAAGACCGCACTTATTTTAAAAACAATCAATTTACCAAAGGCCGTAAGCTTGTACTCTACCGGCAGATGATTTTTACGACTAAAAAATCTCTCGAACTGCTAAGAAGTCTTCACCGCCATGAGAATGAAATGCTCTGCATGCCTGAAGATCTTCAACAGCTGATCACGGAACAGCTCGACTGTCTGACCAATTACCATGAACAGATCCATTTGAAATACACTGGTAAAATCCGTTCACAGCATTCTGTTGGCATGCTTGATGAGCTATGTGAGAATAAAAGTTCTTTAATGCAGTCGTTCATGAGCTATTATACAACTCCCCAAAATGATCAATGGATGCAGCTATTTCCTGTTTTCGCCTTAATAATCGATTACAGTGATCAATTGGAGCATTTGAACCGGCTCGTTGAGAGCTTCAAAAACCATCACACCGATGACAATGAGCTAACAATTAAAGAACAGAAAACAGATTAGAATATTAGTCCGTAAAAAAAGCCTGACATTTTCATGTCAGGCTTCCTCTATTAGTTTTTCATTCTTGGATCAAGCGCGTCACGAAGGCCGTCACCCATCAGGTTAAAGCCCAAAACCGTAAGCATGATCGCTATACCCGGGAAGATAACGGTCCACGGCGCCTGGATGATAAAATCCCTGGAATCCGCGAGCATTTTTCCCCACTCAGGAGTTGGAGGCTGTGCCCCAAGTCCTAAAAACCCTAAGGCAGCTGCCTCAATGATAGCTGTTGCGATGGCCAAGGTCCCTTGCACAATGATAGGCGCCATGCTGTTTGGAAGCACATGGTGTATCAAAATTCTGGAATCCTTCATACCAATCGCCTTAGCCGCTGTGATATACTCTTCTTCTTTTACACTCAGAACCCTCGACCGTACAAGACGTCCAAATATCGGCACATTAATGATGGCAATAGCGATAAGCGCATTTCTTAAAGATGGCCCCAATACAGAAACGACCGCAATAGCGAGAAGAATACTCGGAAACGCCAGCAGGATATCAAAGATCCTTGAGATGATTCCATCAATGAATTTTCCATAATAGCCTGCGATGATTCCAAGGGCCGATCCTACAATGACTGATCCGGCTACAGAGACGAAGCCCACCCATAATGAAATCCTTGCCCCGTATAAAACTCTGCTGAAGATATCCCGTCCGAATTCATCTGTTCCAAACCAATGCTCTCCCGAAGGCGCCAGATGCTTGTCCGCTAGATGCTGATCCGAAAAGCTATAAGGCGCCAAAACAGGAGCCAGAATAGCGATTAAAATAAAGAAAATAACAATTCCCAGTCCGACCATCGCTAATTTATTCTTCTTAAATGAACGCCACGCATCCTTCCAGGGAGAGATGACTTTGTCGTCACCTTGTTCCACTTTCGGCGGGTTTGTTAACGGTGGTGTTGTTCTTGCTAATTCAGCCATAATAAACTCCCCCTATCAGTATTTGATGCGCGGATCAATGGCCGCATACAAAATATCAACAAACAGATTAATGAGTACAAACAGTGTGGCCACTACCAGAATTCCAGATTGGATGACGGGATAATCACGCGACTGAATGGCTTCATAAATATATGTGCCAACCCCTGGCCATCCAAAGATGGTCTCTGTCAGAATGGCACCGCCGAGAAGCAATCCTGTCTGCAGACCGATTACAGTTACTACAGGAATCATGGCATTTTTCAATGAATGCTTGTACACTACCCAGAACATCTTTAACCCTTTTGCCTTTGCTGTGCGGATATAATCCGATCGCATAACTTCAAGCATGCTTGATCTTGTCATCCTTGCGATGATTGCCATTGGAATCGTGCCAAGTGCAATTCCCGGAAGGATTAAATGCTTAACGACTTCAATAAACTGATCAAACCTGCCCTCCAGTAATGTGTCAAGCAAATACAGATGTGTGATGGCCTCTACCGGCATCCTGATATTGTCCCTGCCTGTTGTCGGCAGCAAGTCCCATTTGATGGAGACAAAATATTGTTCCATCAATCCTAGCCAGAAAATAGGCATGGATACTCCGATCAATGCAATAAGCATAACCCCATAATCGAACCAGGAATTTTGGAACCAGGCAGAGATAATGCCTGCATTGACTCCGACGATCACTGCAATCAGAATTGCAACCAGTGAAAGTTCGATTGTAGCCGCAAGGTACGGCCAGAGCTCCTCGCTGATCGGTGTTCTTGATTTCAGTGACATTCCAAGATCACCTTGAAAAAGACCGGTTAAATAATGAACAAACTGGGAGTACCAGGGCTGATCCAGTCCCAATTGTTTTGTTAATGTTGCGATAGCCTGCTTTGAAGCCTGCTGGCCAAGGATCAATTGAGCAGGATTCCCTGGAATTGCCCTGATCATCATAAATACAATAAACGTCATCCCGAGAAGCACCGGGATAAGCAAACCAATCCTTCTAATGGTATAAGAAAACATGTCCACACCTCATTTACGCGTAGTTGTTATAGCACCCTGATGTTTTTCTCCAAAACAAAAGGGGAGCATGCAAGATACTCCCCAATTTCTTCATTACTTCATGGAAACATCAACAAATGACTGAGACCCTTTTGGATGCGGGTAGAATCCTTTAATTGAATTCGTACCTGCAAGCTGTGGCTTAGCATGCACTAGAGGTACCCATGGAGCATCTTCATGGATGATCTCCTGCGCTTTTTTGTAAAGCTCTTCACGTTTTCCTTCATCTGCTGTTGATTGCGCTTCAATCAATAGCTTATGAACTGGCTCACTCTTATAGCGTGAATAGTTGTTAGAATCGATCGTGTCTTTATCAAGAAGAGCGTATAGGAAGTTATCTGCGTCTCCGTTATCCCCTGTCCATCCAATCAAGAAGGCAGGTGCTTCACCTTTACGGAGTTTTTCAAGGTAGGTTCCCCACTCAAATGTAACGATGTTCGCTTTAATTCCAACCTTGGCAAGGTTTGCTTGAATCGCTTCAGCAATCTTTTGTCCGTTTGGCATATAAGGACGTGATACCGGCATCGCCCAAAGGTCCATTTTGAAACCTTTTTCGTATCCAGCTTTTTTCAAAAGTTCCTTTGCTTTTGCTTCGTCATATCCATAATCCTGGATATCCTTGTTTTGTCCTGCAATGGAAGAAGGAAGCGGCGTAGCAGCCGGTTCAGCTGTTCCGTTGTAGAAGTTTTTGATCAGTTCGTCTTTGTTTACTAAGTGGCTGATCGCCTGGCGGACTTCTTTTTTGTTAAACGGAGCTTTTTCAACATTGAAGCCAAAGTAAGCAACGTTCATAGAAGGACGCTCAAAAATTTGAAGCTTGTTATCTGCTTTGATCTTATCAATATCACTTGGGTTTACTCCGTCAATCAAGTCAACTTCGCCTTTTGTAAGAGCATTTAAGCGTGAAGAGTTATCTTTGATGACTTTGAAGGTTACCCCATCAAGTTTTGGAAGCCCTTTTTTCCAATATTTATCGTTTTTCACAACTGAAATGGTATCCCCGCGTTTCCACTCTTTAAACTTGAACGGTCCTGTTCCTACAGGATGCTCGCCATATTTGTCGCCGTATTTGTCAATCGCAGCCGGGCTGGAAATCGCAAACGGGCTCATCGCAAGGTTTTTAAGGAATGGAGCTTGTGGGCGTTTCAATGTAAATTCAACTGTAGTGTCATCAATAGCTTTAACTTCTTTAATGACGTGGCCAGGATCCTTTTTATATCCACCGAACATGGATGCGTAATAAGGGAATTTAGCAGCATCACCGTTCATCCAGCGGTCAAAGTTCTTAACAACCGCATCAGCGTTGAAGTCAGTTCCATCCTGGAACTTAACGCCTTTTTCCAACGTAAATGTGTACTTCTTTCCGCCATCTGCAATCTTCCAGCTCTTCGCAAGTTCAGGAACAACATCTGTATTTTCTTTTTTGTATCCAGTTAGTGTTTCCATCACTTGCTCAGTAACGATGAAAGATTCACCGTCTGTTTCATGAGCAGGATCCAGTCCTACTGCATCACCGCCGCGTCCGTAGATCATGACGCCGCCACCGCTGGAACTTCCTTTTCCGCCAGTGCTTTCGCTTGAGGATTTACAGCCAGCCAGTCCTAAAGACAGGACCAGGATTAATGCAAGAGCTGTCAATATACTTCTCTTCATTTTCTTTCCCCCGTTTTCAGATAGATTTTTGCCTCTATTTATGTGTACGAGCTGCCATCAATAAAGATGACAGGCAACGTAGTGGCCCTTCTCAGCTTCCTTAAATACCGGACGCTCTGCAGCGCATACATCCATCGCTTGAGGACATCGCGTATGGAACGCACATCCTTTTGGAGGGTTGGACGGGCTTGGGACATCACCTTTTAAAATGATGCGCTCCTTTTTCACTTCAACATCGGGAATAGGTACGGCAGAAAGCAAGGCCTGTGTATAAGGATGCATAGGGTTGTCATAAAGCTGTTCGCTGTCTGACAGTTCTACGATCCTGCCGAGATACATGACACCGACTCTGTCGCTAATGTGCCGTACGACTCCAAGATCATGGGCGATAAAAAGGTAAGTAAGCCCGAATTCTTCCTGCAAGTCTTGCAAAAGGTTCAGTACTTGCGATTGGATGGATACATCCAGCGCCGAGACAGGTTCATCCGCGATGATCAGTTTAGGGTTAACAGCCAGTGCTCGGGCGATGCCGATTCTTTGCCTCTGCCCACCGCTGAACTGATGGGGATAGCGTTTCGCATGATAACTGCTTAATCCTACGACTTCAAGCAGCTCCTTCACCCTTCTCTTGCGTTCTTTTGCGTCCTTTACTCCGTGAACGATCAGCGGTTCTTCCAGTATTTTTTCAACGGTATGCCTCGGATTAAGTGAAGCAAAGGGATCCTGAAAAACCATTTGCATCTCTCTTCGCATCTTGCGCATCGCGTTCGAAGAAAGCGCAGTCACATCTTGCCCTTCAAAATAGATCTTGCCGTCACTCGGTTCGAGAAGCCTGAGCAGCATGCGTCCGGTCGTAGATTTCCCGCATCCGCTCTCACCGACAAGTCCCAGAGTTTCACCTTTTTGAATGGTAAAGGATACACCGTCCACTGCTTTTACTTCTCCGACTGTTTTCCCAAGCACTCCGCCTTTAATCGGAAAGTGCTTTTTTAAGTTCTCAACTTTAACTAATGGTTCGGTCAACGATGTCTACCCCTTTCTGATCCTCATACAGCCAGCATCTTACTTTTTGGCCGCCTTCAAGGGTTTCAAGCGCTGGTGTTTCGCTCTGGCAGCGCTCATAGGCATGGGCGCATCTCGGAGCAAACTGGCACCCCGCTTTCAAAGATCCGGGTTTTGGCACATTTCCTGGGATGGAATAAAGACGTTCTTTTTTATCCCTCATATCAGGAACAGATTGAATCAGGCCAACCGTATATGGATGTTTCGGACTCGTGAAAATCGTTTTTACATCTGCCTCTTCAACGACTCTACCTGCATACATAACGACAACGCGCTGGCACATTTCAGCTACTACTCCCAAATCATGGGTGATCATCATGATGGCTGTGTCGGTCTCATCGTTCAATTTTTTCATAAGCTCAAGAATCTGAGCCTGAATTGTCACGTCTAGCGCGGTGGTCGGTTCGTCTGCAATCAGCAGTTTCGGGGAACAGATCATGGCCATTGCGATCATGACACGCTGGCGCATTCCCCCTGACAGCTGGTGGGGAAAGTCTTTCATCAGTTCTTCCGCCCGTGGAAGCCCAACCATTTTAAGCATTTCAACGGCATGTGCCTTTGCCTTCTTTTTTGGCCATTTCTTATGTATTTGCAAAGCCTCGATCAACTGGCTGCCGATAGTAAATACCGGGTTTAGACTGGTCATCGGCTCCTGAAAAATCATTGCTATCTCATTCCCGCGAATCTGGCGCATCCTTTTCTCAGATACTGAAGTAAGATTTTCCCCTTTAAACAAAATATCTCCTTCAACTTTCCCCGCAGGTGTTGGTACGAGTCCCATGACCGATAATGAAGTAACACTTTTGCCGCATCCCGATTCTCCTACAATTCCAAGTACTTCACCGGAATTGACCTGGAAATCGATGTGATTGACAACCGAAACTTCCCCATCATCCGTCTGAAAAGAAGTCCTTAATCCTTTTACTTCCAAGACTGGACTGCTCACTATCCCACCCCTTTCTTCATGATGACATTTACTTACAGCGTGAACAATTTGTAGGACACTCTATTGAAATTATGACACTAGTCTAATAATTTGACAATATTAAAATTTCTAAAAATTTTTAATAATCTTGTCGTTTGTTAGGAAACTCGGGTCTTTTCTAACACAAAAAAAGAACGGAAGCCTTTGGCTGCCCCGTTCTTTTTTCTTATGGCATGTTATGCAATTCCAACTTTCTGCCCATCAATTACCAATTCAATCACCAAGCTGCTGAACCGTAAACAGGTTATAGTACACTCCTCTTTTTTTCATTAACTCATAATGGGTTCCGCTTTCAGCAATCTCACCGTTATCGACAACTACTATACGGTCTGCGTGGGTGATGGTTGCTAGGCGGTGTGCAACGATAAAGGTGGTACGGTCTTTTGCAAGCTTTTCAAGCGATTCTTGAATGAGGTGCTCGCTTTCCAAATCAAGGGCGGAAGTCGCTTCATCAAGGATTAAAATCGGCGGATTCTTCAAGAAGACCCTGGCGATGGCAACCCGCTGTTTTTGCCCTCCTGAAAGTTTAACTCCCCGTTCACCAATTTTCGTATCATATCCTTGGGGCAGATTCATAATGAACTCATGCGCATTTGCTGCTTTTGCAGCTGCAGCAACCTCATCATCAGATGCTTCTGGATTTCCCATCAGGATATTGGCCTTAACCGATTCACTGAACAAAATGTTATCTTGAAGGACCATGCCAATCTTATCCCTGAGCGAACGCACTTTGATACTCCGGATATCTTCCCCATCGAGCAGGATGCTGCCCTTCGACACGTCATAAAACCTGGGGATAAGGCTGACAAGCGAGGATTTCCCGCCACCGCTCATCCCTACGAGGGCGATCGTCTGCCCTTGTTCTACTCTAAGATCGATTCCTTTTAGAACGTGCGGTTCATCCTCATTGTATCGGAAATATACTTCGTTAAACGACAGCTCTCCTTTTACATCCGTAAGTTCCCTTGCTTTCGGCTGATCTTTAATATCATATTCCTCATCCATAAATTCGAAGACCCTGTCCATGGACGCGAGTGACTGTGTAAGGGTTGTCGATGAATTAACCAGCCTTCTGAGCGGGTTATACAGCCTGTCCATATAGCCGGCAAATGCGACCACTTCTCCGACAGATATATGGCCTCCAATCGCCCGATATGCCGCAAAACCGATAACTAGAAGCGGTGCGATATCTGTAATCGTATTTACTACTGCAAACGTTTTGGCGTTCCACGTTGTCTGATCCATCGCTTTGTTCAGAAAATGGGAGTTTCTTTTATCAAACTGAACTTGCTCATAGTCCTCAAGAGCAAAGCTTCTGATGACTGACATCCCCTGGACTCGTTCATGCAGATGCCCCTGCACTTCCGCGAGCGCCTGCGAACGCTGTTTCGTCAGACCTCTTAGCCTTGTATAAAAATATTTAACGGAGAGGCCGTAAAACGGCAGCATCGCCAATGCGACAACTGTCAGCCATCCATCCATCGTTGCCATGATCACAATCGCAATCACAATCGTAAACATATCAAGCCAGACATTCATTAAGCCCGTGATGACAAAATCCTTCGTTTGCTCAACGTCATTGATTACCCTCGATATGATTTCACCCGACTTGTTATTGGAATAAAAACGTAAGGAGAGCCGCTGAATATGTCCATAAAGCTTATCCCTGATATCATATAGGATTTTGCTTCCGACCCATTGTGCGTAATACTGCCGATAATATTCGATCGGCGGACGAAGCACACCGAAAATAAAGAAGGAACCTCCCATCAGCCAAAGCAGCTTGCTGAGTTTATCACCGCTCGTCAAACCCTGTCCATTTATAATCGTATCGACCACATATTTTAAAATAAGCGGGATGAGCAAGGGAATACCAAACTTTAAAATCCCAATTACAATGGTCCATCCAATTTGTTTTTTGTAGGGCTTTACAAAACCCAAATACCTTCTGATACTATCCAAAATTACACCTTCTTATATGAAATGCTGAAGAGCCCTTTTAAAAGCTTAAAACGCCTCTTTAAGGGATCGATATACGGCTCCCCCGCGCAGGCGTTTTTTACGATTACTATTGTTATTGTCAGAAAAACCTGTTGAACGCTGGATTCAACAGGTTTTTTCTTATCTAAACTCCAAATACCTTTCGTACCATTGCTCTATAAAGCCTGGTTCGAATGGGCCTTTTCTCTGATTGATCATGGAAATTAATTCATTTAAATTCTTTTTAATAATGTAATCGAGTTCATGGGGATATTTCATCATTTGCCTGTGCAAGCTGTATTCATCTTCATCTAATAGAATATAGGACATGTCGGGAAAAACCTTAATATCCAGGTCATAATCGATATATTTTAGTGCCTCATTATCCCATATATAGGGTGTCCCCAGATTACAATAATAATAAAAACCGTCCTGCCGGATCATGCCGATTACATTAAACCATTGCTTGGAATTGAAATAGCAGATCGCCGGCTCTCTCGTCCGCCACTGCCTGCCATCTGATTCCGTTACAAGAATACGATCATTTCCTGCTATAACTACAGACGAACTCCCCTTGAGGATAACCGTATCTTCCCAGGTGCGATGGAGTGATCCGTTATGTTTATAGCTTTGTATATCAATAATACTTCCGGGTGTGGGAAAACTCATATGCCTCTCCTTTCCTTCGCATTTCCGGAAGCCAATGGGTTACCAGGTATGTGCGAACTCCTTTCCAATTAAAATTAGAACATTTAGGTAATTCACCAGCTTCGTTGTACAAATTCGTTCATTGTATCGTCTCATCACTATTCTAGCCCTGCCCGGCCTTCATCATCCCCAAGAAACAGTTACTTTACGTTATTTTCTCTCCTATAGTATATCGTTTTAAGAATAGTTTGGAAATGATAGTTACCCTGTTTATTGAAAAAAAGCTCGCCCATTTTTTCATTTTCCCTAGTCATTGTTCTTTTTCCCTTAGTATGTATCTTAAAAACCTTGTCTAAATTGGCCAGAAAACCAAAAATGCCCCCTGCGTATAGCAGGGAGCATTCTGGATAGAGGTTACTGTTGGTTTTGGTTACCTTGGCCTTTTTGTTGTTGAGATTGAGCGTTTTGCTGACGAACTTGTTGAGCGTCAGTTTCGCTTGCAAACTCAGCACCATATTGACCTTTACCAGCTTGAGACTGTTGGTTTTGCTTTTTAACTTGTTGTGCGTTTGTTTTGTTTTGCTGTTTGTCCATTAGAATCACCTCCACGAAAATTAATTTAACCCTCTGCAGATGTTTTTATGTGAACAAAAAATAATTTTTTATTGTATATTTTCAACGATTGCGGGCCCATGAGACAGGGTATAGGATTGCAAATGGTTTCAAAAACTAAAGGCGATTATTTTTTATGGTGCCTGGCACCTATAACGCTTGGGAGGTCGATCTTATGTACGTAGGAAGAGATATGACAGAATTAGATATGGTTGCTAAAAAAGAATGGAAAGACAGTGAATTGGCATATTTCCATCAGTCTTTCCAGCAAATTGCCCCCTATCTGAATGAGGAAGGAACAACGATACATCGTGAAATTATTAAAGAAATTGAATCCAGAGGAGGCCTTTCGAACGATGGGGCCAGCTGGGAAAGAGGAACAACCCCGAAAGTGGATTAATGAAAAAAGCTGAGCCTGAATATTCAGGCTCAATTTTTTATTTACCAATTAAAAATTGCTGTAGGATTGCCCGCCGTCAACGTTTAACGTCGCTCCTATGACCCAGGATGCCCGGTCTGAAGAAAGGAACACAACCGTGTTGGCAATCTCTTCGACCGTACCAAACCGCTGTGCGGGTATGTGCTGCTGTACATACTGGTTGATCTGTTCCGGGTTTTCCTTTAACCGTTTCTGCCAATTTCCAGTAGGGTGCAGCACTGATCCGGGAGCGACACCGCTGATCCGTACTCCATGCTGGATCATTTCATCAGCAAACGACTTAGTAAATGAGATGAGAGCCGCTTTGCTTCCGTTGTAAGTCGGTTTGCCGCCGGATTCCCTTCCGAAAATTGAGGAAATGTTAATAATGGTTCCTTTTTCATTTTTAACCATGTATTCAGCCGCAAGCTTGCTCATTCCAACAGCGGATAAAAAATTAAGGTGAACCGCCTCTTCAAACTCCTCCATACTTGTTTCCATTACTGAAGATCCATTACTGCCTCCAGCATTATTGATTAAAATATCAATGCCGCCAAACTCCCCAATAAATTCACGTATGATTCGCTCCCTGTCCTCTCGGGATGTCACATCTCCCTTTAGAATGATGAGTTCGCCATCCAATTCAGATTTTGCCTGTTCAAGGGTTTCTTGGCTGCGCCCGCAAATACCTACAGATGCACCTTCTTCCAAAAACAGCTTGGCGATGCCCTTGCCTAAACCTTTTGAACCGCCAGTTATAAGTACCCGTTTGTTTTCCAGATATAGATTCATGCCGTCACCTCTTTTGCCAATTTGATAATTTTTTGATGTGATACTGGAAAAGGATAGGACTCCATCTCTTCCAGCGTTACCCACTTTAAATCCGCAGCATCCATTGCTTCATGGCTGCATTGTCCTTCAAAAAGCTGTATGTTCCATTTCAAATGGGAAAATACGTGTTCTATGTTACTCACTTGATCGCCGACAGCAGCAGAAATACCCCATTCAGCTTCAATGAAAACCTTCAGATCCTCTTTCTCGCTTACTCCCCTCTTATGAACAGGTACATTCGGAAATTCCCAAAGATTAGCAAGCAGCCCTTCTTTCGGTCTTTTATGAATCAGGTAATTCCCTTCTTGATTACGTAAGATGAGTGCAGCCATATCCACATGTTTGATCTTTATTTTCTTTTCTTTTACAGGGAGTTCTTTCTGTCTTCCCTGATCAAAAGCCCTGCAGTGCTCCTGAACAGGACAGATCAGGCAAGCCGGTGATTTTGGCGTGCAAATGAGAGCTCCAAGCTCCATAAGCGCCTGATTAAACGAAGAAGGATCTTCTTTTGAAATCAATTTTCGAACAGCATCTTCAAACAGCATTCTTGTTTTAGCTTTTCCAATATCCTCATAGATGAGCAGGATCCTGGAGAGCACCCTCATCACATTGCCATCTACCGCAGGTTCAGGTACTCCGTAAGCAATACTTAAGATCGCTCCTGCCGTATACGGCCCAACACCCTTAAGCTTTGATATTTCATCGGCTGTATCGGGTATTGTCCCTCCATATTGCTCGGCGACTTCTCTTACTGCGGTTTGCAAATTACGAACACGGGAATAATAACCTAAACCCTCCCATGCCTTTAAAACCTTTTCTTCATCCGCTTCAGCCAGGTCGGTAAGGGTAGGAAATAAAGACAGGAAACGGTTAAAGTAAGGAATGACAGTATCCACGCGGGTTTGCTGCAGCATGATTTCGGAAACCCATACTCTATATGGATCCTGATTCAATCTCCAGGGAAGATCGCGCTGATTCTCTTGATACCAGTTAATTAGATCCTGCTGGAAACCTTGAACTGGAAAGTCTTCAATATATGTTTCAGAACGATTCAACGTATTATTACTCACCTTTCTTTTCAAATGCCCAGCAATGGAGTTTGGACAGTCCGCCCGAAATCATCTGATCAAGCGGCCCATATACAGGATGGCCTTTTAAGAGCCTGAGCTGCTTTAAAGAGTGATATACCTCAGAACCTTCAACATCAAAACTTTCCACATAGAGAGAGTCTTGATCCAGCGCTTTGAGCCAGGAGGTATTGCGGGCGCCGTCTTTCATTAATTCAATCAGCACATTTTGCATATGAGCTTCATATTGTTCAATTATGTCAGGTTTTACTTTATACTCGATAAAAACCGTTAATTTTTGATTCATGATTGGTCCTCCAATTTTAAACAATTATCGCAATCATCTTATATGAGTTAGGAGGTGTGTATATTGGATACTGGAACCCATGTTGTAATGGGATTAGGGCTCGGCGGATTAGCCATGCTTGATCCGGCTGTCTCTGCAGATCCAATAACCGCCCATGCTGTACTCCTCGGTACATTGGTTGGTTCACAAGCACCAGATTTTGATACCATTCTAAAATTAAGAAACAATGCCGTCTATATCCGCAACCACAGGGGAATTACCCATTCTGTGCCTGCTCTTTTTATCTGGCCGGCCCTGTTGTCATTGATCATTTACCTGTTTGTTCCGTACTCAAACGGCCTTCATTTATGGCTGTGGACGTCATTGGCCGTATTTTTACATGTATTTGTAGATATATTTAATGCTTATGGTACGCAAGCACTCTATCCCTTCTCAAAAAAATGGATAGCACTCGGTGTAATCAGCATTTTTGATCCGTTTATTTTCATTATCCATATTGCCGGTCTGTTGCTTTGGTATATCGGCTTCGATCCTGGAATTACATTTTCTGCCGTTTATTTGATCATGGCAGGCTACTATTTCCTCAGAATCTGGAACAGGTACAAAATAGCACAAATCGTTCGGAGGAATATTCCTGAGACAATCGAAGTCATTGCTTCTCCAACGCTAAAATGGACCCAGTATCATCTTGCTATTAAAACTAAGCACCAGTTTTTCGTTGCCAATATTAAACAAGGCCGTCTCAAGGTTCTTGACACGTTTGACCGTGTGGAAGTTCCTGACACTAAAATCATTCAGGCAGCGAGAGAAGACAAGAATATTTCAGCGTTCCTTTCTTTCTCCCCGGTTTATCGGTGGGAAGTTGAAAAAAACAACCATGGACATGAAGTGCGTTTTATCGATCTCCGCTATAGAAGCAAAGGGCATTATCCCTTTGTTGCACTAGTCCAGCTTGATGAGGATCTTGAAATCATTACATCCTATACCGGCTGGGTATACAGCGAGGACCGCTTGCGCAAAAAGATGGACTTTACTCCATCCAAGCTTCTAAAAAATGAGTGATGAAGGAAATGTTCCTTCATCACTTTTTTTATGCTGTCACTGCTCTTTTTTTAAGTGTTTGAACTTCGGATTCATGGTCTGGTATTCATGCAGTTTGGGGCCGTAGCTCGTAATCCATTGCACGACCATCTCTTCTGTTTTATTTTTGCCGCCATATTCATAGCCGGCCTTGGCTCTTGTTGACTCAAAATCCTCCCAAAGCCCTTCGATCCAGCTTCTTGCTTCCTCATAGGTCAAATTTTGATTCTTATCTAATAAATTGCGGGCAAGCCGGGCAAACCTATCCTCCATTTTTACTTCCTCCTTATCCATTATTTTGCCGTTACTGGCTCACATTAAAGGGTTTTATTCAAACCATACTAGGTGAGAACCGATTTTAAGGAGGGCTAATCGATGCGAAACAAAGCTAAAAACTTCCCTAATCGGATCTCCTTCTCAGGTGAGCCGAGAGCCAAAGAAGAATTTTCTTCAAAACGGCCAGATGGATCCATTCAAGACCGACCACAGGAACGAATGTTTTTATCCAATCGACACCGAGACGATCAATAGTTCTTGCGGTTATGATGGATGCCAGACAAAACGGCAATGCCAATAAGGCTTACATTCAAACACGCAAGCATTATTAGTGCCGGAAAAAGAAGCGGCTACCCCGCTTCTTTTTTCATTATTTATGAAGGCTGTACCAGCATCGCAATAGGAAATGCTTCGAGTTCGTGAGATTCATTTCTGTACCCCCAAGCAAAAATTCCGTTCATATACACTATTTTAAATGTTGAGCCCGGATCTCCTTGAATGGGATACGTTTCACCTGCTTCAAAGACAGATGGATCAAGCAGATAAGACTTTGCCATCGTAATTTTTCGTTCATAGACAGAAAACTCACTGATCATTCCCATCTGCTCTGCTTTTTGGGCTTTTGCATGAAGATCTGCTATTTCGGCTGTCAGTTCTGTTTTTGTCATTTCGCTATATCTTTTTTCCATGGTGCGCCTCCGTTCTTCTGTACTTTTAGTATAATAAACATTGGTTAAGAATCCAAACGTATCGGAGTGGTGAATTTTTATGAAATCAGTGATTATAACGGGAGGCGGCTCAGGTTTAGGGGCAGCACTTGCAGAGGAATATGCAAAGCAATATAAAGTGATCTTGATCGGGCGTTCTTTAAAGAAGCTTAACTCTGTTGCTGACAGCCTTGCAGCACAAGGTTTTAAAGCAGAAAGCTGCGTTTGCGACATAACATCCATGGAAGAAGTAAAACATGTTTTCGATCAGCTTTTTCATCGTGAAGATGTACATATGCTCATTAATAATGCCGGTTCCGGAATCTTTGGCCCTTTGGAAGAACTGAGTGTGGATGAGATTGAAACGATGCTTGATACTAATGTAAAGGGAACTATTTTTACCACAAAGACTTGCTTGCCTTTCTTTAAAGACAAACAAGAAGGAAGAATCATGAACATTATTTCTACTGCAGGCCTGAGAGGCAAAGTGAATGAATCAGTGTATTGCGCCAGCAAGTTTGCGGTCAGAGGTTTTACGGAAAGCCTCGTCAAGGAGCTGGACGGAACAGGCATTCAAGTAACTGCCGTCTACATGGGGGGGATGGATACTCCTTTTTGGGACCATTCGGATCATGTAAAAGACAAATCCCGCTTCAAGACACCAGAGCAGGTTGCACTTCAAATCGCTGCGGAAGACCATGGGCTGCCTGAGATTTTTATTGATCGATAAGCCCCGACTCTAATATTTCCTCGATTAAAGCAATTGGAAACCCTTTACCGTATAAATGCTGCTTCATTTTGTTTTTATATTGCATACCTGAAAATTTTTTATAGCGTTTGTGAGCTTTATTGGCATGCTTTAGCAAAGCTTCCTTTTCCTCTTGTTCAGTGCTGCCAAGATCAACCGTTCGAAGAGCTTCTTCTATCACTTCCCAGGAGTATCCTTTTTGCAGGAGCTGCTGGGAAACTTTATTTTTCCTCTCACTGCTTGATAATCCTTTGCTTTGATTTGATTTCTTTTGGACGAAATTAATTGCTGATTCTAATTGTTCTTCATAAGGAAATTCCTTTAATGCTGCTTCCATATGATCGGAAGATATCCCTTTTTGGATCAGTTCTCTCGCAATAACGCCTGTCCCTTTGGATGTCGTATTCTTTCTTGTTCTAACAAACATTTTTGCAAATTCAGCATTATCCAGGTATTTATATTCTATAAGCCGTTTAATGACTTCTTCAATTACACTGTCCTCATATTCATTTTTCTTTAAATAGTCATGTACTTCTTTTTCTGATCTCATACGGAAAGACAGGAACTGCAAAGCCCGGTTAAACCCTTTTTTGATCTCATCTTCATACAATAAAGAGCTTAACTCTCCCGTATTGATTTCCAGTCCTTTTTTGAGCTTATACTTTATGAGAATATCCGTATCAACGCTGAAACCGAACTCTTCCCCATTTCCCTGATCAATAAAAACATTAAAACGGTCGCTGTTCTTTTTTTGCGTTGTGATCTTTGTAATTAAGGCCATTTTCTTCTTCACCTCATTTCCTTTATATTAACATAGCCACTTCTGCCATTGCTGTTATAGAGGTTTTTAAAAAGGCTCTTTTCTCAAAAGCAACAAAGGTTACGAAAACGGCCTTTAAAAAAAAGCCCGCATAAACAAATGCGGGCTTCCTTTCTAACAGCACCTTTTTGCGGATGCTCCGTATTTTTTGTTAAGAAAGTCTTTAAAGAACTCAGCCTCGGTAGGAGGAGCGACTTCCGGGTGATTCTTTTGAATGTGTTTGACATAGGAGTCATAGTCCGGAAGATTGGAGATTCCTTTGCTGATTTTTCGAATCACGCCTGCTCCGTCTCTGATCCTCTTGATGACGGAACGGAGATTATGCTGGTTCATTAAGACACCTCGCTTATATTGGTTTGCTTAAACGGCTCCTCACTTGTCGGAAGTTCTTCCTTTTTAAACCAAACTTTCCCCCATATTCTCATAGCATCAATCAACACTCCAAGAATAAGAAGCATGAAGATTCCAGTCAGCACTGCATTAAGCTGGTTGTTGAAAATAATCTGCTTGGCCGCTTCTGCTGTTGGAATAGTCGGCGGCAATTTCCCGGCATCCAGCGCTTGCTGAGTGACTTCAGCTTGTTTTAAAAAGCCGATTTTGGGAAGCGATGAGAAAATTTTCTGCCATCCTGCTGTAAACGTTACAATCATCAGCCAAGCCAGCGGAGCCAGTGTTACCCAGCAGTACTTGGTCTTGCCCATTTTTAGGATGACTGTCGTAGCTACGATTAAAGCGATCGCAGCGAGCATCTGGTTCGTGATTCCGAATAACGGCCAGAGCGTGTTGATTCCGCCAAGCGGGTCGGTTACTCCCACGACAAGGAAGTAGCCCCATCCTGCGACAACAAGGGCACTGGTGATATAAACAGCAGGCATCCAGTCTGTTCTGCCAAGCGGTTTATAGATGTTGCCCAGCAGATCCTGCAGCATGAACCTCCCTACCCTTGTTCCGGCATCAATGGTCGTTAATATGAACACGGCTTCAAAAAGAATAGCAAAATGATACCAGAAGGCCATGAGTTCAGGACCGCCTACGATCTTAGAAAAGATGTGGGCCATCCCCACAGCAAGCGAAGGCGCTCCTCCCGTCCTTGAAAGAATCGACTCTTCATCCACCTGCTGGGCGATCGTGTTAATCTCATGTGCATTAACAGAGAAGCCCCAGGAAGAAATAGTGGTTGCTGCGGCGCTCACCTCGGTCCCAATCGCTGCAGCAGGAGAGTTAATGGCAAAGTATACTCCCGGTGATAAAAGAGTGGCTGCTACAAGAGCCATCACCGCTACAAAAGATTCTGTCAGCATCCCTCCGTAACCGATCATGTTAGCATGCTTTTCATTAGCGATCAGCTTCGGTGTCGTCCCGGATGATATTAAAGAATGAAATCCAGAAACCGCACCGCAGGCAATCGTAATAAAGAGGAACGGAAATAAGTTTCCTGAAAATACTGGTCCTGTTCCATCCACAAATTTTGTTAGAGCCGGCATTTTAATTTCAGGCATAACGATAAAGATGCCGATTGCCAGCATAGCTATAACTCCTACCTTTAAGAAGGTGCTCAAGTAATCCCTTGGGGCCAAAAGAAGCCAGACGGGAAGTACAGAGGCAAGAAAACCGTAAACAATCATCATGATGGCAATCGTTTTGCCTTCAAATGTAAACATTGGAGCCAGGGTTGCAGAGTCAGCCACCCACTGGCCGCTCAGCAAAGCAAAAATCAAAAGAGCAAATCCAATGAGGGAGGCTTCTCCTACCCTTCCCGGCCGGAGAAATTTCATATAGATTCCCATAAATAAAGCGATCGGAATCGTCATTGCAATGGTGTACATGCCCCAGGGACTCGCTTTTAAAGCGTTTACAACAACAAGCCCTAAAACAGCAATGAGAATGATCATGATTGCAAATACTCCGACAAGGGCAAGATAGCCTCCAACTGGCCCTATCTCTTCCCTTGCAATTTCACCGATCGATTTGCCTTTTCGGCGCATGGAGATGATTAAAATGACGAAATCCTGGACACAACCCGCAAGTACGGCTCCCGCAATGATCCAGATTGTTCCCGGAAGATACCCCATCTGTGCGGCAAGCGTAGGACCTACAAGGGGTCCAGCTCCAGCGATCGCGGCAAAATGATGTCCGTAGAGCACCCATTTGTTGGTGGGCACATAATCCTTTCCATCACTGTATCTCTCTGCAGGTGTGGCCCGTTTTTTATCCAAACCAAAGATTTTATTCGAGATAAAACGGGAATAAAACCGGTAAGCAACTGCGTATGTAGCCAGCGATGCCACGACAAACCAAATGGCATTAATGTGCTCGTCCCTCTGCAGGGCAATAACCGACAGACTTAATCCCCCTGCAAGAGCGATCGCAATCCAAATAACTGTCCTTGTGAAAGGATTGCTTTTCTTTTTAATGGTGCTCGGCTGTGTTTCCATTATGCTCCCCCTTAAAAGATTGTTATAATTACAAGGACAATTATAACAAATATTCTTAATATTTAAAATAACTTGAAATTTCAGCTAAAGGAGGATATAGCATGAAGATTGCAATTACAGGAGGCACCGGACTGATCGGCTCGGCAGTAACAAACCTCCTTCTTTCCAAGAATCATGATGTATACATCTTAACACGGTCAAAAAAAGAGGCTGATGACTCAAAATTGCATTATGTGGAGTGGCTTGGAGATTCCAGTGTTCCTGAAAAAGAGCTTTCCGGTATTGACGCCTTTATTAACCTTGCGGGTGAAAGCATCAATGGCCGCTGGACGGAGGAAAAAAAGAAAAAAATTATGGAAAGCCGAATGAAAGCAACGGATGAGGTCCTCCGCATTCTTGACAAACTCCCTGAAAAACCTTCTGTACTGGTCAATGCTTCAGCTGTTGGTTACTACGGCACTGCTGAACAGGAGCGCTTTACAGAACGATCGGAACCGAAAAATGAAAATTTTTTATCAGAAGTGGCACAAAAGTGGGAACAAAAAGCGGAGAAGGCATCTGAGCTGGGAATCAGGACTGTATTCACTCGTTTTGGAGTAATCCTCAGTGAAAAAGGAGGAGCTCTCTCCCAGATTGAAATGCCCTATAGGTTCTTTGCCGGGGGCAGAATCGGATCTGGAAGGCAGTGGATATCATGGATTCATCTTGAAGACGCGGCAAGGCTTATTGCATATGCTATCGAATCAGACATTGAGGGTCCATTAAATGTTACTGCCCCTTTTCCTGTACAGAACAATGATTTCGGAAAAGAATTGGGAGAAACCATCAAACGTCCTCACTGGCTGCCCGCTCCCGCTTTTGCCATAAAAACTTTGCTTGGTGAAATGAGTGTTCTCATTCTTGAAGGGCAGCATGCCTATCCCGAAAAGGCACTTCAAGGCGGATTTCAATTCCGTTTTTCAAGGCTTCAGGAAGCATTAAAGAATTTACTGAAATAAGATACAATATAACTAGGAATAAAAAGAAAATTAGGTGAATGCAGATTGAAAATACTGATTAAAGGGGCAAAGATTTACCCGATTACCTCCCCCGTTTTGCAAAAAGGTGATATCTTCATCCAAAACGGAAAAATCAAACATCTTGCCCCATCCATCGAAGAAACCTCGGATATGGTAATCATCCATGCGGAAGGAAGCCACCTTCTGCCCGGGCTGATCGATGTCCATACCCACTTGGGGCTTTATGATGAGGGCACAGGATGGGCCGGGAATGACGCAAATGAAACAAATGAAGTACTCACCCCCCATATCCGGGCGATCGACGGCTGCCATCCGCTGGACAGCGGTTTTCAGGATGCCATCAAGCATGGCATAACATCGGTCCACATTATGCCCGGCAGCGCAAATGTGATTGGAGGGACAACTTCCGTCATTAAGACTGCTGGAAAGGATATTCGAAAAATGCTGATCAAGGAGCTGGCAGGTCTGAAGCTGGCACTCGGTGAAAACCCCAAAAGGATTCACAGCGGCAGGGAAAATAACTCCATTACACGGATGGGAATCATGGGAATGCTCCGGGAAGCTTTTTATCACGCAAAAAGCTCTTCTTTTACAGAGGATTTAAGGATTGCTCCCCTGCTAGCAGCTTTGAACCGTGAAATTCCTGTCAGAATTCACGCTCATCGTGCGGATGATATCCTTTCGGCCCTGCGGCTAGCAGATGAATTCAATCTTGATCTCCGTATTGAACATTGCACGGAAGGCCATTTAGTTGCCGAGGAGCTGTCTGGCCGAGGTCTCCAAGTTTCAGTAGGTCCAACCCTAACGAGAAGATCCAAGATTGAGTTAAAGAACAAAACTTGGGAAACCTATAAAATTCTCGCAGATCATGGTCTGGAAGTATCCATTACAACAGATCATCCCTATACGCCGATTCATTATTTAAATGTCTGTGCGGCTCTTTCTGTCCGGGAGGGGCTGAGTGAAGAAAATGCCCTGCGCGGCATTACCATCAACCCGGCCAAAAACCTGGGCGTTGCCAATCGAATCGGCAGCCTGGAACCCGGAAAAGACGCAGATATCAGCATCTGGACAGAGCATCCGTTTCATTTTTCATCTCTTCCGGTAATGACCATAATTGAAGGAAAAATTGTGTATAAAAATAACCAATATTTTCACAAAAAATAAACAAAAAAACTATTTTCTTTTTTAGAAAAATATCTTATGATTCAAGTATAAATGAATATGCAAAAACCATAGGGAAGGCAATTGGTGCGCCACCAGAATTTCTGGTCCTAGTGGGTTCGATTCCCACCCCGAATTAATTTTTATTCTTAATTCGAGGGTGGGATTTTTCTGCCCTCTAGGAGGGGTTAAATTGTTAAAAAAGCGTGATTTAAACGACTGTCATGTTCTTTTCAATTTAATGGCGCACCCGGATGTCTTTCCTTTTGTTCGTCAAAAAACCGACTCGCTTGAAGAATTTATGTTTCTGACCAAGCAGACTATTGAAGAAGAAGAACGCGGGGAAACGATTTCCAGAACCATTATGGATGAGTGGTATAATCCAATCGGAGCCATCAGCTTGTACGACGTTCAAGATGGCTGCGGATTTCTGGGCACCTGGATTGGGCAGCCGTATTTTGGCAAGGGCTACAATAAACTTGCTAAAGAAAGTTTTCTGTCCGAATTATTTTACGAAAAGGATATTCAGACGGTTTTTATGCGGATTCGCAAAACCAATCTTCGTTCGCAAAAAGCTGCAGAAAAAATTCCGTATGTCACAATGGCCAATGAATCACGGGCCGACGTCTATGAACAGCTCAACCGTGAAGAGGATCTTTATAACCTATATCAGATTGAGAAAGACAACTACATGCTTCATCAGTTAAGAAATCAAAATCAAACCGATGTTTATGAAGAAAATCATCTGAAAGAAGCTTAAATAATTGGCGCCGTTTGAGCCAAACTATAAAGGGGATGACTCAGTAAGTTTAACTTGCTGGGTTATCTTCTTTTTATTTTCTAAAAGGGGGAAACAGCCTTGAAAAGTAAAAAACGCCAAGCGGAAGAGCGGAACGCCGACCTGACCAAAACGCAGGAGATGCTCTATAAAGAAGAAATGAAATCAGCGGATGGAGCAGCAAAAAATGCTTTCCCTTCTTCCCAGCAAACAAGATAAAGTAAAAAATTACTTTTGAGGAGGCTTCACTCATGGATCATGAAAAGAATCAGCTAAACAACGCACAGGACGGCTTGACAGAAGCTGACCAGATGCAGCCTGAAGGTGTAGATGTTCAATACTCATCCGAGGTGGCTGACCAGGACGACCATGAAGCATTAGAACGTGCGGAAGAAGCAGATCGCCGCCAGCTTAATCAATAAAGACGTTAAATGGGCTGTCCAAGAAGTCTGTAAGCTGTTGATTTCCGTTCCAGGGTGCTCGCTTTCCGCGGGGCGTGCGGTGAGCCTCTTGGCGCTAGCGCCTACGGGAGTCTCACCTGTCACGCTAGTCCCGCAGGAGTCTCGCATCTTCCACTTCAATTAACTTTTCATTGAAGATTTTTCAAGCCAAAAAGGGGCTCCTGAAGGTCAATTTTCGACTTTCTGGACAGCCCCTTTTTCTAAAAAACTTTTATGGGGAACTTTATGGCTTGTGAGTAAGGTTATCCACAGGATGTTAATATCGTGGATAACTTTAATTGTTTTTAAAGACTTTGTAATTTTTTTGACGAATATTGTAGCTTTTATAATTTTTTCATTATTTTACATATGCACAAGCAGTGGATAACATTGTGGATTGTGTGAATATGTCAGAAAATATCGATTTATAAAATACTTTTCAACAAACATTGTGGATAACAGAGACCCTACCTTCCTGCATGTCTTGTAGGTCAGTATCTTTATGTTTATAATTAGAAAAAATTAACATGTAGGAAGGAAGGGATTCGTCCTCCGCTTTCTGGTGGGCAGACACCGGAACGGGTGGCGGATCTTTTGGAGACAGCTGCAGCGAGGGCGGAGATGGCTGGGGCGGAGATTAGTTCCATAATATTCTGCCTATTAAAAAAGAGAAAGGGAATGACTCCCTTTCTCTTTTATTTCTCCCAGACAAGTGAACAAACCACTTCGACATGAGCCGTATGAGGAAACATATCCACAGGTGTCAGGCTTTCAACTTTAAACCCTTCACTTATCAACATGTGGACATCTTTTGCCAAGGTGGATGGGTTGCATGAAACATAAACCATTCTCTTCGGCTTAATCTTCCCTACTGTTTTTAAGAAGGCCTGATCACAGCCCGTTCTGGGAGGATCAACCACAATAACGTCCGGCTGCCAACCTTCTTTCAGCCACTTCGGAAGAATTTCCTCTGCTTTGCCCGTCTCATAATGGGTGTTCGAAAATTCATGCCTTTTCGCGTTTTCTTTTGCATTTCGTATCGACTCATCGATGACGTCCATCCCTCTGACTTCTCGGGCATCTGGAGCAAGCCAGAGCCCGATCGTTCCAGCTCCGCAATACGCGTCCACAATTTTTTCTGTACCAGTCAGTTTCGCCGCTTTCTTCGCCTCATCATACAATTTTACCGTTTGCTTAGGATTCAGCTGAAAGAATGCACGAGCCGACAGATCAAATGACAATTCACCTAATTGTTCACCTATGGTTTCCGGTCCTTCCAATGGAATCGTTTGATCGCCGAAAATGATGGATGTTTTCTTATCATTCACGTTTTGAACGATGGAAGTAACGTTCGGAATCCGTTTCTTGATTTCTGACACAAGCAGTTCTTTTCGAGGAATCATTTTTTGAGCCGTTACTAAAACCAGCTGTGTTTCCCCTGTTTCAAAGCCTGTCCTTACGACGATCGTTCTGATGATCCCCGTGCGTTTTTTCTCATGATAAATGGAGATGTTTAGATCCTCCAGGATTTTTTTTACAGCATTGGTTATGCGAACTGTCTCGGGATGCTGTACCATGCACTGATCTAGATCGATAATGCGATGAGAATTTAGTCCATAGAGCCCCGCGATGACCTTGTCTTTATCTTTAGCTGCTTGAAGCTGGCTCTTGTTGCGGTATTCCCAAGGGTGTTCCATGCCAATGGTTGATTTAAGCGGCAGATCTTCCGGCTTTATTTTCGTATAGCGCTCGAAGGCCTGACGGACCACATCCTGCTTCTCTCTCAGCTGTCCTGCATAGCTGAGATGCTGAAGCTGGCAGCCGCCGCATTGTTCATAAATCGGACAAGGCGGAATAACCCGGTCTTTTGATTTTTTGCGGATGCTTTTGACTTTTGCTTCCGCCCGGTTGGGATAAACATGTTCAATCTGCGCTGTTATTTCTTCCCCAGGAAGAGCACCTGGAACAAAAACAACCGTGCGTTTATAAAAACCGACTCCCTCTCCATTAATGCCGAGGCGTTTAATTTTGAGTGGGATGGTTTGCCCTTTATTTAATGCTGTTTTTTGTTTATGGTTGGCTGTTTCTTTTGCCATAGCCATTCACTTCTCTCAAAATAATTTTTTCGATCCATTATAGCATTGTTTACACCTTGTTCCCACTAACATGTCCAAACAGATGAAAAAAAGCCTTGATCAAGGCTTTTTTGGTGTTTGCTTCAAATGTTTATCCATCTTGCTTTTTGAAGCCAGATCATCCAGGCTCCTAAAAGTGTATCCCCGCTTCTTAAGATCATCTATCGCTTTTCCGAGAGCTTCAGCATTGTCTCTTGAAACAGTATGCAGCAAAAGTATACAGCCAGGGTGAATTTGTTTCATGATGTGGTTATAGGAGTATTGCCATCCTTGCTGGCGTTTAACATCCCAGTCAACAAACGCGAGCGACCAAAACACATGCGAATATCCCAATTGTTTGGATAGGGCGATTGAACGCTCACTGAATACACCTCTTGGCGGACGAAGATAATGCATATCTTTTTTTCCAGTTAGCTTTGTGTATTTATCCTTAACCGCTGTCAATTCTTCTTCCATACGCTGCCCGCTGATTGTCGTCATATCCGGATGATGATTGGTATGGTTTCCAACAATATGGCCTTCATTTGCCATTCGTTTAATCAGATCAGGGTGAGTGTTAATAAAATGTCCGGTAACAAAGAACGCCGCCGGAACTTTTCTGCTTTTTAGCGTGTCCAGGACATCGTCTGTGTAGCCGTTCTCGTATCCGTTATCAAATGTGAGATAAATATCTTTTTGATTGGGATTACCAATATACATGCCATCATATTTTTTCAACAGCAGCAAATAACGTTGATCTGTCGTCGGCGGTACTTCATTTCCTCTCTTCTGGAAATACCATTCGTACCGTTTATTAGAAGAATCCCCATGTGCAGCTTGTGCTGTATTGCTGGCGATCATGAGAAAAACAGCGGCAATTATTAAACGATTCCCCCATTTTTTCATGTCCGTTCACTCCTCTCCATGCTTTTTATATCATTACTTTTAGTTTCTTTGTCTGATTTAAAAGCATACAAGGTAGTATCTGCCATAGGAGAAAAGTGCAAGCGCCCTGTTCAGGTCCGACAAGCGCTGAAGCTAGACATTACATCTATGCCACAAAAAAAGCCCGCTCCAGGAGCAGGCTTCTTGTATCTATTTGAATACAGGTTCTTTAAACTGAGAAAGGCGTTCAAGCGATGAAGCTTCCACATCTTGATGAAGGCTGTTTCCATGAGAATCCATTGTAACAACCGCTGTGAAACCTTTCACGTTAATATGCCACATTGCTTCTGGAATACCGAATTCCATCAGGTCTACGCCTTCTACCTTCTGCATGCATTCCGCATAGTATTGGGCAGCTCCGCCGATGGCATTCAAATAAACACCGCCATGCTCGCCAAGCGCCTGAAGAGTCTTTTTGCCCATTCCGCCTTTACCGATAACCGCACGAATACCAAACTTTTTCATGATGTCGCCTTGATACGGCTCTTCACGAATAGATGTCGTAGGACCAGCAGCTTTTACGACCCAGTTTCCTTCTTCATCTTTGGCCATTACTGGACCACAATGGTAGATGATCTGACCGTTCAAATCAACTGGTGCGTCATGATCTGTTAAATATTTATGGATTGCGTCACGGCCCGTATGCATCATGCCATTGATGGTGACAACATCACCGACACGAAGCTCACGGATTTGTTTTTCCGTAATCGGTGCTTCGAGTGTCACTTGGCGGACTTCTGTTTTTTCTTCAAGGGCAGCTGCCGCTTCTTCTTTCATCTTGTCGAAGTCGACTTCTTCACCTTCTTGGTAGAGCCATTCTTGAATCTCACCGGAAACCGGATCAACTTTAACGCCTAGACGGCGGTAAGCCCAGCAATTGTAAGCTACAGATACAAAAAAGCTGGCAGGAATACGATTGATGACTCCAACTTTACAGCCAAGAAGCGTTGTTTCTCCACCGAAGCCCATCGTTCCGATTCCAAGCTTGTTGGCGTTTTCCATCACGTATTCTTCAAGCTTGCGAAGATTTTCGTTAGTATTTACATCTTCCGCAGAACGGAAAAGCATTTCTTTTGCCAGTTCATATCCGCTTGTACGGTCTCCGCCGATGCCGACACCGATGAAGCCAGCGCTGCATCCCTGTCCTTGTGCCTGATAAACGGAATGCATGATGCATTTTCTGATGCCATCCAGGTCACGTCCAGCACGTCCAAGGCCTTCCAGCTCCGCAGGAAGGCTGTATTGAATATTTTTATTCTCACAGCCGCCGCCTTTTAAAATTAAACGAACATCAATGTAATCTTCTTCCCATTGTTCAAATTTAATAACAGGTGTACCTTCACCCAAATTGTCTCCGCTGTTGTCCCCGGTTATGGAGTCAACAGAGTTCGGACGCAGCTTGGCATCACTGGTCGCTTCAGCAACTGCTTTTTTGATCGCCTTTTTCATTTCAATCTGGTTCACATTGACCGGAACTTTAATCTTAAAGGTCGGCAGCCCAGTATCCTGACAGATCGGCGAAACATTTTCATCCGCCATCTTAATGTTTTTTGTAATCGTTTCTAAAGACATCGCAGCACGGGTTCCTGCGTTCTCCCGTATCTTTGCTGCCGCAATGGCTCTACGTACGTCTTTCGGCAAGTTTGTGGATGTTTCCACGATCAGCTTATACATGCTCTCCTGAAACTTTTCCATGCTCTAACCCCTTTTATTATAGAAGAATAATTTTGTCCATTAAAACCATTTCCATTATAACAAAAAGGATAAAATAGCGCTTACTTTTCGTTTTTGATCTGCTCTTTTTCTTCCCAATGATTTCGGAACTGCTTGCACTTAAACTCCAGGTCATCCAGCATTCCTATGATCCGGTCGATTTCTTCTACTCCTGCTGTTTCTGCATCAATGGAATCAAGCACCTGCAGCAGCATGTCCACCCGCTGCACAATATACTCTTTCTGAGATGATCTATCTTCAATCGATTTACCCACATTAACCTCTCCTTTCCTTCATACTGTATCAAAGGATCATTTGTCTGCCAATTTAAACTTGAAATTTAGGCTCTTTTTCTTTGCTTCTGATTGAGTTATCATATGGTGTATTTATAGGTTATCGCAGCCCTTTATTTTTACCCGTTTTATTTAAAAAGGAGTTTTTTATAATGATGATAAAAGAACCAATTTCCGTTCAATATGACCCTTGGGAAGCCTACATGGATGTGGAACAGTACGATTCCATGAGGCTAACCAATATTGAAGTAACAACAACTACCCTCTGTAACATGAGATGCGCCCATTGTGCAGTCGGATATACCTTAAATGTGAAAGACCCTGAACCCCTGCCGCTCGATCTTCTTATCCGCAGACTCGATGAGATTCCGGATCTGCGTTCTTTCTCGATCACAGGCGGAGAGCCGATGATGTCGAAAAAATCGGTGGATCAGTATGTTGTGCCACTACTCCGATACGCATCATCACGAGGGGTTAGAACTCAGATTAATTCAAATTTGACGCTGGATCTCACCCGGTATGAGCCCATCCTTCCCTACTTGGATGTCCTTCACATTTCTCATAACTGGGGAACTCCACAAGATTTTGCTGAGATTGGTTTTGCCGTGATGGACCGCAAACCTTCCATGGAACAGCGAACAGCTTTATTTGACCGGATGGTACATAATGCGCAGGAACTCACAAAACAAGGCGTCCTTGTGTCTGCGGAGACCATGCTGAACAAGAGCACTCTTCCTTATCTTGAAAAAATCCATGAACATATCCAGGAAATGGGATGTCAGCGCCACGAAATCCACCCCATGTATCCAAGCGACTTCGCAAGCTCTCTTGAAGTCCTTTCGCTGGATGAGACCCGCGCTGCCATCCACCGGCTGCTGGATTTCCGCAATCAGGACGTGTGGATGCTTTTTGGAACGCTGCCTTTTTATGCATGTTCAACCTCCATTGAAGATCAAAAGCTTCTAAAGCGCCTTTATGCAGAAAAGAGCGTAACCGTCCGTAATGATCCCGATGGAAGGTCACGGCTGAACGTCAATCTGTTTGACGGAGAGATCATCGTAACAGACTTTGGCGACACTCCTTCACTCGGCAACATACAAAGCACTTCTTTTTTAGAAGCCTATGAAAAATGGAACAAAACCGACACAGCAAAATCGCTGAACTGCCATTGTCCAGCTGTAAAATGCCTGGGTCCCAACCTGCTGGTGAAAGATACGTATTATAAAGAAATGGACTTTTCACTCCGTTCTTCCAAAATATAACTTTTTAAAAAGTTATAAACTTTACATTAGTAAGTTTTGAGAGTATTATCAAAGGAAAGACTATATCTAACAGGCTTTTCAGCCGAAAAAGATCAATGCAATGAGGTGAATTGTTGTATGGATTACAATACCATGTGTCCCAAATATGAAGTTACTATAGATATTATCGGTAAAAAATGGACGGGGCTGATCATCCGTGTATTATTGGGTGGATCCCGAAGATTCAAGGATATAAAAAAGCAGATTCCTGAGATGAGTGACAGAATGCTCACAGAACGAATGAAAGAACTTGAAGCTGTGGGCATCGTTGCCCGCCATGTTTATCCCGAAACACCAGTTCGGATTGAGTATGATCTTACCGAAAAAGGAAAATCCCTGCGC
This sequence comes from Fictibacillus sp. WQ 8-8, assembly GCF_024494405.1. NCBI lineage: Bacteria > Bacillati > Bacillota > Bacilli > Caryophanales > Fictibacillaceae > Fictibacillus > Fictibacillus sp. WQ 8-8. The sequence continues at coordinate 43,419 of NZ_JAMXKG010000008.1, forward strand.
TCCGTAATTGATGCTATTCAAAGCTGGAGTGAAGAATGGGTTGAGAATTGCGAACTTCAAAAATAAAACAGCTCCTTTAGGGAGCTGTTTTATTTTACATATTGGAAGAATGGAATCTGAAGGAAACATGCTCTTGAACCGGGATCCAGGCTCCGATTCCCTGCTGGGTAACATTCTGTACCTCAAGCTTTCTTTTGCTTCCCTTCAATACGATGTAGACTTCTCCATATGTCACTCTTCCTCTTTCATTAACAGCTGGCGCATAGCTTGAAAGGTAACCGACCTGCTTAGGGGAAATATTATAGACGTTACTTTTCCTTGTTCCTGCCCCCACATTGGTCTGAAAAGAAAGAGGAAGCTTTGTTTTCTCTCCTGCTGCAATCAGCATCATCTTTTTTACAGCATCACTATTCGGAATTTCAGCAGTCAAGCCGCCGGTAATCCGTTTATGTGCCTGCTGTTGATATCTGAGCTGAGCCATTGCTTTTCCGCCTCGGTTATCCAAACGATTAAGGTTGATCTGCTGGTACTCCCAATTAACGGTAGTTTCCGTGGACTGATAGGACAACGGCCATTGTCCAAGGAAAATTCTTGCTCTGTACCCGATGGCTAATTTTGATGGATTGATTACCGACTCGTTCAGAATACGGATTAAATCCGGATTTGCAATGGATACATTGGATGTTTTCAGCATGGATTTAGCAAGCTTGCTTGGCTCGAGGTAAGGCAGATCCTGAGCGGAATTGGGATACGTATTTTCTTTTGATATGCTGACAACAGAGTTAGGTATCCTGGCAGGACTTGCTGCAGCAGTATCTGCTTGGGCCAGCAGGGAAAAAAGCATGATTATAACAAGGTATGTGCGGTTCCGTTTCATATGAATTGCCTCCTTTATACACCTATTTTTTTCTTGTTGAAGAAATTTATCCATAGTAGAGGAATAACAATTTTTAACACATAAAACAGACACTTCATGTTTTTCAAGTGTCTTTGTGTTTACTCTTTTAAAATTGGTGGAACTATGATAACAGATTCAAACCCAATCGGCACCCTTTCAACCATATCAGGCAATAAACCTCATTCACGTTATATGTCGTTTCAGCGTGAAGGTATAACCCTCTTTACAGCAACCAGTAAACAAACACATAAAGTGGAAGAAATTCAGGAGAATCCAAATGTCCATGTCCTCCTGGGATACGAAGACTGGAATGATCCTTATTTTGAGCTTCAAGGTACAGTTACCGTGCGTGATGGTAAGGAACTCAAGGAAGAATTCTGGCATGACATGATGAAGCATTGGTTTTCGGGCCCCGAGGACCCAAACTATATCATTCTGGAAATCAAGCCGTCTGTCTACAGGCTGATGAACGCGAAAGAGCGGGAACCCGTAGAGATGAAACTCTAAGGTATAATTCAAAAAAGCATTCCCTAGGTATATTCTCAAGGAATGCTTTTTCTTATGCGGTCAGTTCGAATGAATCTGTGATATCGATACTTCCTTTTACAGATTGAACCATCGAACAGTTTTTCTCCGTAACCCGCAATGCCTTTTCAATTTTTTCCGAGGAAAGTTCCTGGCCTTTTATAATAAAATGCATATGAATGCTTTCTATGCGATCCGCCTCGTTCCTGTTGCGAACGACCTGCGTACGAATCGTAATATCCTGAACATCAATTCTCATCTTATCCAAAACTTTACGAAGCACCCCGCCGCTGCAAACGGCCACAGATGAAACCATCAGCTGATAAGGACGAAAGCCATACTCTTCATTGCCTGAAATATCGAGCGTGCCGTATTCAAATTGGGTTTGAAAACCGTTCTCCTTCATTTTAAATTCCATTAATATCACCTCTTATTTTTTATAGTGTAAACAATTTTAATTTGTTTTTACAAAGAATGCACTCAGCAAGGCAAGAAATAGATATTCATTGTAGAATAAGAGTAGAATTGAAAAAAGGATGTATTGCTTATGGCTGTATTAACAAAATCGAAATTTTCCGTGTTAGTCAGTATTGTCTTCATTTCGGGGTTTTCTCAGGGTATGCTCCTGCCTTTGATCGCTATTTTGCTGGAAGAGTCGGGAACCTCTTCTACCTTGAACGGATTAAACGCGACCGCCCTCTATATCGGTATCGTTCTCGCCTCGCCTTTTATTGAAAAACCGGTGCGAATGTTCGGCTACAAAAAAATCATTATAACCGGGCTTATTCTCGTCACCGTATCACTATTTTTATTTCCATGGTGGAAAGCGTTCTGGTTCTGGTTCGCTCTGCGCATGATCATCGGTGTCGGAGACCATATGCTTCATTTTTCCACCCAGGTATGGGTAACTTCCAACAGTCCTGCCGATAAAAGAGGCCGGAATATCGCACTTTATGGGATAGCTTTTGGTGCAGGTTTTGGGATTGGTCCAATGATGACCCGGCTGGCAGTGTATAGTGAAGCGCTTCCCTTTATAATTTCAGGAGGGTTCTGCCTGATCTCTCTGTTTGTTATGACCTTTATCCAAAATGAATATCCAGAAACAGAAAGCTTTAATGAAGCTGGTATGAATACGCTCAACCGTTATCGTGAGGTAATACTTCTAGCCTGGGTCGCTCTGCTTCCAGCGTTCGGCTACGGTTTTCTTGAAGCCTCCTTAAATGGTTCCTTCCCTGTTTATGCATTACGACACGGCATACCGATCGACTGGGTATCCATCTTACTGCCTTCCTTTATTGTCGGAAGTCTGGTGTTCCAGCTTCCACTCGGATTATGGAGCGACCGATTTGGAAGAAGAAATGTTCTTTTAGTTTGTCTTTTCGTGGGCTTTGCGGCATTTACTGCTACATTGTTTGCAGGGGAAAATATGCCGTTATTTCTCCTCCTTTTTTTTATTGCCGGCATGTTCGTTGGATCTCTGTTTTCATTAGGGATTACCTATATGAGCGACTTGCTTCCCCTGCACCTTCTTCCTGTAGGCAATATCCTGGCAGGCATCGCGTTCAGTGCAGGAAGTATGAGCGGTCCGCTCATCGGAGGATGGTTCATAGATACCTTTAAATCAGGCGCTTTTGTTTATGCAATAAGCGGAATGCTGCTGACTTTATTGGTGATTACCTTTATACATAAAGGAACAGGCATACGTTCTGCTGCTGAAAAAAACGTGTCATGAAAAGCCAATAAATAAAGCTGAGGTACTGCATACTATAGAAAGCAATATTTTTGCATTTCGATATTCCTTATACTATAATTGTAATTAAATAATAATTATTATAAATAATTTTTCTTAAAAAGGAGTTTATTGTTCATGAAATTACGCGACGAAATGCCTGAACTAAATGGTGCAACTGAATGGTTAAATGGTGAAGTAACAAAATCTGATCTAATCGGCAACAAACCAACACTTATTCATTTTTGGTCTGTAAGCTGCGGACTCTGTAAAGAAGCAATGCCAAACATCAATAAATTCCGTGATGATTACAAAGACGAACTAAACGTTATTGCTGTTCATATGCCTCGTTCTGAAAAAGACCTGGACATCGACCAAATCAAAGAAGTAGCAAAAGAACACGACATCACTCAGCCGATCTTTGTCGATAACCAGCACAACCTTACTGATGCCTTCGAAAACCAATATGTACCTGCTTACTATGTATTTGATAACGAAGGCAAACTACGCCACTTCCAAGCCGGCGGCGATGGCATGAAAATGCTAACCAAACGCGTCAACCGCGTACTAGGAAAAGAAACGAAGTAAGTTCGAAAAGCTTAGGTGCCTGGTTTAAAAGCGACATACGTTGGAACTCTCGAACTTCAACACGCTCCTTGTGTTTTGATGAGAGAGTGAAATGACCGAGCTTTTGGGCACTGAAGCTGGATCGAGAAAAGCTGAAAATCAAAACCCCTGTTGGAATTGGCCAACAGGGGTTTTTTATACTAAAAGGGCTTCCGGGGATCGCCCCACGTCTACCTTTTTCTTCTTAGAATATTATTTTCAACAATGCGGTAGATAAGTGCACACAGTTTAAACACCACAAGGCCGACCATCGTTCCGAATCCATTCAATAGGATGTCGTCTATATCAAAGATCCGGTGAGCGTAATTATATTGGATGACTTCAATTACAGAGCTCGTCCCAAATCCAATCACAAACATGAGCCACCATTTAGATAACGAACGGTTAATCAACGGTGGCAGAAAGCCCAGCGGAAAGAAAAGAATGACATTGCCAATTATATTTTTAAAAATCAGCCAGTAGTCACGGCTCTTCCACATTAATCGAATACTGTCAAAGAGCACAAGGTTCATTGATTTTCCATACACATAGTGGTTGTATGTAAACAATGTTGCATAAATCAGAATAGCCAAATACCCTAGGAACATAAGCCAACCGATATTTCTCCATCTTAGCCGGGCTTTTTTCTTGTTGAGCTTTTTGTTCTTCTTCATCATCATTCTCCATTCACGTGCTTAATCCCGGCCAATTGCATGACATTTCATTTGAGTCAGCTCAAAAAGCCCCGTCCATTATACCATATGATATCCGTATGTAATCATGCATGAAGATGTTAATTTGTCCAAAAAAAGCCGCCAATGAGGCGGCTTTTCATCGGAAATCTTATTTGGTTTTTGTCAATAAACCCTTCTCATATGCCTGGTCAATCTTGAACTTATGAAACGTAGCATTGATGACACCGCCAAGGATGACGACCATCCCCGTTAAATAAAACCATAGCATGAGTACGATAATGGCTCCCAGGCTCCCATAGGTGGCTGAATAATTGCCGAAGCTGTCAACATAAAAAGCAAAGCAAAGTGAGACAAGCAGCCAGGCAACGGTAGAAAAAATGGCACCGCACCAGACTTCACGATATTTCAGCCGTTTGCAAGGCCCCATAAAGTACAATACAGAAAAAACAATAGCAATAACCACAAAACTGATAACCCATCTCAACAAGCTCCACATGCTCAGGAAGAACTGATCGAGTCCCAGATAAGAGAAGATAAATTCCCCAAGCATTTTTCCGAAGACAGGAAGAACCAAAGAAACAACGATAGAGATAATTAATCCAATGGTAAGAAAGATAGCCAAAATCCTTGCTGTGATAAACGAACGGCATTCTTCTACACCATAGGCTTCATTTAATGCTTTAATCACTGCATTGACTCCATTAGAGGCTGACCAGAGGGAAGCGATAATCCCGAAAGAAAGCAGCCCGCCTTTTTTAGATTCAAGCACAGCCTTCAGGTTCTCTCTAATCAACTCCATCGATTGTCCAGGTACGACATTATTAAGAACTTTTACAGCGTCTTCCGGAGAAATAAAGATACCGCCAAGGGTTATTAAAAAGATGAGAAACGGAAAAAGCGACAGCAAAAAATAATATGCCAGCTGCGCAGCCAGATCAGGAACATCACTCTTTTTAAAACTGTGCATAAATTCAATGGCAAATGACTTTGGAGATATATTCTTAAGTTCATGGAACAATTTCATCTGTTTCACCTCGCTGCTTTAAACGATCCGTATACTGAAAAAAGAAGGGCAACTTAATAGCTGCCCTCATTTGGTGTAACCACATGCGGTTTGTTTTGAAGGTCGGAATAAGATGGAGCTGTAATTGAATCCTTTTCTTCGCCCACAACATCTTTACCATGCTCTTTAACGTCCTGTCCTGCATCTTTCAACTTACTTCCTATTTTTACAAGCTCACTGCTTGCCCCTCTTACTTGCTGCATGGCTTCCATTGATGTATTTTTCACTTCTTCCATTGTCGACATGAGCTGTTTGATATCATCCATCACATCGCTTACGGCTGAAGACGCGGATTGGAAAGTTTCTTTTACTCCGCCAGCGAGCGATTGAGGATTATCCTTTACATTTTTTGCAATAGTAACTGTCTGATCTTTTACATCTAACGTTTTACGTTTTACGGTTTGCCGGGTAGAGCGGTCAAGCATAGCAATTGCTGCTCCCACTGCTGCTCCAATGAGGAGTCCCTTCACAAGTTTGCTGTCATTTCTTTCATAAGTATCAAATGTTTTGTACGCCATAAAAACATCTCTCCTTTATATTAAAGTACCATTTAGTATGTTTTACATTCCCTATGGTTGGAACAAAAAAACATTTTTTTGTTTTTGTTTATTTTTTTAAAGTGATGGGTATCTTAACGGTACAGCACAATAACAAAACAAAATTTTAAAGGAGGAACACACGAGATGAGTTTTCTTTGGGCACTTATTATAGGTGGTATTATTGGTTGGTTAGCAGGAGTAATTACAGGACGTGACGTTCCGGGTGGAATCATCGGAAACATCATTGCTGGTTTTGTCGGTGCGTGGCTTGGAGGATTAGTCCTTGGAGATTGGGGTCCTGATGTGGCTGGATTTGCTATCGTACCAGCCATTATTGGAGCAATAGTTGTAGTATTAATCGTCAGTGCCATCCTTCGTGGTATGAGACGAAACGCATAACCATCAAAAAAAGCGGTACGCCAAATGGCGTACCGTTTTTTTAGTTTCCAAAATCCTTTTTAAAAACATGGCTGACACAGTCATATCCCATCTTGCCTTCATAGAAGCGATGGGCATCTTTTCTGGCAATTCCTGATGACAGAGCCACGCAGTTGCAGCTGTTATGAAGAGCAAATGATTCGATAAACGAAAGAAGTTCTTCCCCGAACCCTCTTGAGCGAAGGTTTCCGTCAGTCACCAAATCATACACCCACACATGTTTACCGTAATAAAGGTTTGTCATTATGGCAAAACCCGCTACAGCCACAAGTGTTTCATCATCATAACAGCCAAGCAGCGTATACCCGTTAGTCTGCATTTCTTCATTTAAAGCAAGATATAACGCCTCGGTTAAATGCGGACGAAGCTGTTTCATAACAGGAAAAGCTTCTTTTATTTCTTTTTCCGTTGAAAGTTGACGTATGATCCCCATTCAGCCATCTCCTCTACAAGTTCTCGCGGACCGCTATATCTTCAAGCAAATGATGGCATCCCTCTGTGACCAGTTCATAAACCTCATCAAAGTTTCCTGTAAAATAAGGATCCGGCACATCTTCTGCCTTACTTTCAGGAACATAATCCATCAGTCTTGCCACATGGTTCGCAGGTACATGGCCTGCCAGCTGCTGAAGATCACCAATATTTTTAGCATCCATCCCGATAACAAAGTCATATTCCGTAAGATCTCCAGCCACAACCTGCCTTGCTTTCAATCCTTCAAAAGAAATATTTTTCTTCGTTAATAAATCCCGTGTTCCTTCATGCGGCGGTTCACCGACATGCCAGTTTCCCGTTCCGGCAGAGTCCACTGAAATCTTGTCATCCAAGCCTTTTTTTTGGACCATATCCTTGAATATCGCTTCAGCCATAGGTGAACGGCATATATTTCCAAGACATACAAATAAAACTTTAACCATAGTAATCCCCCATCTGTCTATTGCTGTTACATTAAAGTATACCGTTAATTGTGTAAAAACATAAGGAGAACTCATTTGTATATTATAATTGCAGTAAAAAGGAGATGAGCGGATGGCAAATCGACAAGCACTTGAACAGCTTGCTGAATGGATCAAAGGTTCATCGTATACCGTTCTGTTAACTGGGGCTGGAATGTCAACCGAGAGCGGGATACCGGATTTCAGATCCCAGAACGGCTTATGGAAAAATTACGATCCCGCTTATGTGTCATCTGTTGATGCTTTGGAGGATCACTATCATTTGTTTCACGAATTCTATTCGCTTAGACTGCAGGACGTTGAGACTCGTATTCCCCATCAAGGTTACGAAGTATTATCGCGGTTACAGGAACAAGGCCTAATTCATGCGATTGCTACCCAGAACGTTGATGGTTTTCATCTCCGTTCAGGTAGCCAGAATGTTTATGAACTCCACGGGTCTTTAAGAAAAATTTACTGTCACACGTGCAGCCAAGAACATTCAATTGAAGCATTTAAAGATGGAACAGCGTGTTCCTGTGGAGGAAAACTTCGTCCGTCAATCGTTCTCTTTGGGGAGATGCTGCCAGAACATATTTGGCAGCAAGCGATAACAGCCATCGAACAATCTGATTTGGTGGTAGTCATCGGAACCAGCCTTCAAGTTTATCCCGTGAACCAGCTTCCTGCTGTGACGAAAGGCAAGACGGTATTAATAAATAAAGAGCCAACAGCACTTGATCATCTTTTTGATCTATCCATTTACTCCAGTGCAAAAGACTCATTATTAGAAGTAGAAAACCTCCTGGTTCCGTAAATTTTTTCCACTGCTACCAATCGCCTACGTTTCTTAAAAAATATTTCAAATAAAACTTTTAACATTTCTGTTATATCCTTTCAAAGCACTATCTTTATTTACAATTCAAAATTCCCGGCTTTCCCCTTCTTTCCTTGTGCTATATTTACTTTGCAATTCAGCAAACAGAAAAAGGGGAATGGGAATGAACTGGAGTAAACTTGGATTAATCATTTCTTTATGTACAACCAGTTTTTTAGGCACTTTTTATCAGGGGCAAAAAGCAGAGGCTGTCACCACTCATCCTGTTATTAATGAAGTGGCTTGGATGGGAACAACAGCTGATGCAAATGATGAATGGATTGAATTGTATAACCCTTCACAAGTTCCTGTCGATTTATCAGGATGGGTCCTTAAATCAGCAGACGGCACGCCTTCCATCCTGCTGACAGGAAAAATAGAACCAAACGGCTACTATTTGCTCGAACGTTCGGATGATACTACTGTTCCAGGAATTAAGGCCAATATGATTTATACGGGAGCTTTATCAAATACTGGAGAAACACTTGAATTAATCGATCCACAGAATACTATTCAGGATTCGATAGGATCCTGGTATGCAGGTGATGCAGCAACAAAGGCCACAATGGAAAGAAAAGATGCAGCTGCATCCGGAAATGACACCTCAAATTGGGTTACTTCTACTGTCGCTTATGATGCTGGTTATGGAACACCCCTGTCCGCCGCTGTTTCACAAGGCAGCCAAACAGAACACCTAAACAGTGTACAAAACGGCACTGGAGCTATGAACGTTTACTTCAACAAATCAGCACTGCCGGAATATTCCTCACCAAACAACCAAGCGAATTATAATATCAACCTGGAAAACAGACTGATCAACCGAATTAACTCCGCCACAGCCACCATTGATATGGCTACCTATGAAATCAATTTGCCAAAAGTCGTAGATGCCTTAATCAATAGGGCTGCTTCGGGTGTTCGGGTCCGAATCATAGCAGATGCAAAAGGACCGAGTGATCCAGAGCACGATGAACGCTATGAACTGATGAGAGCCGATCTTGAAAAGCTTCTTCGCGGAAAAGATGGTGTTCTTCATACTTCAGATGATGCATCTATTTTTTCTGACTCGGTCATGTTTGCCGTTGAAGATCCAGCGAAAAGGCAGCAATATGGACTTCCAGCGGACGGATATACTGACTTTACACAAAAGATCGTTACAGTTGGTTCATCCAGCCAAACAGGCTATTTACTGGTAGATGGTGAATCCAAATCTTCCAACGCGTATTATGCACCTGATAATCAGATGCACAACAAGTTCTTGGTCATTGATGGTACATGGACATTTACAGGAAGCTGGAATTTCACCACATCCGGCCTGTATGGAACGGATGCAAACAGAGAAAGCGGAATTCTTGATGGAAACTCCAATCATTCCATCGAATTTAATTCTCCGGAACTGGCAGCTGTATATAAAACAGAATTTGAAGAAATGTGGGGAGGTACTACTTTTTCTTCTGATCCAGTAAACGCCAACTTTGGACCAAGAAAGTCGGATAATACTCCTCATCATGTAACGGTAGGCGGCAAAATGGTGGATGTTTATTTTTCTCCCGGGGACAATGCTGTTCCACAGATGATTGATTTCATAAAAACGTCTGCTAATGAAAATACGTATTTTTCTATTTTCGCCTGGTCAGACCAAGAGCTAGTAGATGCTTTAAAAGTAAAATGGGAGGGGTCGGATCAAGATTTACAAGGTGCATTAACCGGCTTTGACTTAAAAGGTGTGTTTGAAGATTCCTATTGGAACATGTGGTGGTCTGCATCAGTGGACATGACCGGCCGAACAGCAAGCCAAACGAGTACAAATAATCCAAATACCCGCTGGAAGAACCCTGCACCTGTATACATGGATAAAGAAGTTCGTAAGCTGCATCATAAATACATGATTGTGGATGCTGATACATCCAGTGACCCTACAGTGATTACTGGATCAACGAATTGGAGTACAAACGGGAACGATGTAAACGATGAAAATTCTTTATTCGTTCATGATGCAGCTATTGCTAATCAATTTAAACAGGAGTTTCTAGCCCGCTATCAGATGGCTGGAGGAAGCGTTCAATAATTGTTTTCTGTTAGATAAAATAAAGAAATCCTCTTTTAGCAAAAAGAGGATTTCTTTTTTCTTTAATCGGCGATAACCTTTATAAAATAATTGCGGGAACGCGGGCCGTCAAACTCACAGAAATAGATCCCCTGCCATGTGCCAAGCACCAGGTCACCGTTATGAATAAAAACCATCTGTGAAGATCCTACTGTACTCGCTTTTAAATGTGACGCTGTGTTGCCTTCCGCATGCCGGTACTTTGGATGCTCCCAAGGATAAACCTCATCCAGCCTCATCAGCATGTCCGACTTCACATCAGGATCAGCATTCTCATTGATTGTTATCCCCGCAGTAGTATGGGAACAATAGACATACAACAGCCCTTCCTGTACCCCTTGCTCTTGGACATAAGCACGGACCGTATCCGTTACATCGATCATTTCGTCCCGATGGTGTGTCTTTATTGTGAATTTTTGCAGCAAAACTGATCACCTCGCTATGTTTTCCGTTATCTTATAAACATTACCATTCTGGTTCAGCATCAAACACCAGAATAAAGAAAGGATGCTTATTTTGGAACATGCCGCTTTTAAAGAACTAACCACTATACGCAAAGAACTCATCAATCACCCATTGTACAAAAAACTAACGAATGCAGAAAGGGTAAAAATTCTAATGAAGCATCATGTGTTTGCCGTTTGGGATTTCATGAGCCTTTTAAAGAAACTGCAGATCGAGCTGACCAGCGTTTCCGTTCCCTGGATGCCACAGCCACACCCGGAATACGCCCGATTCATTAATGAAATTGTATTAGGTGAAGAAACAGATGAAGATGGCGAAGGCGGTTTTATCAGCCACTTCGAACTTTACTTGAAAGCTATGAAAGAAGTGAAAGCCGATACCAATCCTATAGTGACTTATCTTACACGGGTAAAAGAAGGTGAGGATCCCCTTTTGGCCCTTGGATCGGATGCGAGAATCCTGATAAACTTCAGCAAGCCAAAACGGCTGCCATGGAATCATTGGAAATGAGAATAAAACTAGGGATGGCGTCCTTCAAGAAATAGAAGAATGCAAAGCATAAGAAAGAGCTGCCGTGTGGGCAGCTCTTTCCTCTTATTTGCGATTTACACGTGTACGGTCTCCGGCAATCTTTTTCCACTTTGCTTTTTCAGCCAGTGCGGCACGCTGGTCTTCTTTTCTTGCAAGGAAAGCCAGCTCTTTTTGCAGCTTAACATAACTGCTATAGCGGCCTTCATCCAATGTCTCATTCTTAATGGCCTTTTGAACCGCACATCCTGGCTCGTTCGTATGGCTGCAATCCCGGAACCTGCATTGTTCAGCAAGCCCTTCAATATCTGAAAAGCTGTGCCCTACTCCTTCTTCTGCTTCCCACAACTGCAGCTCACGCATTCCAGGAGTATCAATGACAATTCCTCCGCTTTTTAAAACGATGAGTTCGCGATGCGTCGTCGTATGCCGCCCTTTGTCATCGTCTTCCCTGATGGTTTTAACATCCTGCTTCTTTTCTCCATAGAGAGCATTCGTCATCGTGGATTTACCTACCCCGGAAGAACCCAGCAAGGCAACCGTCTTACCCTCTCCAAGATAGGTGGCAAGCTGCTCTAGGCCATCTTCATTCTCCGCGCTGATCGCATGAATCGGAACACCCATTGCAACCTCTTCCACTTCCCTGATTTTTTCCTCAATATCATCACACAGGTCAGCTTTACTGAGCACAATCACCGGATTTGCTCCGCTTTCCCAGGCCATCAGCAAGTATCTTTCTATCCTTCTTAGATTAAAATCCGTATTTAATGCATTCACGAGTAGAACTGTGTCCACATTTGCGGCTACTATCTGCTCTTCTGTCGTATGTCCTGCCGCTTTTCTTGAAAATTTGCTTTTGCGTGGAAGAATGGCATGTATTGAAGCCTTTTTCTCCTCCGGCCTCGCCGTAATAACGACCCAATCCCCTACAGCCGGGTAATCCTGCCTTTCTGATGCCATATGTCTGAGCTTTCCTGTCACTTCAGCGAGAAGTTCCCCGTGCTCTGTGAACAATCGGTACATTCCCTTATGCTCAAGAGCTACCCTGCCGACCGTAAAGCTTTCTTTATCAAATGATGTGAACCCTTCTTCAAAAAATAGGTCCCAGCCTAATTGTTTTAAATTCAATTTGTTTTCCTCCAATGATTAAATGATTAATTTTGTTTAAAATAAAAAAGACCGGCGCACCGGTCTTTTGGAGATCTGCATAATGACAGAATTCCTCTACAATTAAAAACCCGCGAGCTGTTCACAGCCCACGGGTAAAATCACTTAACCATTGAAATACTTCAAAGAAATTAAATGTCCATATTACCGGAGGGCTGTGATATGAAATTAACAACAGTAATGGCGTATTCAATAACAATGCTCATATAACATACCTCCTTAAAGACTCTTTAATAATCTAACTATAGTATAAGTATGCAGGATTTGTAAATAGGTTATTCAAAAATTCAAAAAATAAACCTGAATGGATGATGCCATTCAGGTTTATTAAAACTAACGTAATTATCTGTGACGGATCCAAACCGCACCAGCAGAGTTGTCCTTCGCTTCACCGATTACATGGAACTGCAACCCAAGGTTAGGAAGCTTGCGTCCTGCATCATCGATGACACCGTCTTCTGCGCTGCCATTATAATCGGTCATATCGATGTATTGTCTTGAATCATCGAATGATGTTACTCCATTAGAACCTTTGTAGTCAAAGATTCCTCTGGATGGAGAGTTGATGTACCAAGCCGGAGCTTTATCAAAAGAGAATGCAGCATCTGCTACTTGGTAACGTGTAGAATCCTCAACTGAAGGCTTGCCATTCAACGTACCGACAATTGCTTTCGGATGAGAGTCTACTACTCCAAGGAAGCCTTCACCTGGATGCGGTCCAGTCCAGTTATCAGAGAAGCTGTCATCCGCATACCATACGAGCATACCAGTGTTGTATTTTACTCCGCGCGCAAATTGAAGGGCCTTATCTGCACCAGCGTAGTTTCTCCATTCGATGTAGTAGTTGTTTTTCTTAAAGTCGATTCCATCAGAAGTCTTAGCACCACCAGAGAATGTTAATTTTGGAGTTCCTTCAGCATCATCGGATAGTACAACATTTCCATCCACAGTTACAGATAAGTTATCCATTGCAAAGCCGTTCATCGCAAGACCACCATCTGTAACATACTCAAATTGAACTTTTACTTTTTGGCCTTTATAAGCAGAAAGGTCATAAGATTTGTCTATCCATTGGTCCTTAGTTGTATCTGCGCCTTTGTCTTCATCTACAACCTCATCACCAAATGTATCAATCGTTTCGTTAGTTCCGTCAGCTTTCACTACTTTAACATATAGGTAGTCATAATCTGCTTCAATTTCATAAAGTGTTTTAAAGTCGATTTTTGCATTTGATGCATTAGTCAAATCAATCTCCGGTGTGGTCATCGTAGTATGCAGGTCATCACCTTTTGTACTGTAAAAGTATTTCTCACCGAAAGCTGGCTTAATGCCTTGAACCTTTTTATCCGGCAGATTTACTTTAACAATACCCGGGTTGTTCGATTTGGTTACAGACTGGTCAACTTTTGTGAGAAGACCAATTTTATTGATTTTGCTGTAATCTACTTCCTGTACGTTCGCCCAATTCCCGCCAATTGTGTTCTGGAAGAAATTTTTGTTTTGCGGTGAAAAGCTTGTTGGCGTTGTTCCTGCAATATTACCGTTCCAGCTTCCGCCGCTCATGATGGACCAGGAAGCAACCGGTTCACCGTCACCTGTATATTGAGTGTCATACTCATCCGGCAGACCTAGATCATGTCCGAATTCGTGGGCAAATACACCAACTGCCCCATCTTCAGGTTCAACCGTGTAGTCGAAAGCAGCCATTTGTCCGCCCCAATAAGGTACAGTTGCAGTTGTTCCTGGAACTTTGTAAGGTGCATTTCCAATCGTCCAGCGGTGGGACCAGATCGCATTGTCTCCAAGCTTTCCGCCGCCTGCTTCCTGTCCACTGCCTGCATGGATAACCATCAAGTGGTCAACTAATCCGTCTGGCTCATTAATATTTCCATCGCCATCAAGATCATAAATATCCAAATTATCATAGTCAGCAAGGTTAATTCCGCTTGCCGCTGCTGCATTTAAAGAATCCTTAATAAAATCACGAGGCCCTAGTGGTGCCTGGTTATCGTTACCGCCTTTTGGAGAATCATCTCCATAATCAGCTGCTTTACCAGGGACAGTCAACCACGGTGAAACTGTTCCTTCAACTGTATAGCTTCCTCCGGATTGCTCTTCGTAATATTGCTTAAAGGTTTCTACCTTTGAGCCATCAAACAACTCAAAAGGCTTGTCCCCGAACAGCATATCTTGGTAATGCTGCTGGTTGAAATCCTTGGAATACATATAGCCAGGTTCCTGGTCGATGTTATTATGTTTAAAATCAGAATACTCGGCCAAAAGGACAAGCACCTTATCTTTGCGGACAGGGCCATCATATTTTTTTCCTTTTGCAGGGTCTACTTTTACGAACCCATTCGGAAGACCTTTTTGCATTTTGGATTGGCTTTTATTTAATTTTTTTGATAGCTTCTGTTTCTGTTTATAAAGGAAATCTTTTGCTTTAAGGTCAAAATTTTTCTTGCTTGATGCTGAGGAAGCATTTACTTGAACTCCGCCCACTTTTTCATTTTTTCGTGCTATGTACTTTTGAACGGCTTTGGCAGTATCAACTTTTGAAGCATTCTTTGAGATAATCCCTCGGTCTTTCAAAGCTTTGGCAAGCCTGTCCTGATCCACCACGTTCATATCGATTGGTGCAAACTGCGTCGATTTTCCTTTTTCCGGCTGTGAATTGCTAGCAAATGCTGCAGGTGACATTAGACTCAATGAAAGCCCTGTGATCAAGAGCGATGAGCCTAATTTCTTAGACCAATTTCCCAATGTAACCCCTCCTGTTTTGAACAGCATGAATTTTCTGTATTCTTTCTTTCTAAATCTACCATATTACTTAGGTAAAGAGGATGTACTATATTACTAAAATGGCAAATTTTTCTCATAGCTTAATAGGACTAAAGAACTATAAAGCTCTTCTATTTAAAAATAGAAGAGCTTTATAGATTAATTATGAATTACTTATAGATTACAATTGCTCCTACTGAATCATCAGAAGCTTCTCCGTTCACACGAACCTTCAGACCGTAGTTTCCTGTGTTGCGGCCTGCGTCCGGCATGAATGGATTCGCAAATGATTTGCTGTCGTCAAACAGTGATACTGCTGATTGACTTGACTCAGTCAAAGTTTGAACACCTGGATAATCAATATTCAGACCGGATGTTTTATCCAATCCAAAGGCTGCATCTGCAATATGGAAGCGAGTGCTTGCTTCTGCTCCAGTGTTCCATTTCAAATCGTTGATATGAGAATCTACTACCCCTAGGAATCCGTCTCCAGGGTGAACGCCTGTCCAGTTGTCAGTATACGTCGGATCCACATACCATACGACTAAACCGCCATCATAGCTCATTAGAGAACTTCCGCGTTTAATGTGGGCAAGCCCTTCATCAACACCTTGTTGATTTCTCCATTCGAGCAAGTAGTAATGATCGCTGTATTTATTGCCGTCTGACTTCTCAAAGCCTTTTAACGTAAATGCAGAAGGATCCTTTTCAGCTCCATCATCTACTAAAGTTGTGCCGTCTGCCACGATTTTAATGTTATCTGCGAAGAAACCTGCCTGGCTTGTCCCCCAATCTGTTGCAGAACGAAGGCGCAGCTGGATCTTTTGCCCTTTGTAAGCAGACAGATCAAACGATTGAGCCTGCCATCCGTTTGAGTTCCCTGTAAATCCAGGCATAGAATTAAGGATGGTCGGGTAGCCTTCAGGAACCACGTCAGAACGAGTATGACTGTTTCCTAGAGACTTCCATGTAGCACCATTGTCAGTAGACACTTGCACAAAAGCAAAGTCCCATTGTTCTTCCATGTCATACCATGCATCAAAAGTAAGAGTAGCAGACTGTTTGCCTGTTAGATCTACGTTAGTAACCATAGAGTTGTCCATTTCATCTGCTTGTCCGCCCCAGTACTGGTAAGTGCCGGTTTTAGGGGTGTTGATTGCGGTCTTTTTCTTCGGCAGATTCACTTGAATGGCTTGATGGTTTAGGCCATTCGGTGTATTGGCCTGGTCTAAAAGGAATTGTGCTCCTTTAGTCGATACATCTTTCCAGTCAACAATAGTAGGAGTTGTCCAGTTTCCGCCAAGTGTAGTTTGAAAATAAGATTTCGCCCAAGGAGAGAATCCAGTTGGTTCTGCCCCTGGTACTTTACCTGCCCAAGATCCGCCTGACATGATGGACCAGTATCCAACTGCTTCGCCTGTTCCGGAGTAAATCGTGTCATATTCATCCGGAAGACCAAGGTCATGGCCGTATTCATGTGCGAAAACACCAGTGGCCCCATCTTCAGGCATCATTGTGTAATCGTAGAATCCAGGAAGACCATTGCCAAGTCCATCCGGATCAAAAAATTTAGCAGAACGGTGTGACCAAATTGCATTGTTACCTAGTGAACCGCCACCAGCTTCCTGTCCCATTCCGGCATGGATGATTTGCAGGTGGTCAACGAGGCCATCCTTCTCCCAATACTTACCGTCTCCATCTAAATCATGCGGATCCTCAAGATCGTAGTCACCAAGAGGTATCCCAGCATCTAGAGCTGCCTTATACACATCTACTACAAGCTGCTTGGAGCCGCCAGGTGTGACGTTGTCATGGCCGCCGGAAGCTCTATCAGCACCATAGAAAGCCGCGGTTCCTGGAACCTTCAGCCATCCGTACGCTTTTCCTTCAACAGTGTAAGAACCGCCAGATTGCTGTTCATAGTATTGTTTTTGTGAATTAAATTTTTCACCGTTAGGCCCTTTAACTCCGTCTTCACCGAAGATCATATCCTCGTAATGCTGAAGGTTATAATCTTTATAGTAGTTATCCGTCTCGTTCGGTTTAATGTTGTTATGAGGCGTATCTGCGTATTCAACGGTCAGTGTTAATAGTTTTCCTTTTTTAATAACCTCACCTGGTCCTTGGTCATCCACGGGATCTGGCTGTTTCTTATATTGCCCTTTCTTTTTGCCGTTTCCATGAAGGAGGCCGTTCGTGAACCCTTTGAACTCACGCTGTTTTTCAGCAGCTGCTGCCTTTGCTTTTGGAGCAAGCGGATCCTTCTCTTTCACAGCATCCGGTTTTCCTTTTAGCTCAAGGTAAGCATGAAGCGCCTTTTGTTTTTCCTTTTCAGAAGCATCCTTGGAGATGACTCCTTCTCTAATGAGCAAATCTATTAATTTATCATCGTTTACAATAGCCAGGTCTAGTGCGGAATGACTATTGCCGTAATGATTTGCAACCGTTTCCTGCATCGCCGTTTTTGCTTTTGCGTCTAAAGACCCTGTAAACACGGATGTGGAAACTAAACCTAATGATAGCCCAGTAATCGCCAGTGATGCTCCCAATCTCTTACTCCACTTTCCCAAATGTACCCCTCCTGATAGAAAATAATGAATATTTTGTTATTTCTTGCTATATAAAAGTATCACATCCCCAGTATTTTGAAATGCTACTAATTTACTATTATTAGAATATTTTTACTAGTTTGAAAATACACTTGTACATATAGAAAGGACTCCTGCCTCATAGGCAAAAGTCCACAAGCTTCTTATGACGTATTATTGAAAAGAAAAAACCAGGGGATAATCCCCTGGCTGCTAATTACTCGTCTGAAGAATCTTGATCTTCAGTAGAAATGCGAACAGTTGGCAGAATAACATTCTTGTTTACATCTTCTGACTTATTATCATCGTCTTCATTGTTTTGATCTTGATCATAGTCTTGGTCTTCATCTTCTTGCTGATTAGTTGCAGGCGCTACAGTATCATCTGATTTTTCGGCTTTTTCGCTTTCCTTGTCAGATGTACACGCCTTTTCTTCGTCTTCAACTTTAACAGCGTCTTCCTTCTCTGTTTCTTCCTCTTTCACTGCATCTTCGTCTTCATCTTTTACTGGCTCTGTAACCTTTTGATCTTCATCTTTGACTTCTTTTTCGTCTTTAAGATCTTCCGGAACAGTCACAACAATCTCTGTATCAGCTTCTTCTTGATCTTTGATTTGATCTTCTTGTTTCACTGGTTCAGACGGTTTCACTGCAGGCACAGCAGCATGTACTGCTGAGTTAGGGGCTGCATTTTTTTTCGCATTCTCACTTGCATGATAGGCTTGAGAATGAGCTTTATTTTCAGAAGAAGGGTTTGTTTTTTCTTTCTTTTCTTTCTTTACTTTTACTTCTTTTACAGGCTTCACTTTTTTTACTTTTACTTTTTCTGCTTTTACTTCTTTTTCTTCGGACTTGTGCACGTTTGGCTTTTTCACTTTTTCTTCATGTTTAACACCATGGACTGCGGAGTGTTTGTTTGCTTCTTTTGCTTTCTCACTCGCTTTTTGCGGTGCTTGAGGTGTTGCTGCATGAGTTTTAACGTGAGTTGTCACATGTGTTTTTACTGCTTTTTCACTGTGATGGCCTGGTGCTGCCGAAGTTGCTTCTCCCCCAGCTAATGCTGCAATAGAAAGTGTTCCTGCAAATACGAAAGATTTAATTAACATACCGTTCATTTTTTTCATGATTGTTTGCTCCTTCAATTCTTTTTTTATTTTTTGATTGATTTATTTATAAAAGAGTTGAAAGAGCATTTTGGGCGGCTGAGATGGAGGAGCATTCACCCATTGGCTTTTAAGAAAATCCCTATTTGACGCACCCAGCAGCTTTACTGAAGAGCCAGTTATTCGATCACTGTCCATTATGTATGCTTTAAAAGTAAAAAGAGTGGATGATTGTCCTCCGCTGTCCCGGTTGCTGCCAGAGTGGCCGGAAGAAGGCGAAGCACCCGGTAAAATCAACTTAGAAGATGGGTTTACAGGAATCTTCTTTGATAACGGTTTCAAAGGGCTGCTCGGCACTTTCTCCAGATGATTCCTGGGTTCTTTATGTTCGGCAGCCTTTGTTGCTTGACGGCTTTCCTTTTTTATAGAAGAAACAGGACTGACTTCCTTTTGTACTTCAATCTTTTCTTCGCCAGACGGTCTCGTAACAGCAGGTTTCATGTCTTTCTTTTTTTGCTGTATGGGTTTGACCGGTTGAACAGCCTTCTTGAAATCCCCTTTATTTCGTTCCGGCTGACGGCTGGCTGCAGGAGTTGGAGGAAGGATTTTGGTTTTTTGAGGAGCTTTTTCCGCCTTTACAGGACGGTGAGAAGGCACGGCCCTCTTATTAACCTTTTCCTTATGGTTCCGTATTGGTTTTGCAGGAGTCGTCTTTTCTTTCAGATGAGGAATGTTTTTAACCGTTTTTCTGCTGTTCTTCGTTTGTTGATCTTTTTCCTCTGCCGTTCGATTTACCTTTTGCACCTTTTCCAGTTTTTGCTGAGGCTGCTGTAAGGAATGTTGATTTTCTTTCGCCGCTGATACTTGCTGCGGAAGGAAGAGAAGAGCCGCGGCAGCTGCTCCTGCGAAAAAATAGCTTATTCTTTTCATCGTTTCACCCCCCTTCCTTTGTCTATATAAAAGATACTGTCGATATGTGCGTTTTATGTCGGTAACTTGAAAAAATAGTCGAATATTCCTATAAATGACTCCATTAGAAGGAATGGGAAGCCAGTAACAAGAATAGAAACTTAGAAAAGGAGGGATGAAAGATGGCTGCAAAATCTTTCGTTGAAAAGTATAAAGAAGATCATCAGCATCCCATGAATAAACTTACACACACCATCGGTATACCAATGATCGTTGTTTCGCTTCCGCTCTTTTTCTGGATGTGGAAAACAGCGCTCGCTTTATTTATCCTCGGCTGGGTGCTTCAATTTATCGGACACCTCTTTGAGGGCAAAAAACCCTCTTTTCTCAGCAACCCTGTCTATCTTCTTGTCGGGCCGGTCTGGTACGTTAAAAATATTCTTACAGGAAAAGCCTTTAAAAAAGATCAAACAGAAAAACCGCACCTGTAAAAAGGAGCGGTTTTTCTCATACTTATTTATTTCGTTCGATTTCTTCTACAATCTCTGAAAGCTCTTCCCAGCGGTTCATCGCTTGTTCCAGCTTATCCGCAACTTCCTGCTGCTCACGGAACAAACCATCAATCTTGCCGAAATCGCTTCCTGCTGAAGCAATCTGAGATTCGATTTCTTCGTGTTTCTCTTCTAATTCAGCAATGACGTTCTCGATGGTCTCCCATTCCTTTTGTTCTTTATAGGAGAGCCGGCGTGCTTTTTCTTTTTTCGGTTTAGCCTCTGTCGGAGTCTCGACTCTTACAGAAGATGCCTGTTCCTCTTCCTGCCTCTTCTGCTCCAAATAAGCCGAGTAATCTCCATCAAAGCGCCGCACCTCTCCGTTGCCCTCAAGTGCAAAGAGATGTTCCATCGTACGGTCAAGGAAATAACGGTCATGGGAAACGGTAATGACGGCACCGGGGAAATGCTCAAGATAGTCCTCTAATACTGATAATGTTTCTATGTCCAGATCGTTCGTCGGCTCATCCAGGAACAGGACATTCGGCTCTCCCATCAGAACACGCAGCAAATAGAGTCGCCGTCTTTCCCCTCCAGATAATCGGGAGATGTAGGTCCACTGTGCGCTAGGCGAAAATAAGAACCGTTCGAGCATTTGCGAGGCGGTAATGGACTGCCCGTCTTTCGTATAAATGACATCTGCAGCTTCACGAATATACTCAATCACCCTCAGATTCTCATCCATTTCTTCATGGTTTTGGGTATAGAACCCCAGTTTAACAGTCGGACCGGTTTCAACTTGGCCCGAATCCGGAAGAATCTTGCCGGCCAGGATGTTCAACAGTGTTGTTTTCCCGCTACCGTTCTTACCGATGATTCCAAGCCGGTCATCAGGCATCATAAGATAGCTGAAATCAGTAAAGAGAGTTTTCTCTCCGAACGATTTTGAAATTCCTTCAATCTCCATGACTTTTTTGCCAAGCCTGGCTGAGCCTATGGCCATTTCCATCTGGCCCTTCTGTGCAGGGCCCGAATGCTCCTGAAGAGTTTCCGCGCGTTGTATTCTCGCTTTCTGTTTCGTTGTGCGTGCTTTCGCTCCTCTTCTCAGCCAAGCCAGCTCACGGCGAAGCAGGTTCTGCCTTTTCTGTTCCGAGGAAGTCTCCCGCTCCTCTCGCTCTGCTTTTTTCTCCAGAAACATTTCATAGTTTCCTTCATAGCTGTAAAGGTTTCCTTCATCGAGCTCGATCATGCGGTTCGTTACCCGGTTCAAAAAGTAGCGGTCATGTGTCACCATCAGCAGAGCGCCACGATATTTGGCCAGGAAATCCTCCAGCCACTCTACCGTTTCATTATCAATATGGTTGGTCGGCTCATCCAAAATCAGCAGATCGGCAGGCTGAATGAGCGCCCGTGCAATGGCTACCCGTTTTTGCTGGCCGCCTGAAAGGGTGCTCACCTGTTGCTCCAAAGAGGCAATTCCAAGCCTGTTGAGGACCGTTTTTGCTGTTGTATTCGTGTCCCATGCATCCATGGCATCCATCTTCTGCTGAAGAGAAAACAGCTGCTTTTGGAATTTTTCGTTTTGCGGGTCGCTTTCCAGCTTTTTAATCGCCGTTTCATATTCCCTGAGAAGCTGCATTAACGGAGAACTTCCATAAAAAACAGCTTCAAGTACCGTCACTCCCTCTTCAAAGACCGGAGACTGCGGCAGGTATTCAATATGAAATTCATTAGCGTGTACTATTTCCCCTGTATCTGCGGTCTCCATTCCTGCAATAATTTTAAGGAGAGTGGATTTCCCGGTTCCGTTAACTCCAATGATACCAATTCTTTGTTTTTCGCTGACCGTAAAGGATATCTCATTAAAAAGGGTTTTGTCCCCATAGCTTTTTGATATATTTTCAACCGATAGTATACTCATTTTCACTCATACCTCATATCATTAGTTATCTGCCTCTATTGTATCAAAGATTAACAAGATGGCTCCAACTAAAGGAATTTTATCGGGTGAAAGGAAACAATTTCAAAAATATGGTTTAATGTAAAGAGATCACGGCAATTAATCTATTGTCCGATTATGGCGAAAGGGGGGGAGAAATGTGATGAGGAATGATCCATTTGATGCGGTCGGTATGTTTTTCGGCTTGTTTGGTGTTCTTTATGTGTTAGTGGCTTTATTTATGGTTGTATTAACGATCGTTTTTATCTTTAAAGCCATGGGCTTTATGAAACGAAAAAACGAAGCGGACCGCCTTACCAATGAAAGGCTTGAACGTTTGATTCAGCTTCAATCAAAAAGGGAAATTGATCCTTATAATGTTCAGGACTAATACATAGGGTACAGCATAAAGAAGGGATTGCGCGTTTTGCACAATCCCTTCTTCATTTTCAGTAAATCAATCACCATCAAAAATATTAAAGAGACCTTTGGCGAGGCTTCCTTCATCTTTGGACTGAGGAATCGCCGCGAATACCCTGCTCGCGAGTCTGCTGAACGGCAAGGACTGAATCCACACTTTCCCGGGACCTCTTAAGGTAGCAAAGAATAACCCTTCACCGCCGAATAATGCGGTTTTTACTCCCTTTACCATCTCAATGCTATAGTCTACGTCCTTCGTCATCGCAACAAGACAGCCTGTATCCACACGCAGCACTTCTCCAGGCTCCAGTGTTTTTTCATGAATGGTTCCGCCGGCATGAACGAAAGCCATTCCATCGCCTTCCAGCTTCTGCATGATAAATCCTTCACCGCCGAAAAAACCTGTACCAAGCTTGCGCTGAAGTTCAATTCCTACTGAGACACCTTTAGCAGCAGCCAAAAAAGCATCCTTCTGGCAAATGATCTTACCGCCATGTTCGCTCAAATCCATCGAAATAATTTTCCCCGGGTAAGGTGAAGCGAAGGAAACATGCTTTTTGCCTGAACCTTCATTCGTAAAGGTGGTCATAAACAGACTTTCACCTGTCAGCATCCGTTTACCGGCATTAAACAGCTTGCCCATTAACCCAGACCCTTGGCTTGATCCATCGCCAAAAATGGTTTCCATGCTGATGCCGTCTTCCATCATCATCAAGGCGCCTGCCTCAGCGACCACGGTTTCACTCGGATCAAGTTCCACCTCAACAAACTGCATGTCATCTCCATGAATCTTATAATCGATCTCATGATTGTTCATTTTGTCTTCCTCCTAAAGTATGTAAAAAAGTTACTGCCTCTTATACGGCTGATGACTTATTAAGTTTCACTTTAAGAATACTTCATTCTCCTCCTGTTTTCCTGTTTATAAAAAAACTTCCGAAATTAATAATCGGAAGCTTCCATATGTATCCCTATATGAATGAGTCTTACTGCGCTCCCTTTTTTGCGAGACCGGAACGCAAGGTATGACGAATAAACCATAAATTAATCAGTTCCACTTTCTTATTGTACTCTTTCATGTTCAAAGCGCCTTTCAGGTGTCTTTTTCGAATCAGAAAAAAGTACCTCTCGACAACCTGGCTGTAATCCATGTGATGCTCCTCCTCAAAGTTACAATTAATAGTCTTCTATACCCTTTATCGTTTTTTTCTAAGCTCGTTTTCCGCAAATTGGGGCAGACTATTGAAAAAGGAGGGATCATGTCGTTATGTCAGAAAAAGAAACAGATTATGAAGGCCGAAAAGAACTCTACCTTGATATCGACCGGATGATTAACGAAGGCATGGCTGGCGGTTCTGTCGCTCATGAATACGACTTAAAACAGATAAGTTATTCAACTGAAATCGGTGATGCAGAAGAACCCCCAATAAGACAGGATGAAGAAAACAAGTAAAAAAACAATCTGAAAAGGGGCTGTCCAAGAAGTCTGTAAGCTGTGATTTCCGTTCCAGGCTGCTCGCTTTCCGCGGGGCGTGCGGTGAGCCTCTTGGTGCAAGCACCGGCGGGAGTCTCACCTGTCACGCTAGTCCCGCAGGAGTCTCGCATCTTCCACTTCAATTAACTTTTCATTGAAGATTTTTCAAGCCAAAAAGGGGCTGCCTGAAGGACAATTTTCGACTTTCTGGACAGCCCCTTTCTTCGTATTAAGTTATCTTTCTCAATTCATTCACAGTTTTGATGAGCTCGTTATACCGTTCTTCAAGCACCTCTTTTTGGTCGCCTTTCCGCGGTATGGACAAGCGCCCCACAATATCAGCAAGCTCCAGTTCCAGAGCCAATAGTTCACCTTGGTTGATCGATGGAGCTTTATCCGGCTTTAGAGCCCGCTGCTGAAAAGCATCATAATTCCCTTCCGAAAATAACGCACTCTGATGATCCTGAAAGACAAGGACATGATCTGCCAATGCATTCATAAGGTGGCGGTCATGTGTCGAGAACAAGATGGTGCCCGGATAAGCTTTTAAAACCGTTTCCAGCGCCTCTCTGGTAAAAACGTCCAGATAATTCGTCGGCTCATCGAGCAGCAGAAGATTATAATCTCCAAGAAAAACCTTCGTCAATGCTGTTTTTACCCGTTCCCCCCCGCTCAGCACACTTACCTTTTTGTGAACATCTTCTCTTTTAAATAACAGCCGTGCGAGTACAGTCCGAATGAATTCCTCGGAATACGGGCTATTTTCAGAAACGTTCTCCAGAATAGAAAGATCTTCATTCAGGATGTTGAGCTGCTGATTAAAATATCCAATCTTCAAGGCCTTTGACAAAGATACTGCCGGGTGTGCAGATTGGATCATGCTGATCAGGGTGGACTTTCCGCAGCCGTTCGGACCAATAAGGGCTGTTCTGCTCCCGGTCTTTACAATAAATGAAATGCCAGCAAACAATAACTGGTCTCCAAAAGACCTTGAAGCGTCTTTTACCTGGATCGCCTGTTTAGCATGCACTGGCGTAAATTGCTGGATATCAAACTGAACGGCTTCCGTTTCTCTCGGCTTTTCCTTTTTCTCCAGCTGTTCTACCCGTTTTTCCATCGCTTTGACGTTCTTCATCATCGCCGCTTGCTTGCTTTTAACCCTTCCCCTGCCGAGATTGGCTTCTTTATAGCTCATCCGGCTCGGCTTTTTCTTCATGCTCTTTACTTTTTGTGTCTTTTCCCGTGCAGCTTCAAGCAGTCTTTGCTTTTCTTTCGTATACTCCCCATACTCAAAAAATTGACGGGTTCGCTCATGTTCTTTTTGTTTACGGTATGCTGAGTAGTTTCCTGAATAGAAGGTTGGAACTGTATTTTCGATCTCCAGGATCTTCGTGCAGATTTCATCAAGAAACGCCCGGTCATGCGAAATCAGCACAACGCCCCCAGGAAAGCTCTTCAATTCATTCTCCAGCTGCTGAATTCCCTGCAGATCCAGATGGCTTGTCGGTTCATCCAGAAATAAAAGGTCAGGGTTCTGCTGCAGGGCGGAGGCAATTTTCAACCGTGTTTTCTCGCCTCCACTCATGGTCAGCCATTCCTTGTCCTGAATTCCCCAGATTCTTTGCAAAGCTTCCGAAGGGCTCTCTTCCAGCTCATCTCCAAATTGCAAAACTGAAGAAATTCTTCCAAAGACATGAACACTGCCTGTATCTGCAGCTTCTTCCTTTGCTAAAATGTTCATCAGCGTTGATTTTCCGGCTCCGTTCAATCCTACGATGCCAATCCTGTCCCCTCTGTTGATTTTCAGCGGTTCTGAGAGTTTTATAATCAAGAGGTTACTGTATGACTTTTCAATATTTGCGGCTTCTAATAAAAGCATAAAAAAACCTCCCTGTTTTGATCAGAGAGGAAAAATTCGCACAAAAATAACGATACCTGTCCCGTAAAACCGGGTATCACGTAAAAAAAACAGGTATGAAAAATGGGCAAACTAATCCTATCCGAAGTTTAGATTCAAAAATGAATATAAAGTTCAATTAAAATAGGAGTTAGTTACGCATTGGACGATACACCTGTTCCTTTCTAGTTTTATCACCATCAGTTTAGTCGAATTTCCCAAAAATGTCAATCGGTCAATCATCAAATCTTCGGATGTCTACTTTTTTTGGTTTTTGACGATCAGCGGGCAGCCGATAAAGCTTAATGTACAAGAATCCTTTCTTATACGTCGCATGAATGGCGTCACTGCGGACCCGATACGGCAGTTCCACTTCTCTGCTAAAGGCTCCTGAACCGAACTCTTCCTTGGCTATTCTATATTTTCCTCCGATCAAGTTGGTTTTCCCTTTGATATGAACGCTCCTGTCATCCACATACACATCCACATCTTCCGCTTTCTCAAGGCCTGGAATGGCAGCAATGCATAAGAGCTCATTCTCAGATTCATAAATATTAACAGCCGGAAATCCCCGCTCTTCTTGCGGCTGGGACTGCTGTTGCTCCCTCTGTGTGTCTTCCTGCTGCTGGTAAGGAGAAAAGAAATTTTGGCCAAGGTACTGATCAGCAAACTTCTTCCACTCCATCATCTGTTTCCATGAATCCAATGGTATCCCTCCTTTCTTTGTTTATTAGCTGTAAACATTTATGAAGGTGCAGGGAGTTCGACAGCTGGGACCGCGGCAAGCGGAGGAGCTTCCCCGGTGAAGCCTCCTGTATTGTACAAGTTAGAAACAGGCCGGATCATGCCCGCACTGCCGATTTGCATGACGGATGAATTCTGAATCCCCTGTACCTTTAACTGATAGATGGTAATGGTCTGGTTAACAAACAGATTCAAGATTATTCCTCCCTCATTTGTCCATGGTCTTGCTTGTGCCTTGATACCGGTGATACTGGAACGATCGCCAGGTTTTTCGGATCGGGATTGGTTCGATAATCCCTTATATGCTTAACCCTCGACTCGAGGTCGATGTTTTGAATACCTCCAATATGAAGCATGGCAGCTGTTGATATACCCAAAATATCAATAACCCCTACTCGGATATAGGCAGGATCATTATATGATTCCATAGTGACTTCTTTCGGCGGCGTAGGCCTTGGGCGCGGTATAGTAAACGCCTGGTAGTTCGGAAAATTAATGAGTCCGCTTAACGCCAAATCAAAAGTCGGCTCATACTTCTGGATGGCCAGTGCCTGTGAAAAGGCAGCAAACTGGTCTGTATCCCCGATATTTACGATGGATGAAAATAACATTGAACGGATGTGAATATGATTGACCTCCGATGTTCTCGGTATCATATTATAGTGCTAGAGGAACGAGTGAGGTTCCGACCACCAGGGCTTCCGGTGGTGTATCAAATATGGAAGCCAGACAAATATGCCCGGCATCGCCAACCAAAACGAGCGAAGAGATACTCACCCCTACAATTTTAAGAGAGCCCACAGACAGTTCATGATTGATCACCTGGAATCTCATGGTTCTCACCCCCGATGTTATTGTTCTTTAAGCTTAAGATGAAATGCTCAATTCCTTTGTACACATCACCTTTCACTTTATTCTCAACGAGCAATATGCCCTCTTGGTTATGGGGAGGATATTTTTGAAGGTAATGCTCCAGCCTGCCCGGAAGCTGTGTCCGGATATCATTCAAAATCAGTTCACGATAAGATTCATCCAGTTTATGTTCTTGTTCCTCTTCTATTTTGGTTATGTCTTCCGGTGCCTCAATGTTCATATATTCTTCAAGGTTTGCCATGATTGCTGTATATTCCCGGCTTGAACTCATGGCGCCCGGGGGTGGTTTACTGCCGCCAACTGCGATGGATTCTCCGCCCACTGTAAAATCATCCACCATGTTTTTGCCGTCACTTTCAGAGCTCAGCCCAATGTTCAGCGTTCCGTCAAGCCTCTCAATTTTCAGCTGATCAAAAGAATATTGGATTTGTGTGGTCGGCTGGTCTTTTACTTTCTTCATATCCTTGGTCAATTCTTCAATCTGCTTTTCCAGTTCACATACTTTATCTTGCAGGCATTGAAGCTGCCCCTGCATCTGCTGGATATAATAGTATTGATTATAGCTATCCGACATAACATCATCTCCTTACTTAGTTTTATGCCGGATCTGCTGTAAATTTGCTTTTAAAATCAACACTTCTAGTTATTTGCAATATTCGTATTATCGAACTGATCCATATCGTACGTATTTGTAAGGTTGTAGCCCGTGTTCGTCCTTATGTTATCACCCGTGTTAAACGACCCTGCGCCTGCAAAGGTCTTCGCATTGCTGATAGGATTGATGGCCTGAACATCCCCGATATGGACAATGGAGCTGCTCGATACAGAGGCAATATTTATACTCCCTACGATTCCAGGCACTTCAAACCACCCCCTGCCAACAGTCTCCTCATATCATATGTCACTTTTTCCTAGGTGTTCACCCTCTTATCTGCTCACCCTTTAAGAATTTGCACATACATTAATAAGAGCAGCATGCAATCTATACGGTACTTCTAAAAGGGAGGTTCGTTCTCTTGCCATCACTGATCGTGGGGCCTGTAACCATTTCCTCTGTGCAAGCCGATGGAGTAGTTAACTTTGGTGACACCCTTGTCATTAACCCTAAAAGCACAAGCAAAGGGTATAGCGGCTCTGGAGGCGGAAATACAGGCAATTTCCTGCAAACCGTTACATTTATCAGTTCAACCAACACATTAGATACAGATGCTGTTGATTCGAACGTTGCCGGCAACGCCTAATTTACTGAATAAGGAGGGGTAAATCATGCCTGAAAATGGCGGACCCATCATGCCATTCTTTAATGAGAAGTCATTGGGAACGTGGGTAAAATCTTTAGAACAATTCATTGATAAAAGCTTTGAGCATTACCAGACAATGGTTGACCATCTATCGTTCCCCTTAGAGATTCAGGAGACCAAAAATGAGTTTATCGCCTACGCCAACCTCGAAAACTATGATCAAAGCCAAATTCAAATCGAGGTGCTGGAACGCGCACTTAAAATTATTGCATTTGCTTCTGAATCCAATCGCTTTGCCGATGATAAAAACAATATCACTCAATTCAAACAGGCGAATAAACGAGTCGAGCGACTTGTCCCGCTGCCTTTTGCTGTAAAACAGGAAGACGTGCGAGCCACGTACGGGAACGGTGTCTTAAAAATCCGTGTTAAGAAAAGAAAGCCTTCTGCACACTATATTGATATTCAGCCTGAAATTGAAGGATAACAATTGTGATTGAACCGCCATCTGAAAAGCAGAGGGAATCCGCGAGATTGCGCTTGTGCCCCTCTGCTTTTTAGGTTTTTTACAGTGGAAGGAGATCCGGGAGGGTTCTTTTTTCATAAAAGAGCGGTAGGAAGACATAATTGAGCGAAAGACAGAGATAATTGAGCCAAACTGATCAGGAATTGAGCCTAACCCGAAATAAATGAGCCTAACTAAAATTCAAGCTCTTCACACCTGCAAAATCAACCGGCTTTTATCATCCCCAGCTTACTCATCCTTACATAAAATAAATTACATTTTACTAGGTTGAATATCTTGTACACTCTTGCCAGACCTACATATGCTGTAACTACAGAAATAAAATTTAAATAGATTGGAACGATTTCATGCACCAGATGAATCCTTACGGGTACGGACAGTATCCGCAGTACGGCATGCAGCCTGGAATGGGCTATGGACAGCCAGGCTATCCTGGTTACCCTGGCCAAGCTTACGGCCAGGGCGGATATATGGGAGCAGGTTACCATGGGATGGTCCCGGGTTTTGGCCAAGGTGTTTACGGAGGCTATCCTATACAGAATCCTGCATACCCTCAGCAGTATACAAAACCGCCTCAAGGCGGCGGAGGATGCGGCTGCGGCGGCAGATAAAAAAAACAACCGGAGACACCTCCGGTTGTTTTTTTACATGGTTATTTGTGAGTTAAGGCTCTCTAAAAACCATTTTTCCGTAAAGTCCACGAGTGGCTTTTGCCGAATCAGACGGGTTTCAGCAGACCCTGCAAGTCCTTTATTAACCTCAGAGCCGTGATGACTCTCAAATTCATGGCCGATCTGGTCAAACAGTTCTTCCCTGGTTTCTATTTTTTTATAAGTCTTCCAAACTCTTTGTCCTGATTCCATAACAGGGCTCCCCGTTTCCAATCCCTTTTGTCCGGGAATGCGGTATTCGGCCAGATGCATCGATGTATTGCTGCCATAGCCGACACCAATCAGCAGAACATAACCATCACGGTTATAGATTCCTGCCAGGGGGGAACTTTCACCAAACCCTTCATCTAATGCGTGATTTTCCATAAGTATTTCTTTGTCTTTCCCCCAAGCCGCAAAGGAAACGGTCGGATGTCCGCTTCTTATGACACCGGGAAACGACCGGAAGGCATCCACAATGGCCCCCATCGAAAACGTTGGAGTAATGGAAGGTTCATAGGCTGGCATTTCGTCACGGATCGTTTGCCACCAATCCTGAGGTACCGGCGGGTTTTCCCATTCGGAAGGATCAGAATAATCCACGGACTGGGTGGGCATCACCAGATTACCTTCCTCTGTTATGACATCCATTAATGCCTGAACGACTGCTACAGGCCCACCGCAAACCCATCCGATCTTGCGTAAAGAAGAATGAACGATCACGGTCATTCCTTTTTTCAGTCCCAATTGCTTAAAATCTTCCCTTAAAGAAGTCCGAGTTCTCGGATACGATTCATTTATCATTTACTTCTCCGCCTTTATCTTCCCATTTTGCTCATACCCTTAATTTTACCAGTTTCCTTTCTATTTGAAAGACAATCGATAAAAAACACTTCTCTTCCTTCTCTTCATACGATAGATAGACACAGCATACACCTATACGGAAAGGAGGGATTGGAATGAGCATGCCCAATGATGGGAATCAGCCTTACCCAAAACCATCCGTAGAACAGTTCAACACCTGCGGTCCTCAGCCTTATTGTGCGGGGCTTGGCGATATCGCTCCCGTATTTACCGCACCATCGATTCAGGACGGGGAGATCAAGGATGTTCGCCTGGAAGATTTTCACAGCAAATGGGTAATTTTGTTTTTTTACGGCAGTGATTTCACCTTTGTCTGACCGACAGAACTAGCGGCGGTCGCCGCTTTATACGGTGAGCTCAAGAAACTGAACACTGAAGTGCTCGGCATCAGTACGGACAGCGTGTTTTCTCATAAAGTATTTAAAGAAGTCTCACCTCTTGCTGGTAAGGTCCAATATCCGCTGGTCAGCGACCGAAACCACCTCATCAGCCGCGCCTATAGAGTATTGGACGCCCACAGCGGTGCCGCAGTAAGGGCTACAATCATCGTCGGCCCCGATGGTTATATTGCCAGCAAACTCATCTATCCTTCCGAAGTCGGACGGAACGCCTACGAAATTCTGCGGCTTATTCAAGCCCTCCAATATGGTGAACACTCTCAAACCAGTATTCCGGCAAACTGGGTTCCCGGCATGCCCGGCCTCAACATGAACACAGAGGATATTGGAAGGTTTTAACAGAAATCCTGAAGGGACCGTTATGACCCGACAAGCGTCTGATTACGTAAAATAAAGGAAGTACTTAGTCTTTTCCGCTCTGATTTCCCTCTGTTTTTCTTGTAAAAACGCTGTTGTTTGGGAAATCGGAGCTTTTTTTTGCTAAATAGCCTGTCCAAAGGTAAGGAACAGCCGCTGGATTTTCATTTACAAGCGGAAATGAATAATTTACAAGCCGAAATGAAGAAAATACTGTCCAAAATCATAAAATACCCGCCGAAATTACAGCTTTACCCGCCAAACGGATATTATGTAAACTAAATGGTATCACCCGATCCACCTCAACTACCAAAAAAAAGCTGACCCGCCAGCCGGATAAACGGCGTGCAAGAGTCAGCTCCCTACCATTACTTCAATCGGTAGACGCGGGCTTCATATGGTTTCAACTCAATGGACTGAATCTGCTCTTGATCATCGACCTCATAGTTGTTGATCAAAAGTTCATGTGCTTCATACGCCACATGCTCCGGCATCTCAAACACCGGGCCGTCTCCAGAGAAGTTCAGGATCACTACTAGCTTCTCATCACCAAGTGTTCTCGTATACGCATAGATTTGAGGATGATCCTCTAAGATGAGGTCATAGCTGCCATAAACGATAATCTCGTTTTCTTTGCGCAGCTGGATCAGCTTCTTATAGTAGTGGTAGACAGAAACAGGATCTTCTACCGCTTGCTTCGCGTTGATCTCTTTGTAGTTCGGATTCACCTTAAGCCAAGGTGTTCCTTCCGTGAAACCTGCATTTTCACTGTCATCCCATTGGATGGGCGTACGGGCATTGTCTCGTCCTTTAACATAGATGGATTTCATGACCTGGCCTGGGTCCTCACCGCCATCTATCACTTTTTCATGGTACATATTGAGTGTTTCAATGTCCTGGTACTCCTCTATCGTCTCAAATTGAACGTTGGTCATACCGATCTCTTCCCCTTGATACACATAAGGCGTTCCCTGCATCATATGAAGGAAAGTCGCAAGCATTTTTGCCGATTCTACACGGTATTCTTTGTCGTTGCCGAAACGGGAAACCATGCGCGGCTGGTCATGGTTATTCAGGTATAAACTGTTCCAGCCCTTTCCTTCGAGTCCTTTTTGCCATTTCGTAAACGTAGCTTTTAAGTCTTTCAGTTCAAGAGGCTTCAAGTCCCACTTTCCACCCGGGCCTGCATCAAGGTCCACATGCTCGAACTGGAACACCATATTCAGCTCGTCCCGCTCGTCTGCGGTATAGAGCGCTGCTTCTTCTGTATCAACGCCCGGCATCTCTCCTACGGTCATTACGTCATAATGGGAAAGCACCTCTTTGTTCATTTCCTGCATATATTCATGGATGCGCGGTCCGTTCATAAAATAGTCACCGCCCCAGGCGTATGTTTTCCCGCTTGGATTATGTGCTTCAGGAAGTCCTGGCACTTTAGAAATGAAGTTGATCACATCCATGCGGAAGCCATCGATCCCTTTGTCGAGCCAGAACTTCATCATGTCATATACTTCTTCACGCAGCTTTGGATTCTCCCAGTTGAGATCAGGCTGCTTCTTACTGAAAAGGTGCAGGTAGTACTCTCCTGTCGCTTCATTATACTGCCAGGCCGATCCGCTGAAACATGATTCCCAGTTGTTCGGTTCAGCACCGTCTTTGCCGGGACGCCAGATAAAGTAGTCGCGGTAAGGGTTGTCTTTTGACTTTCGGGATTCCTGGAACCACGGATGTTCGTCGGAAGAATGATTGACGACAAGATCCATGATGAGCTTGAGGCCGCGTTGATGCATTTCATCGAGCAGCCGCTCCCAATCCTCCATCGTACCAAATTCATCCATAATCTTTTTGTAATCACTGATATCATAGCCATTATCATCGTTCGGGCTTTTATAGACTGGCGACAGCCAGATTACATCGATGCCAAGATCCTTTAAATAATCCAGCTTTTCAATAATTCCGTTGATGTCTCCAATCCCGTCGCCATTCGAATCATTAAAACTTCTAGGGTAAATTTGATAGACCGTACTATCTTTCCACCATGTCTTTTTCATTAGTAGACCCACTCCATTTTATAGAATAAAACTAGCAAAACTTATTTCACAGCTCCGCGGGTCACACCGCTGATGATCCATTTTTGCGCAAAAAGGTAAACGATGATCATCGGCGAGAGCGCCATTAAATACGAGGCAAACGCTAGGTTATAGTTCGTTGTGAACTGAGATTGAAACACATACTGCACGAGCGGCAGTGTCATCGAATCCCGATTGTTTAGAATAACGAGCGGCAGCAGGAAGTCGTTCCAAGCCCATAGACAAGTCAAGATGCCGACCGTCGCATTGATGGGGGCAAGGAGAGGAAAGATAACTTTCCAAAAGACCTTCCACGTGCTTGCGCCATCCACATAGGCTGCTTCCTCAAGGGAATAGGGAATGGACCTGATATAGCCGACATAAATAAAAATGTTAAAAGCAAGCCCGTACACGATGTACAAAAAGATAAGTCCCGCCATGTTGTTCAAACCTAAGAAACTCGTTTCCTTTACAACCGGCAGCATAATGATCGGGAACGGGACGAACATCGCGCTGACAAAATAGTAGTACAGCATTTTGAAAAACTTGCGGTGCATGTTCCTTGCAATCGCATAAGCGACCATGGAATTGGTCAAAAGCGTGAAGGCGACCGTAAACACCGTAACAAGTGCACTGTTCCGGAACGCATGGAAGAAGTTGGTGAGCCGGATCGCTTCCTTAAAGTTCTGCCAATGAAAGCTCTCAGGCAGGGCGAGCAGAGACTGCCCCATTTCCTCCGGTGTTTTTAATGCCGTCACCACCGTCAGATACAGCGGAAATAAAATGAACAGTGAAAAGATGATCAACAAAATGGTCAGCGGCCAATTCACTTTTCGGCTCATTACATGGTCACCTCTCTTTTCTGCAGAAACTTAATTTGAATAATGGAAACAGCAACGATGATGATGAAATAAATGACAGAGTTCGCAGCCTGGTAAGCAAACTCTCCTCCCTGGAAGCCGCCTTTATAGATGAGGATTGAGATAGCTTCTGTTGCCTGGCCAGGGCCTCCCCCAGTCAGTGCGATAATATGGTCGAACACCATTAAGAAGTTTTTCATCGCAAGCACCATGTTAATGGTGAAAAAGGACGCTATGAGCGGGAAGGTGATATGGCGGAACGAATGCCATTTCCCTGCCCCATCAAGGCTCGCTGCTTCGTACAGATCAGAGGGAATCGTCTGTAAGCCTGCCAGATACAAAATTGTATTGAAAGCTACTGCCTGCCAGACGGCTACAATCACGATTCCGATCCAAGCCAGGTCGGGATTTCCGAGTATATTTTCAGTGAGTGAATTAATGCCTGCCTTTTCCGCGATCTGAGGCACAAAGAAAGCAAAAATGTAGTTAAAAATATAACCGACAATCAAGATGCTTAAAATGTTGGGGATAAAGAAAATCCCTCTCAGTGTATTCCTGTACTTAATCTTGGCGTTCAATCCCATCGCGATCATCAGGCTGATGACGTTTACTAGAATCGTAGCGATGATTGCAAATTTAAACGTAAATCCGTAAGAAGCGAACACACGGTCATCCTGAAACAGGTTCAAGTAATTTTTCAATCCGATAAACTCATAATCTCCATAGCCTTTATAATTGGTGAAGCTGTAGATGATCCCTTGGATGACAGGGATCGTATGGAAGATAAAAAACAAACAGACCGCCGGCAGAGCCATCCAGTAAAAAGCCTTGCTGTTCTTTTTCATTAAATTCTCCTCCTTTTTACCCTTTCTATTGCCGGGCTTTTACTTTGTCCCATTCACGGTCAAGTTTTTTCAGGAATGGTTTTTCTTCCTTTTGAATCAGAAAGCCTTGCAAAAGGTTGGCGATCGGGATGCCCGCCGGGAAGAAATGTTCTGGGAACCCCGTGATCTGCTGTTTCTTAAAATAAGGATTCAAGTTGGCAAGCGCAGGATCGTCCTGGTATACACCTTTGACAGCTGAAAAGCTGTTCTGCTCTTTCATGTACATTTTTGTGTTCTCCGGTTTAAGCAGAAAGTTAATAAACATGAGTGATTCTTTTTTATGCGGATTATCTTTGGACATGGTCAATACGGTGTCTACTCCGGAAACCAATTTGTTCTTTGCAGGATCGTTGGTCGCAGGCAGCGGGAACGTTCCGATGTCAATATTCTTGTTGAGTGATTTAATAGATGAAATGGCCCAGTTTCCCTGCAGGTACATAAACGACTCCCCGTTGGCGAATGCCTTATTCCCTGAGTTGTAGTCCCTGCCGAAATTATCTTTGTGGCCATATTTCAGGAGAGTGAGCATCTTTTCTGACGCTTCACCGTACCGTTTCTGAAACGTTGTCCGATCAGCATCCCTTTCTTTGAAGAAGTTCTCCCCCTGCGTGTTGGCTATTAGTGAATTGAACGGCACCATCGCCGTCCATGCATCCTTTAAAGTAAGATAAAAGGGAACCTGTCCCTCCTTTTTAATCTTTTGCGCCGTGCTGATCAGCTCGTCCCATGTTTGCGGCACCTGAAGCCCAAGTTTCCTGAACTTGGCTTTGTTGTACAGCACCATATTGGCATTGGTCGCGAATGGAATTCCATTCACTTCATTTTTTTTGCCAGCCAGCTGATTCAATGCCTGAACATAGTTTGGAATAACCTTGTCCACGGCCGGGTCTTTCGTGAAGTTATAAAACACATCTGCTTCAGCAATATCCCCGTATGTCGCATTTCCGCCGATCCCAAGAATATCAGGAACGTCTTCTTTTACCAGCCTTGTTCTCAAAACGGTTTCAGAGTCTGGGACGTTATTCTGTTCAATATCAATATTGGGATGTTCTTTTTCAAACTTGGCGATCAGCTTATCAAAAGTACCCACAGCTTCCGATTTGTTTTGAAAAAATTCAAGATGAATTTTTCCATCGTCTGATTCTTTGCCGGAACAGCCTGAAAGGAGCGAGACTGAAAGAGAAAAAGCACTTACCATCACCATCATTTTCTTCATCTAATTTCACCTCATTTTTTAAGTAAACGTTTACGTAAAACCTTTAAAATAAAGAGTAAACCTTCGTTTACTCTGTTGTTTATTTACGAATGGATTTTACCGTTTCTCTTTCTGCTATTTTATGGGGCATGATCATGCTTTCCGTTTTTCCCTCTTCCAATTCCAGAAGCATGCGTACAGAGTTTTTCCCCATTTCATAGAGCGGCTGTCCTACTGTAGTCAAAGGCGGGATGGCCATTTCTGCCACTTTCGTATTATCATAGCCGATCAGTGAGATCTCATCTGGGACACGGATGGACATGCGGTATAAATAAGATAAAGCACCTGCAGCCATCTCATCACTTGAACAAAAAATAGCGGTGAGATCCTTGTTCTGTTCCAGAAGTTCTTCAGCAGCTGCAATGCCGCTGTCAAAACCAAAGTCACCATAGACGACCTTCTTTGTTTCAAATGCAATGTTCTGTTCTTTTAGTGCCTTTTTGTAGCCTTCAATCCTCGGTAAGGTGGCAATCGTATCTCCTTTTGTTCCGGCGATCATCCCTATGGAACGGTGTCCCCTTTCGAGAAGATAGGTCACCCCATCAAAAACGGCCTTCTCATCATCCACTTTAATGAACGGAATGTCGTATGGAGACTTGGTCGATACGAGCACGATTGGAAGTTTCATAGCTGTAATGGCGTTATAGTACTCATCCTTAAAAAATTCACTGATAAAAATGATACCGTCCACCTGTTTTTCCCGCAGTGCCTGCAAATATTTCATTGTTCGAATTCCGTCTTTATCCGTATTGCAGACCATTACGCTGTAATCAAGATCATGAGCCATATCTTCTATGCCGCTTAACACGACGGAAGCGAAGGTGTCCGAAACAGCCGGCAGCAGCACACCCAGCGTCTTTGTCTTTTTATTGATTAAACCTCTTGCGATCGCATTGGGCTGATACCCCATTTCCGCGATAACCTGAAGCACCTTTTCCTTTGTTTTCTCTGAGTAGCCTGGAAGATTGTTCAGGATTCTGGAAACCGTAGCAACCGAGACGTTAGCCTTTTTTGCCACATCTTTAATCGTATAAGACATTTACAGCCTTCTTTCTACGTAAACGTTTTCGTAAACTTATTACAATTACTATACCACCTCATGAAAGCACTTTCAATGCTGAAAACGGAAAAAGAAAATCTCCTTGCAAAAAGCAAAAAAAAAAACAGCCCTTTTACAGAGCGCTTTTTCCGAGTACCCGCCATATCCTGCATCCTTCCCGATATATAGAGCATGCTTCAGACTCTATTTCTTTCATTTTAAAGGCTGTTTTCAGTTCCTGAAGTCTATAGAGTCCGCTGATAAAGGAGCTAATCCGGTTTTCATAGACCTTTATCATCTCTCTGTTTCGAAATAAACGGCACCCTTCTGCAGCCATCGTGGCATCCCTTTTTAGTTGAACACACCAGATCAGCAGGGCAGATATATAATCGTCATACGTCATCATTCTTTCTGCTGATCCGGATCAGGCAGGTTTTGAATCGGGGCATAGGTCTTTTCATAGGATGTTTTTGTTTTCCATTTTTCTTTTACCTCAATATTGGGAGGCAGCATATATTCTGCTGTTTCTTTCTGTTCGCCAAACATGAGCTGATAATAATATTTACACATCTCTGCATGGTATTGATAGTGCTGGTAGTAGTAATCCATTTTATTCTGAGGGTTATGACCATGGCTCATTCTCTGCTGATGGCTCCTTTCATGAGATTTAACCGTTTAATTCCTGGTTTCCTTGCAGTTTTCCTTTGTATTGTATGTCCAAACAGGCGCTGTTTGCTTATGCCAATGCCTACTAAGCCATTATTCTTTTATGTGCAGATACCATGCACAGCATAAACAGAGCCAGGCCGCTCCGGCTAACAGACCGCCGAAAATATCTGTCGGATAGTGGACTCCAAGATAAATCATACTGAGTCCAACCAGCAGTACCAGTCCAATTGTTAACGAAAGCAGCTTTTTTGCCAAATGAGCGCCTTCCCCCTGGAATTTTCTCCACAATAAAAAGCTGATGCTTCCGTAAAGAGCAAGGGCCAGCATGGTATGTCTGCTCGGATAGCCGAACCCATTTTCTGTAATAAGAATAGGAACAGAAGGCCGGGGCCGGTGAAAATAGGTTTTTAGCCATCCGTTCAAAATAAAAGCCCCTGCCGCTGTAGAAAAGAGAAACAAGCATTCATTGAACTTTTTAAACAACGTAAGATACAGCCCCATGACAGTAATCATCGGGAAGATGAACTTCCTATACCCCAGCTGCTGAATAAATAAAAAGAATGACGTCCATTTGGGTGTGCGTAACGATAAGACTGCAGCCATCGTCCACCGGTCGAACTCTTTTAGCAGATGTGTATGAATAAAGACGGAAAAAACAAGAAAGGCCCCGCAAAAAACCAGCGCGAAAAGAAGAAAATAAAAAGGCTTCGAGCAGCCTCTTGCAATAGCTTGCCTTCTCACCCCATCCTCCCCTTTACCATTTCATGAAACAAATGAAATGATGACTCAAGAGTTTCTGGATGAAACTGTGTAAACAGGCTTTCCTTAGGCTGATCGTGAACAAGGATGCCCAGAAGTTTAAAATAAGTTGATTCTGAAGGTGTTTGGCTCCCGAAATGGCGATAGCACCAGCTTTCAACTCTCCTCGGAAAAGCAAGAAAGGAGAATAAAAACTTCCATTCATTAAACGAGAGAGACTGGACGGAATGTTCCTGATATCCTTTAATAAACCGGTGGATCACTGCAGGATTCCAATTGTAGGACGGTGCATAATAATGGATGAACGATGCCAGATCATAAGGCCGTTCGGCAAAAACCAAAGATTCCACATCAATGAAATAAATCTTTTGATCCCCATCCAGCAGGATGTTCCTTTGATGAAGACTGCCGTGGCATAGCGCTCCTTTCACTTCTCCATGCTCTTCTTCAAGGCGGTGGATATAAGAATAGGCCAGCCTGCATCTGGTTTCAAGCACATCCAGCATCCACGGCTCGAAGGTCCATTCCGGGACAGGCTTATATTCTGTCTTCCATTTTTGAATATCCTGATAAACACCAATCAGTTTATGGACCCGGCTGCCGTACTCCATCCGGGAGCTGTCCGGCGGGGGTACAGCCCCATCAGCTGCATGGTGAAAATGAGCGAGTGTTGCCCCTATCCTCTCACACAATGAAAGGTCAGCAAACAGGATATCCCTTCCCTTCGCCCACTCTTCCATATAGTACAGTTCATTCCCATGTTCAAAATATACCTGTCCATTATGACAAGGCAGGACGCTCGGAATAAAAGAAAAATGGTTTTGTTTCATCCACTCTATACAATGGGCGACAAACGGCAGATCATTGAGTTCATTGGCATTCTTAAAACCAAAGATCCCTTGATCTGTATGCACCTTTGGAATGGCGAGTACGCGCTCAATGGACTGAACCGTCAATCCAT
The DNA here is from genome assembly GCF_024494405.1 of Fictibacillus sp. WQ 8-8. Lineage (NCBI taxonomy): Bacteria > Bacillati > Bacillota > Bacilli > Caryophanales > Fictibacillaceae > Fictibacillus > Fictibacillus sp. WQ 8-8. The sequence continues at coordinate 83,741 of NZ_JAMXKG010000008.1, forward strand.
AGTGAGTGTAGATCAGGGATGACAGCACAGCATCAGATAAAAAGACTTTCTGACCCCGATCCTGTTTCATCACTCCCGCCTCCCTTCTTCCTAAAGATCTGCTTATTTTACATCTATCGTTTCATCATATGAACAAAAGGAAGCCTGCATTCACCCAAATAAAAAAAGCATCAGGAGGATATCCTGATGCAACTTTTTTATGAAGCTTTAGATAGTGTTTCTGCATGCCCTTTTTTCTTGGCTAATCCAATTCCTGTGTACCCGTAAAACAGGGTAAACAGCGGTGACAAGTACAGTAAAAAGGCGAACGGGATGTAATCAAGAGCAGATACTCCGAGGGTAGCTGCAAAAAAGGCACCGCTCACACTCCACGGAATGAGAGGATTGATCAGTGTACCCGCATCCTCCATCGTTCTTGTAAGATTTATTAACGGGACTCCGTTTTTTTCATAATGCTTTTTAAAGGCCTGCCCCGGCAGAATGATAGAAAGATACATTTCCCCTGTCAAAAGGTTCACTCCCAGCCCTGACGCAGCCGTTGCTGCAATCAGATGGCCTGTTTTCTTAAGCGAGTTTTCAAATGAACGAATCATGATATCGATAATTCCTAGTTCCTGAAGAAGTCCGCCTAGTGACAGGGCGATGATGATCAGTGAAACCGACCACATCATCGGGATAAGACCGCCCTTGTTTACAATCGCATCAACCGCATCGCTTCCTGTCTTCATATTCAATCCATTTTCCAGCGCATTGATCATATGAGCGATCGTAAAGGCCGGATTGAGGAAGAGGGTCGTGAGGACAGCCGTCACCACTCCTGTAAGCAGCGTTGGAATGATCGGCATCTTTCGGAACGCCATCACCATTACGATTAACGGTGAAATAAGCGTGAACGGTGTAATGGTAAAGTGTTCACCCAACGTCTTTTTCATTTCAGCCAACTGTGCAATCGACGTTCCTGACGGCTGATGGCCGGCAAAGAAAAAGATGACTGCTGTAATGATTAGTGCAGGTACAGTGGTCCACATCATATGGCGAATGTGTTCAAATAAATTGACACCTACCGTACCCGAAGCCAGATTAGTGGAATCAGACAGCGGTGACATCTTATCTCCAAAACACGCACCACACACGATTGCTCCGGCAGCTAAGCCAGGATTCACGTTCAGCACATGAGCAATTCCCATGAGAGCTACTCCTACCGTACTAGCGGTCGTAAAACTGCTGCCCGTAAACGTTGATACCAATATGGTAATAAACAAAGCACTCAGCGCGAACCATTCGGGCTGAATGATATTCATGCCGTAAAATAAAAGCGTTGGAACGGATCCGCTCATCATCCAGCTTGCGATAACAAAGCTGATCATGATCAGAAGCAGCAGCGGCTGTATGCCGCTTACTACTCCTGAGATGAGCCCCTTCTCAATCGTTTTCCAATCTGTTCCCCAGAACACGGCAAAAATACCGGTAAGTATAACACAGAAAAATAACGGAATATGGGGTTCTACCTTAAGAACGACAAGGCTTGTAAACATTGTTGCTACAATTAATAAAAATAACAGGATGACTCCTGAAGGTTTGATTTTACTGTTCATGCTTGACCTCTCCCTGATGCAATACTCTTTTGTTTTACTTAAATACTTAAACGCTTTTATGCGTTGAAGCATTGTTGTACAATAACCAATAGTAATGGACTTTCTTTATTCTGTCAACCGAAAAACAATAATTGGAAAATGAAAACAAAAGGCTGTGGCAGCGTTATATCGCACGAAGAAAATGTGAAATTCATTTTCGAGGAGTCTCGCACCTTGCACTCCAATCAATTGATCAATGAAGTTTCTATACATAAATGTCCCCAAAGCAACAACCTTTTAGAAAAGAGCCAAACAAAAAAACAGCATCCCTGTGGAGATGCTGTTTTTCATTATATAGCTTTACGCTGCAGTGCTGCTGTTTTTTCTCTTTTCTTAATGACCAAGTAATAATACAGGTAACAGCCAATAAAGAAAGGAACACCTAAATAAAGAGCGAGACGCTGTGCAGGATCAAAGGCCATACTGATCAAAACACCAAGGTTCAGCGTAGTGGCGAAAAGCGGAAGGATTGGAAACAACGGTACCTTAAACTTCAAATCCTCAACCTTTCCTCCGTCACGGATGAACTTTCTTCTAAAGGCGAACTGTGAAGCGGTAATGGCAATCCAGCCCACTTGCGCACCCAAACCTGCCAATGACAGAAGCCATTCAAACACTGTTTTTTCCGCTTTAAATGCAGACAATAATGAAAGCAAGGCAACGCCAATTGTGATATACAGCGCGTTCATCGGAATACCGCGTTTGTTTACTCTTCCCAGAGCCGGACTGGCCATTCCTTCTTTTGAAAGCGAGTAGAGCATACGAGTTGCCGCATACAAACCTGAGTTGGCAACAGACAGCAGCGCGGTTAAGATAACGAAGTTCATAATATCCGCAGCATACGGGATGCCGATGCTGTCAAAGACCACGACAAACGGGCTTTCCACTTTTCCTGCTTTAGACATTGGCATTAATGCGGCAAGCACACCAATCGCAAGAACAAAAAAGAAAAGTGTTCTCCAAACCGTTTGACGAATGGAACGTGGAATGGTTTTTTCAGGATTTTCACTTTCTCCAGAAGCTATTCCAATCAGCTCGGTTCCCTGGAAAGAGAAGTTAACAGCAATCATGGTGACAAACAGAGCACTGAATCCATTCGGAAACCATCCCGCTGAAACAAAATTTGTGAAGCCTGGAGCTGAGCTGGCGCCTTTCATATCAACCAGACCAAAAATCACCGCTCCGCCAAGTATAATAAATAAAATAATGGCAAGAACCTTTATGCTCGCAAACCAAAATTCTGATTCTCCGAAAGCTTTCGCAGAGAGTGCGTTCAAAGAAAATAATATACCTGCAAAAATTAAGCTCCACATCCAAAGTTCGGAATGAGGGAACCATCTCTGCATTAAAGCTGAAGCTGAGAAAAATTCCAGGGCTACGGTAACCGCCCATCCTAGCCAGTAGAGCCATCCGACGGCAAAACCTGTTCCAGGCCCGATAAATTTAGTCGTATATGTTTGGAAAGAACCGGATACAGGCATAGCAACTGAAAGCTCACCAAGACAGAGCATCGTCAAGTACATGATAAATCCGCCAACGAGATAAGAAATCACCGCGCCTGCCGGACCGGCATCATGAATGGTCATCCCCGAACCGAGAAAGAATCCGGTTCCGATTACACCACCCAGGGAGATCATAAATAAATGCCGTGCTTTCATGCCTCGCTTGAGACCTTGATCATTTTGATTCGTAATCATCTGTTCACCTCTGTTGTTGTTATGTATGCGTTTTCATTAAGTATTCATAATTTTATCATTTTTTGTCGAAGAAGCCAAAAACAATTTTTTCTAATTTTTTTGATAACTCAATAGATAGTCATTCAACGCTTTCCCAATAAGCGCCAGGGCTTGTCTTCCTTCTGCTTCACTCGGTAAATTTTTCGTTAGAACCGCTGCAAACAGCTTTTCTCTCTTAAACGTGAAAATGCCTGCGTCGTGCTCTACTCCGTCCAATTCTCCGGTTTTATTCGCGATGGTTATCTTTTCTTCATCCATATAGGCGGGAAGCTTATAGCGAAACTGCTGATTTTGAAGAATATGAAGTATGGTTTGGCTGCTCTTGTCCTTTAACCTGCCTCCCCTGTCAATCTCCTTCAGCTGAAGAATAACATCTCTTGCGGAAGTATAGTTGTTCTTTCCTTGCTTAACAGCTTCGAAATCCATCAGCTTGCGTTGGAGCACTGTCTGGCTGCAGCCCAATTCAGCCAGGAGATCATTAATTCTCTCCATGCCTGTTTTTTCAATCATAATGTTGGCTGCCATGTTATCAGAAACAGTGATCATCAACGTGAGTATATCTGCTACAGTAACAGCTGATTCATCAGAAAAAAGCTGGAGAACCCCGGCACCGCCAACCCTTACCTCCTGTTTTAATGAAATACGGGAAGCGAGATCGATTTGACCTGCTTCTGTCTGCCGAAAGGCTTCAATTAAAATGGGTATCTTGATAAGGCTTGCGGCTGGGAATACCTCATCTGCCTGAAACTCAATGTGGCCATCCTCCGTTTCAATCCAGTAAGCATAATCTCCATTTTGGCCGCTAATAATGTCGTTTACCCTGTTATTCAGTTCATTTAACTTCATTACGTGCTCCTTTCTAGTACGTGCATTGCATTTTATCTGTATTTTGCAGAAATCGGATCGTATTTCATTGAGATTGGATTGTATTTCTTTGAGATTGGATCGTATTTTCACGAGATCGGCGCGTATTCTTTCAGATCCGATGGCAACTCCTTAAAGATTATTCTCCACCACTACCACTAGGCTTCTTTTTTAGGGCAAAGAACTCCTTCTCGGACAAAGAAAAAGAGCGCTACCATTAAGCGCTCCTTCATTATTTCTGCTGATCGTCCTGTCCTTCGCTTTGACCCATATCATTTTCGTCGTTGTCTTCGTTGAAGTTGATCATATACGCGCAGGCATCTGAGCAGTCACCGAACGCCACAACCGCCCCTACCGATTTGGTATTGGCTGTATGGCTGTTCTGGACGGTACTTCCAATATCGATGTTTCCATTTTGAGTCACACCATTTGTGATGATTTTTCCTATTCTGAAAGAAAAACGCAAATCTGTTCCATCCTTTTCGCTCTTTACCTACAGTGTATGGCTTGAACAAAAAGCTGATTGGACAGACTCCCTCTTTCGGTAAAAACAGGCGGGTGAACGTTAAGGCTGGGCAGTGACTGGAGCGGACGGGTTCGCTACCTGGCCTTGGTCGGAGACATCCGGATCGATGTTGCTGTTCACCATGAATCCGGTAGAAGGAGAAAAGTCTCCAAGAGAGATCGTAGAACCAACTGACTTTGTATTGGCTGTATGGCTGTTATGGACGGTCGGGCCGATATCGATATTACCGTTCATGGTCACACCATTCGTTTTGATATTAAAAATATTAAACAAATATGGCATGAAGTGACCCCCCTTCTTCTTTTATTGCTCCATTTCATTAAGGCTGGTTTGCAACCGAAGTATCTGCATTTCCGTATTCATTTTGATCATTAACATCCGGATCAAAGACCATGTTTTTCATCATGGCTTCTGCTGGTGAATGATCTCCTACAGAACTATTGTCGCCTGTAGATTTTGTATTTGCTGTATGGCTATTATGAAAGGTTGATCCCAGATTCAATGAACTGTTGCTCGCCAGACTATTTATCTTCAGATAGTAAATATTAACCATGCACCCCATTGCTATCTCCACCTTTAAAAGTGTTAGTGTAGTGTATGATAAATGTCCCTTAAAGGTGAAAAACGGGAATCAGGCTATTGCGGCTGCTCCTTTCCACTTTTCCACCATGTCTCCCCGAGCAACAGTACCTTAAGCCTGTGATCTTTCAGTTCTTTTCTTCCCCATTCTTTATGCAAACGCTCCAAGGCTTCAGGCCCTGTATCATCCGCCAGCCTGTAAGCTCCGTAATGCATTGGAATACAGTAGGCTCCCTTTGTTTCCTGAAAAGCTTTCACAGCATCTTCAGGATTAATATGCGATATTTTCATAAACCACTCCGGTTCATAAGCCCCTATCGGCATAAGAACGGTATCGAGTTCAAATTGATCTCCAATCTCCTTAAAGCCTCTGAAATACCCGGTATCTCCTGCAAAACCTGTCTTCATGTCTTGAATGACCCATCCTCCCCAGTGAGAAGTATTCATATCAAATGCCGTCCTCCTGGTCCAATGCTGAGCAGGGACGAACGTGAGCGACAGCCCCTTTTCAGTAAATTTATCCCACCAATTGGCTTCGAATACCTTCTCATATCCTTTTTTCTGAAACATTGATTTCAAACCTGCTGGCACGTAAAAGGAAATATCTCCTGTCAGATTTTTAATACTTGGAAAGTCAAGGTGGTCGTAGTGGCCATGGGAGATGAGGACGAGATCGATCTCTGGCAGGTGGCTGATGGGAATTCCGGGATCAGTCAGCCGCTTTTGCAGCCCCATCTTTTTTGCCCAGACAGGATCGGTCAGAATATTGCATCCGCCCATCTGAATGAGAAAAGTAGAATGGCCGATCCATGTGATGGAATGATGCTGCCGGTTTTCTTTTAATCTGCTGATCTCCTTTTTCGGGCTTTGCGGAATCTGCTGAGCTAAATCTTTTTTGTTGCCGCGCCTTTCTCTTCTCCACCGCAGCAAATCTTTAAATGTATGTGTGTTTTGTATCCCGTCAAGGTTGGTATACTTATTCTTCATTTATAGGAGTCCCCCTGTGATAAAAACTCAACCATTTTTTTCATTTGAAAAAGCTATTGAAATCTTCCAACAATTATTGTAAGGTATAGAGAATTAATTTTATAGCGATTTGGTTTCTTATCCAGAGAGGTTAAGGGAATGGCCCGTTGACACCTCAGCAACCTTCAGCTCTGCAGCTGAAAAGGTGCTAAGTCCAACAAGTTCGAATCGAACTTGGAAGATAAGAAGAATGACCTCGAACTTTCAAAGTCTTCTTCTTTAAGAAGGCTTTTTTTATTTTATTGGGCCGCTGGAAGATACCGAACTAACGGGAGGACCGCATAATGGGATTATTGAAAGATCTTGAAGACAAAATCTTGATTGCCGATGGGGCAATGGGAACACTTCTCTACTCGTATGGAACGGATTGCTGTTTTGAGCAGCTGAATCTGACGCACCCTGATCAGATTCAGTCCATCCACCAGGCTTACATACAGGCCGGTGCAGATGTCATTCAGACCAATACGTACAGCGCCAACTATATTAAACTGCAAAGATATGGATTGGAGGAGCAAGTCAAAGAGCTGAATAGTGCGGCTGTAAGACTTGCAAAAAAAGCAGCTGCCAATGAAGCGTATGTACTGGGAACCATCGGAGGAATCCGTGGAACGGGCCCAAGCTCACTTACGATTGAAGAAATAAAGAGAAGCTTTAGGGAACAGCTCTACTGTCTTCTGTTGGAAGGAGTGGATGGCCTTCTTCTTGAGACCTTTTACGATTTGGAAGAATTGGAAACCGTTCTTGAAATTGCACGCAGCCAGACCAGCATTCCGATCATCTCGCAGATTTCTTTGCAGGAAGTCGGTATTCTAAACGACAGAACACCCATCAATACAGCGATTAGACGCCTTGAAGATTTAGGAGCGGATGTCGTAGGGCTGAATTGCCGTCTTGGGCCCTTTCATATGATCAAGACACTTGAGGAAGTGGAAATTCCCAAGCATGCCTATCTTTCCTCTTATCCGAATGCAAGTCTTCCTTCCTATTTGGACGGAAAATTTCAGTATGAAGGGGATGCGGAGTATTTCAAGAACAGTGCTTCACTTTTCAGAAACCAAGGCATCCGCCTGCTCGGAGGCTGCTGCGGAACAACTCCTGCTCATATTGAGGCTTTCGCTGAAGAGCTTCATGGACTGAAGCCTGTTACCGAAAAGGAAGTCAGACAGCGCCCAGAGCCTATTGCCGTTGTTGAAACGAGGCAGCAACCTGGGATTTCCCTGCCTGATATTCTAAAAGAAAGGCGATCGGTCATTGTTGAGCTTGATCCTCCCCGCAAGCTTGATACCTCCCGTTTTTTTGAAGGAGCAAAGGCATTGAAAGAAGCCGGGGCAGATGCCATTACGCTTGCAGACAACTCGTTGGCATCACCAAGAATCTGCAATACCTCCCTATCTTCTTTGGCTAAGGCACGGACTGGAGTCCAGCCGATCGTTCATCTCGCTTGCCGAGACCGGAATATTATCGGTCTGCAGTCTCATCTCATGGGGCTGCATACACTCGGACTTCACGATATTTTGGCAATTACCGGGGATCCGGCAAAGGTAGGCGATTTTCCGGGAGCTTCAAGCGTCTATGATGTTACCTCCATAGAACTGATCAAAATGATCAAACAGTTTAACGAAGGGGTTTCACTTTCCGGAAAAGACTTGGGACAAAAAACGCAATTTACCGTCGGTGCCGCCTTTAATCCAAATGTGAAGTCACTGGAAAGAGCGGTTCAGAGGGCAGAGAAAAAAATAGAAAGCGGCGCGGACTACTTTATCAGCCAGCCGGTGTACTCTGAAGAGAAACTGCTGGAGTTCCACGAAGCTGTAAAAGATCTGCCGGTTCCTTTCTACGTTGGGATTATGCCGCTCACCTCAAGCCGCAATGCTGACTTTCTTCATTATGAGGTGCCGGGCATCAAACTGACAGACGACGTGCGTGACCGTATGGCGAAGTTTAAAGACGACCCAGTTTCCGCAGCAAGGGAAGGCCTTGCCATCTCAAAATCTCTGATAGATGCCGCTTCTGAACTGTTTAATGGCCTCTATCTGATCACTCCATTCATGCGATATGAATTGACGGCTGAACTGACGGAGTATGCCTACGAAATTGACCGCAAAAAAACAAGGAGGATTCAGAATGTCTAATCAAACCCTTCAACAACAGCTTAAGAATAAAATACTGATCATGGACGGGGCAATGGGCACCATCCTCCAGCAAGCCAATCTGACTGCCGAAGACTTTGGCGGCGAAGACCTGGACGGCTGCAATGAAAACCTGAACTTTACCCGTCCTGATGTAATTCTGGATGTCCATTTGCAATATTTAGAAGCAGGTGCTGATATCGTTGAAACCAATACGTTCGGGGCCACTGATATTGTGCTCGACGAATACGGCCTCGGCTATAAAGCATATGAAACGAACAAAATAGCAGCAGAGATCGCGCGGGAAGCTGCCGATAAGGTCTCCACTCCTGATTGGCCCCGCTTCGTTGCCGGATCAATGGGACCAACAACAAAAACGTTGAGCGTTACAGGAGGCGCAACATTTGAAGGGCTGACCTCTTCCTATGAAGAACAGGCAAAAGGCCTTCTGGACGGCGGGGTTGATTTGCTTCTCCTCGAGACCAGCCAGGATATGCTCAATGTTAAAGCAGGTTTTATCGGCATTAAACGGGCGTTTAAATCAGCCGGAAAGGAAGTCCCGCTCATGGTGTCAGGCACGATTGAGCCGATGGGTACGACACTGGCCGGCCAATCGATTGAAGCCTTTTACATCTCGCTTGAGCACATGAAACCTTTGGCTGTAGGGCTCAACTGTGCAACGGGGCCGGAATTTATGACCGACCACATCCGCTCCTTATCCGCACTGTCTCTTTCAGCGGTAAGCTGTTATCCGAATGCCGGCCTTCCGGATGAAGACGGGAACTATCATGAAACACCAGAAACTCTCGCAAAGAAAATCAGCGCCTTTGCCGCAGAAGGCTGGCTCAACATCGCCGGCGGCTGCTGCGGCACGACACCAGACCATATAAGGGCCATCGCAGAAGCGTTAAAACCGCTGAAGCCGCGTACTGTCCCAGAAAGCCATTCCCATGCCGTGTCGGGGATTGAGCCGCTGATCTATGATGATCCATCCATGCGCCCATTGATGGTCGGCGAACGTACCAATGTTATCGGTTCACGAAAATTTAAGCGGCTGATCGCCGAAGGCAAGTTTGAAGAAGCGGCAGAGATCGCCCGCGCGCAAGTTAAGAAAGGCGCGCATGTCATAGATATCTGCCTTGCGGATCCTGACCGTGAAGAGCTTCAGGATATGGAAAATTTTATTAAGGAAGCTGTAAAAAAAGTGAAAGTGCCTCTTGTTATTGATTCAACGGACGACGAGGTGCTGGAGATAGCCCTGAAATACTCGCAGGGAAAAGCCATTATCAACTCTATTAACCTAGAGGACGGCGAGGAGCGGTTTGAGAAAGTTGCCCCTATCATCTCCCGTTACGGAGCAGCCGTTGTTGTCGGTACGATCGATGAAAAAGGCATGGGGGTCACAACAGACCGAAAGCTCGAGATCGCCAAACGATCCTACGATCTGCTTGTGAACAAATACGGAATCTCTCCGAGCGATATTATTTTTGATCCTCTCGTCTTCCCTGTCGGAACAGGAGATGAACAATACATCGGTTCTGCCAATGCGACAGTGGAAAGTTTGAGAAAGCTGAAAGAAACACTTCCTGAATGCCAGACGATCCTTGGCATCAGCAACGTATCGTTCGGTCTCCCGCCGGTCGGCCGGGAAATCTTAAACGCGGTATATCTATATGCCTGTACACAGGCTGGGCTCGACTACGCGATCGTCAACACTGAAAAGCTGGAACGCTATGCTTCTATCCCAGAAAAGGAAGTAGAGATGGCAAAAGCCTTGCTGTTTGAGACGAACGACGAGAATCTGGCAGCCTTTACAGAGTTCTACCGAGGCAAGAAAAAGGAGGCAAAAACTCCGGTCTTGGAACTGCCTCTTGCTGAGCGCCTCGCCTTTTACGTGGTCGAAGGAACGAAAGAAGGACTCATTCCGGATCTTGACCTTGCTCTGGCACAGTATGATGCGCCTTTGGAAATTATAAATGGACCTCTTATGGCCGGGATGGAAGAAGTCGGCCGGCTCTTTAACGATAACCAGCTCATCGTAGCTGAAGTCCTCCAGAGCGCTGAGGTGATGAAGGCTGCCGTCGCCCACCTAGAGCCCCATATGGAGAGCAGCGGTGCGGTCAGCACGAAAGGTAAGGTCGTTTTGGCCACGGTTAAAGGGGACGTCCATGATATCGGCAAAAACCTTGTAGATATTATCCTTGGCAATAATGGATTTGAAGTGGTGGATCTCGGAATTAAAGTTACGCCGCAAGAACTGATTCAGGCCATTCAGAGGGAGAAGCCCGATGTGGTCGGCCTTTCAGGATTGCTTGTAAAATCTGCTCAGCAAATGGTGCTTACCGCTTCCGACCTGAGAGAGTCGGGTATTTCCGTCCCAATTCTTGTAGGAGGCGCCGCCTTGACCCGTAAGTTTACAGAAAACCGGATTGCTCAGGAATATCAGGGGACTGTGCTTTACGCCAAGGATGCGATGGACGGATTGAGCCTTGCAAACAAGCTTCAAAAAGGAGAAGTTTTTGAAAAGCCTGTGGCGAAAACACCTGCCGCACCTGTTACAGAAGCCACACCGTCCGGAGGAGGTACCGGCACCGCTGTTGCTGAGGCCGTCAGAGTTCGACCTTCCGTTAATCAGAGTTTAAAAGTATTTGTTCCAAAAGATACGGAACGCCATGTGTTTAAGTCTTTCCCGCTCTCTTCTGTAGTTCCGTACATTAATCTGCAGATGCTGCTCGGACACCATTTAGGAGTGAAAGGAAAGGTTTCACGGCTGCTCGCCGAGAAAGACGAACGGACACTGGAAATAAAAGGAATCGTCGATGAGCTGCTTCGGGAGAGCCAGGAGAAAAAACTAATCGATCCAGCAGCACTGTATCAGTTTTTCCCTTCACAGTCGGATGGGCAGAAACTTTATATTTATGATCCAAACGATACATCCCATATCATTGAGACGTTTGAGTTTCCACGCCAGACAAGAGAACCGAACCTCTGCTTGGCAGACTACGCCAAGCCCGTCGGCAGCGGCGAAATGGATTATGTCGGTTTTTTTGCGGTAACTGCTGGAAGCGGCATCCGCGAACGGGCACAGCAGCTTAAAGCCGAAGGCCGTTTCCTGGAAAGCTTTGCGCTTCAATCGCTTGCTCTTGAAACTGCGGAAGGATTGGCTGAACTCATTCACCGCCAGATGAGGGATAAATGGGGGTTCCCTGACCCTGTTACCCTTTCGATGCAGGATCGTTTTTCCGCGCGATACCAAGGCCAGCGCTTCTCGTTCGGTTATCCAGCATGCCCGGATCTTGAAGATCAAGCAAAGCTGTTCAAACTTCTTCAGCCTGAAGAAATCGGCATTCAGCTGACAGAAGGATTCATGATGGAGCCCGAAGCCTCCGTCACAGCTCTGGTTTTCTCCCACCCTGAAGCCCGCTACTTCAATGTGCTGGTTTAAAGGAATTTTTGCTTACGGGCGCATTCGGAAGAATTACGGGCGGATTCGGGGAAAATACGGGCGCGTTTCAGGATTTTACTGGCGCGTCCGCGAAATTTACTGGCGTATATCGTCATTTTTCGGGCGCCGGCAGGTTTCTACTCCAAAATAAAGAGACCGATCAAAAGTTTCTTATGCTTTTGATCGGTCTCTTTTATTATTTAATGTCACTGATTTGCATAATCTTAGTGGTGCCGGCTTGGGCATGTTCGCTTTGGAACTTCTCAATCGCCCCTGCCTTATCACCATTCGTAATGATAACTGGCGTAACGGTGCTTTTCGCTTTTTCCTTGACGAGATCAACATTAAACGAGATCAGCGGCTGTCCCGTTCTTACACGGTCTCCTTCTTTAACAAGAGACGTGAAGCCTTCCCCTTTCATCATGACCGTTTCAAGACCGATATGAATAAGAATCTCCATTCCTGATTTTGTTTTAATGCCGACAGCATGCTTGGTCGGGAACACCTGAAGGATTTCACCATCAACGGGAGACAACAGCTCACCGTCTTCCGGCAAAATCGCGATGCCATCACCCATCATTTTTTCAGAGAAAACAGGATCCGGCACATCTTCTAGGCCTATGATCTCCCCGTTTAATGGTGAAACAATGATTTCTTCTGTAGGCGCTTCATTTTCTTTTTTACCAAATAATTTTTTCAGCATGAGATCACCTTCTTCATTTAATTTGTTTGTTACATAGTAAAACATAGGTTGACCGTACGAGGCAAAGAAAATCTGTCTGCTGTTACTTTTCACTTTTTCAGGTCAGGTTAAACGAATATTATAGGAAATCATGAATTTTGTCTCGCTGGCAATCATTGTTATAATAGAATACATAGATGAAATTTAAAAGACAGGCATAAAAGGAGATTGGACAATGAGTAAGTTTAAAGCATTAACCATTGCCGGTTCTGACACAAGCGGCGGAGCTGGTATTCAGGCGGATTTAAAGACATTCCAGGAGCTCGGAGTTTACGGCATGACAGCCATCAATGTCGTTGTGGCCCAGGATCCTCACAGAGACTGGTACCATGAAGTATTTTTACTTCCTCTTGATTTGTTCAAAGCACAGCTTGAAACCGTTCTGGCAGGAATCGGAGTGGATGCTGTAAAAACCGGTATGCTTGCTTCTGTTGATGTTATTAAGGCCACTGCAGAAGCTATTGATAAATATGATATAAAAAATGTGGTCGTTGACCCAGTAATGGTATGTAAAGGGGCAGAACCGCTTCAGCCGGAACTCGCAGACACGCTTCAGAATGTTCTTGTACCGAAGGCCACCGTCGTCACTCCGAACCTTTTTGAAGCTGCCCAGCTTAGTGGAATGGCTCCGATTACAACTGTTGATCAAATGAAGGAAGCCGCTCAAAAGATCCAGTCTGCCGGCGCTAAATATGTCATTGTTAAAGGCGGCGGCAAGCTTGCTCACGAAAAAGCAGTCGACGTTTTGTTTGATGGCGATAATTTCGATATTCTTGAATCTGAACGAATCGATACTACCTATACACATGGAGCAGGCTGTACGTATTCTTCTGCAGTCGCTGCAGAATTAGCCAAGGGAAAATCAGTAAAAGCAGCGATCACCGTTGCAAAAGACTTTATTACAGAAGCAATCCGCAACTCGTTCCCGCTGAATCAATATGTCGGGCCGACCGACCACAGTGCATACCGCAACTCCAAAATTAAATAAACCATACAGAGAGCAGACATCATTTGTTTTGCTCTTTTTTTATTCATGAGATTTATCCTGAATAAAAACATCCTGAACTTGGGATTCTACTCACATACCATTTTAAGAAAAAGGTGGGTTAACCATGGGCAGAGACAACAGCCATAAACAGCCGGCACGTGATAAAAACAAAGCCAAACTTCCTCAAGTTCCGAAAAATGAAATCGTGCACGACAATCAGGAAGTGGAACTGGCAAAAGAACTGACTTCACACTATGAATTGAAATCACCTCCAGGCTTTGATCCGACAGAAGTGGTGCGTAAGGATGAAAAAAAGAAATAGAAAGCTGAAAGAGGGATTAAACTTTTTAATGCCTCTTTTTTATGCTTAGTATTTCGATCTCTTTGCTAAGCAGTTTATTTAACGCTTTGCCATCCTTAAAGTATAATGATTGAAATGAAGCTTTTTGAGGAGGGAAAACCTTGCAGCCGATCACACCAGAAACGGTTCAAAATGAGATTGATCAATTCTTGAACCGGGACGTTTATTTGCATTTGGAAACAACAAATGGAGCATACGCCTCTCATTTTAATCAGTCTTTTTTTTCAGTGGGCGCTTATATACGCAACGCGAAAATAAATTTTGAGCGCGGAGTGATTACGGGAGAAAAATCTCCTTATCGTGCAGGATTAAAAATTAACATCGGGTGGGTTTACGCTGAAGGTTTGACGCATTGGGAAGTCAACGAAGACGGACAGCTCCTGCTTGCAGGGCACGATGCAGAAGGTAAATTAGCCGTCGCTCTTCAGCTCAGCCCTCATCCGTTTGAATAGGAGGTAAACGTATGTCACACGAACATGTTTTAGTCGTTTTTCCACATCCTGATGATGAAGCTTTCGGCGTCTCAGGCACCATTGCGATGAATACAAAAAAGGGAGTCCCAGTCACCTATGTCTGCCTGACTCTTGGCGAGATGGGGCGAAATATGGGGAATCCACCGTTTGCCACCAGAGAATCCTTGCCAAAGATCAGAAAAAAAGAGCTGGAACAAGCCGCTAATGTCTTGAACATCGACGATTTAAGAATGTGGGGGCTGCGGGATAAAACGGTTGAGTTTGAAGATCCGAAAACGTTGGCCGCACGAATCGGAAACGTGATCGATGAACTGAAGCCTTCACTCATCATTACGTTTTATCCCGGCTATAGCGTCCATCCTGACCATGAAGCTACCGGGGCCGCTGTCATCCGAGCGGTTGAACAGCTTCCTGAAGATCAGCGGCCGGACGTTCATTGTGTCGCATTCTCGAATGATTGCTATGAAATGCTCGGTGAGCCCGATGTGATCAATGACGTGAGTTCCGTTTCCGATCAAAAGCTTGAAGCGATTAAAGCCCACCGTTCCCAAACCGAATGGATCATTGCCGCCATGGCGGAAGAAAACAAAGACAAAGTTCCAGAAGTGTTAAAACGAATCAACAGAGAACAGTTTTGGACCTATAAATTCTAAAAGAAAAAGGCTGACGCCAGAAAGACACTTTTACGTGTACTTCCTGGTCAGCTTTTTTTGTATTGAGTATATAAGTAAGCGTAGTGAATGAACGTACGAAGACGATGCCGCCCGATTATTTGCCTCAGGCGCCGAATTATTTGCTTTAGCCGCCAAATTATCTGTCTCAGCAGCCGCCAGAATGCGCATAAAGGACGTTATTTTAATGTGCAGATATCGCTTTTCGCAGCTGTGCCCACTCTTCTCGCAGCATCCCCATCTTAATGGAATCGTAATACGCGCCTTTCACAATTCTTGCCTTTCGAATTCGGCCTTCTTCTTTCATACCGGTTTTGGAGGCCAGGCGCATCATGCGTTCGTTTCCTGACCAGGTAGCAATGCCGACACGTTCCACATCAGATTGCTCGAAAATGTAATCGGTCCAGAGCCGGAAAGCTTCTGTACCGTATCCACCCGACCAATATTCTGAATCATAGATGACAATGCCGTTCTCTAGCCAGTTCGTATCCTGATCGACCCAGTACCAGCCTACTGTTCCTATCAATGCTCCGTTGACTTCAATCACAAGTTTATTCCTGATCTCGCTTGACTTTGCCGTTTCCAGCAGCGGTAAATGTTCTTTATAAAATTCCTCGTAGGTTTTCTCTTCTACGTCCTTATAAGGCCCGTTCCAGTTGAGATGCTCTCGGTCCTCTGCTTCATAATTCCAATAATAAAGGGTTGGAATATCGCTCTCCTCCAGATCTCTGAGAATGACCTTTTCGCCTGTTAACCTGATTTTCATATTTATACCATCCTATTTATCAAATTCCCAACTGTAAAATTCTACAAAACAGATGAAAAACCTCCCATAATTATGGAAGGCTTTTAAAACTTTTTATAAATTTTATCTTTATAGGCACCGAACACTGATGATCTGGTGAGGCTTCGCTTTTCCATCAAACTGTTGAAACGCAGCGATTTTTCATTCCACTTTTTCTTCAACTTTTCTTTTTCGCTGGGGTCCATACAGCAATCGATCAAATCCTGCAGCGTCATCATCTCTTTTTTGAGCTGTACTTCCTCTGGCAAAATGTTGGCGTTTTTTAAGATCTTATAGCCAATCCTCAATTCTGGAGGAACAGAGGACAGGTCTTCTAACTCCAGCGGCTTCCCTTTTCCCGGCAAATGATCGAAGTCTCCGTTATCAATCGCCTCTTTGATGCGCTGTTCCGCCATCAAAAATGCAAAATCCATAGGTAAAGGCTCCTTTCCTACGAGTGTTTAACCTATTTTCATTATACTACACAGTACTATCTCCTCCCCTCCCGCCATAGGATGAAGTAAGGAAATAAGAGGGGGCTTAGAACTGTGAAAACAAAAAGTGGACAAGTTACCGAAGAGATGGTTTCCCGCTTTCACGAGCTGAACCAGCAGGCAAAAGCGATCGATGCCGAGCTTTCAGAACTAAAGAAGAAATTTAACAGTCATTTTGATTATATGTGCGGCGAAAGTGAAAAAGGCGAAGTTTTGTATGGCAGTTATAAACTTCAGCGGCAGATCCGTAAATCAGAAAGTTTTCATACGGAAAAAACGGTTCAAAAACTCGAAGAACTCAACCTTCAGGACTGTATCATTATAACGAAGCAGCCTGACAAACAAAAGATTGAAGCGGCCATGACACTCGGCCTTATTCCTCAAGGTGAACTGGATGATTGCTTACTGCGGAAAATAACACCGGTCATTGTTGTAAAAGAAATGCCAAGCGTAAAATGAAAAGAGCCGGCTGGGCTCTTTTTATTTTGGCTCAAAAGCCTGTGCGACCGCCCATGCCTGATGCTCATGATGCAAAAGCTCCTGGGCTTCTGAAATAGGAATCCACTCCAGCTCGTGATCCTCTTCAATCGGATCGAGCTTCCATTCCGCCAGCTCCGCGAGATAAAAATAACTGTCAGCAATCATTGGGGTCTGGTCCTGCTGAGTGATGTAATATTTTTCTGCATTTCCTATGTACTTCTTGATGAGAATATCATGCCCCAACTCTTCAAGAGCTTCACGCTGCAAGCATTCTTCTAACGACTCTTCTCCTTCCATTCCGCCGCCTGCAAGAAAATAGCCCTTCGGCGTTTTCATCACGGCAAGCATTTCCCTCTGTTCATCAAAGATAATGGCATAGACGCCTTTTCTCCGTGTGTATTGCTTCCCAATTTCTTTCCTGCCGAAAAATGGTTTTGATCATTCATTCTCTCCTCGCTCCTTTTATTTAGTGCCAGGCACCTGAATGTAAAAAGCGGTGCCAGGCACCGTTCAAAGATGAATTTTAGTATAAATGAATAGTTTCATAGTTTTTTGGAAATGATAGTTTTAAATAAGCTTAAGGGGATGAGCGGATGAACATTTATGAATATACGGTGATGAATGTTGTGATGGCCTTTGAAGAGAAGGATTTAAATATTATAGATGAGCATTTAATGAAGATTGCCTATAAAGTAGCGGATGATTTTACGAAAGACCAGATCGATGTCTCTTTGATTACTTCCATTAAGATGGATATCATGCCAGGCATTATACACATTGAAGCCGGACCTCATGACTGGCAATTCGACCTGGATGGGAATTACATCGGCAACGGATTATTTAATGATGTCACTGTTGAACTTGTCGGTATGGTTTAAAACCTCGCCAAACAGAACATAATTTTTAGGTAACACCATTTTCAGCCAAAAGAAAGGAAGAACAACTATGTCTCGAGGTAAAGAGTTTGAACAGAAGAAAAAAGGACATCCCGGGAATTTTCCCGAAGGCAGCATGACCGCTAAGCAAGGAAAAGAAAAAGCAGAAGTCGATCCATATATCGTAACAAACGAGGCGTTTAAGAACCGAAAAGAAGAAGAGTAATTAAAAAAGCGAAAGCGGCCTGCTAAGGTCCGACAAGCGCTGGAACTAGACACCACTTCAATGCTCAACTTGAGAAAGCCGCTGGTACAGATACCGGCGGCTTTCTCTATGGGACCCGGCTCGATCGGCCGTTTGAAATAAATGAGTCTGATTTTGTCGTATGGGGTCGAACATAAACCGTTCGATAATAAAAGAAGGCTTTTCAATAATAAATCGGCTGTTTCGATAATAAAATCTGCTTTCCGATAATAAATTCTAAGTTTTCGATAATAAAAATCTGAAAGAGCGATTTTGCGGGTAAAAGAGCTAGTTTCTGCACCAAATTTCACTTACAAAAGTAATTGAAAAAGCTAAAATCCCCTTTTAACAAGCTGCCTAAGGAGCACAACTTGAAAATTTACTCAAAATCATTCATTTTCCTCTTAAAAAGTGCCTCTATGGCTGGTTGATTGTGTGATTTTCATTAAAAAAGAAGAAACACCTTCAAAAGGTGCTTACTTCTCATATGCAATCAACTTAAGGAAGCGGCTCGACGGCTACATTTCCTACCGTTACAGCCTCAGTATAGACATTGGTACTGCTTTGGCGCAAACGCAAATTTGCATTTCCTGTTGAACCTGAGTTTAATTGAACATTCATTACCTTCTGTCCGTTGCCGGATGCATCCGTGGTAATGGAAAAGTTGCTGCTGTATCCATAGGCAGAAAGGCCAGCTTCCATCCGCATTTTGGACCTTGGCAATCTATGTGCCTGATCGGTTATCCTTATTTGGAAAATACAGCTTGTCGGTAAAACTGCCTGATGATCAATAGAATAAGTAAATACATACTGAAATTTAATTATTTGTAAATTATGAATACCTTTGGAAAAACAGTTCTTTCATACCTTTTGATTTTCATTAATATAGTCTTGTAAACAAGCGTTTTTTCCGGCCAACGGGACTTTATACCCTGCTGGTTTCTATCTCACTTGTTGGTGGAAAAGAAATAGGTGAGAACCTCAGTGTACACCAGCCCCATTCATTAAGGAGGATTGTGATGACAACCATTTTTGATCTAGTTATTGGATTAATCGTACTCATCGGTTTCATTCTCGTAATTCCCATCGTCTTTTTCATCTTTTTATACTTAAAAGACGACCGCCAAAAACAGCACTCGATCCTAAGAAACTTCCCTGTACTCGGAAAGGTGAGATATTTTACCGAGAAAATCGGTCCCGAGCTCCGTCAGTATTTGTTTCTTAACGATAATGAAGGCAAGCCCTTCTCCCGAAAAGAATTCGAGGATGTTGTAAAGGCAGGAAAATATAAAGAAAGATTAATAGGATTCGGTTCACTCAGGGATTTTACTGCTGAAGGGTTTTATATCCGCAACACCTTATTCCCCAAATTGCGTGAAGAAATGAAAGTGGACAATGCCAGCAAGATAAAAACCAAGGTGTATAAATTGGACGGAGATAATCTCTTTGCCCGCAAGGAACATAGCGAGGATCGGCTGATTAATCCCGTATACCTGCAAGACGAAGACGCCGTCATCCTCGGTGAACATACTTGCCGCCAGCCTTTCAAACTCAAAGGCCTCATCGGACAATCCGGCATGAGTTTTGGCGCATTGGGAGAAAATGCGATAACCGCATTATCCAAAGGGCTAGGCCTTGCCGGAGGGACCTGGATGAATACAGGAGAAGGCGGACTCTCTCAATATCACCTGGCCGGCAAGCCGGATATCATCCTGCAGATCGGTCCTGACTTGTTTGGTGTAAGAAAAAAGAACGGAGAGTTTTCATGGGAAGAGTTTAAGAAAAAAAGTGAAATGGAAGAAATTAAGGCATTTGAACTGAAGCTCGCACAAGGCGCAAAAACACGCGGAGGCCACGTTGAAGGTGAAAAAGTAACAGAAGAGATTGCTAAAATCCGGCTCGTGGAACCTGGCAAAACGATCAACAGCCCTAATCGGTTTAAAGAATTTGATAATGTCTCTTCTCTACTTCACTTTGTGGAAGAGATGAGAAACGTGTCCGGAAAACCCATCGGCATCAAAATTGTTGTCGGGGATTTGGATGCGCTGGAGAATTTGGTTTCCTGCATGAAAGAAAGCGGAAAAGGCCCTGATTTTATTACCATTGACGGCGGAGAAGGCGGAACAGGTGCAACGTTCCAGGAGTTAGCCGATACTGTCGGGCTGCCCATACAATCTGCACTTCCGGTTGTTGATGAAATGCTGAAAGAATATGGCATCCGGGACAGGGTGAAGCTCATTGCTTCAGGAAAACTGATCACTCCTGACAAAATTGCCATTGCTCTTGCAATGGGAGCTGACCTCGTCAACATTGCACGCGGATTTATGATCAGTGTAGGATGCATCATGGCACAGGTCTGCCACACGAACAACTGTCCTGTGGGGGTAGCGACTACGAATAAGAAACTGCAGGACGGCTTAAGTGTCGAGGAAAAACACTATAGAGTCTGCAACTATTTAGTTTCACTTCGGGAAGGTCTTTATAATCTGGCTGCTGCTGCAGGCATTGATTCACCGACCAAATTTGAACGGAAACATGTTGTTCATAAAGATGAACTCGGCAGGATTTTCCCTCTTGAGGAAATTCTTCATTCTGCCAAGAAAACACAGCAGCAAACCTGAATATCCTTATTACTTTGACAGCTCAATAGCTGTCGATTTATTTTTTGGAATTGAATAAGCTGCCTATTTACAACACCTTCTTTTCTGTGTAGTATTTAGATAAATATCTAAATACTTTTTCTTCCAATTGGAGTGGATTTTATTGAATGAAGTATTTAAGGCATTAGCCGACCCCACCCGCCGTAAAATTCTTGATTTGCTAAAGAATCAGGACTTAAGCGCAGGCGAAATTGCGGATCATTTTCAAATGACCAAACCTACCATCTCCCATCACTTAAACACCTTAAAGAAAACCGGACTCATACAAGATGTGAAGCAAGGCCAGTTCGTCATCTACTCTCTCAATACAACCGTTTTTCACGATGTCATGAACTGGTTCATGGGTGTCATGCAAGCCGATTATAAGGACAAAGGAGAGAACGAAAAATGAAAAAACATGTATTTCCTGTGTTGCTCATTCTTGCGACAGCGGCTCTTTGGCTCGTGTTTTACTCCAAGCTGCCGGCTGAACTGCCTATCCACTGGAATGCGAAAGGCGAAATCAACGGGTATTCTTCCAAACTGGGGGCCATGCTCACAAATCTTGGTATTATGATTCTTATGTATCTCCTGCTCCAATTCTTGCCGAAAATCGATCCCAAAAAAGAAAATTATAAAAGCTTCTCGCGCAGCTATTCCATGATTAACTCTTCCCTGTTCATCTTTTTTTTCCTGATCAATCTTATGGTTATTCTGATCGGACTTGGCTACGAACTTCCGATGAACTCGTTCATGCCCCTCATTCTCGGAGGACTGTTTATCGTTCTAGGAAACTATATGCAGCAGGTAAAACCGAACTATTTTGTTGGAATCAAGACTCCATGGACGCTGGCTGATGAGAACGTTTGGCGGCAAACCCACCGTTTCAGCTCCAAAGTGTTTGTCGCAGCAGGTATAATTGTTCTGCTTTCTTTATTTGCACCGTCCGACTGGAGAGATTATATTATTCTTCCTTCCCTCCTTGGTGCAGCCATACTATCCGTTGGGTCATCCTACTATTTTTTCAGGAAGAATACAGGGTTTACGAATAAAATGTAATTTTGTTCAAAGAACGGCTGAAAAAATTATTCGGCCGTTTTTTATTTCAAGCGCCTGGCTGTCCTTTTGCTTTGAGCACCTCCCTTTTGGGTACATTGAAATATATAATAAAAAATCGGAGTGTGCCGCATGAGCATTAGGAAAAACATCTCCAAACAGTTTGAAAAACCCGAGGGTCTGCTCGGTAAACTGGCGGGAAAAATCATGTCCAACGAAAACAAGGAACTAAATGAATGGACAATTTCCGCACTACAGCCCGGAGCGAATGATCGGCTCCTTGAAGTGGGTTATGGTCCAGGTGTAGGCATTGAATATGTCTGCAGCAACTATCCCTCCTGCCACATTGTAGGCTATGATGTTTCAGAAGTGATGAAGGAACAGGCGGAATCAAGAAACGAAGCGTTTATAAAAGAAGGGCGTGTGGAGCTTTTTGAGGGTCCGATCACTTCTGCCGATGAAGACGCCCCGAAATTTGATGGCGTGTATACCGTCAATTCCATCTTGATCTGGAAAGATCCGATTGGAGATCTGAAAAAGATTAAACGTCTGATGAAAGAAAAGGCTCGTATTGCGGTTACCCTGCAGCCCCACGAAAAGGGAGCAGATGATGATACCACAAAAGAAATTGGAACCATTATCTCGCTTTATTTAAAACAAGCTGGCTTCTCTCAGATTTCCGATAGCATTAAGAACAAGAAGCCTGTTGATGCAGTGACCGTAACTGCCATCAAGGAAGCGTAAAAAATAAAAATTTTTATTGTAAAAGATGTTTTGAATTTTTCATACCGGGAAAACAAACCATGCAACACTATGTCAACCATATGGAGGGAATTGTGATGAGAAAGAACAATCGTTCCGAAACATCCAATGAGCCAAGAGATGGACCGAATAGTGAATGCAACACAGAAATAGGCATTAAAGAGTAGCAAGGTTCATATGTTTGTAAAGCAAGACAGTTTTGAAGTAACAAAGCAAGATGTGTTAGAACCGTAAGTTAAGCTTCAAAGTTTTAAAGCAGTAAAGATCAGCTCTATGATTTATGAAGATGCAACACTATAAGTCATATACTGGAGGGTTTGCAATGGGTAAGGACGTTTACAGTTCCGAAACCTGCAATGATCCGAGAGATGGACCAAGTAGTGAATGCACGTGTGTAAGAGCGATTTAAAGGATAGTTAGAAATTAGTTTGTTAACAAATGAGTGAAAACACTATTCAGACCCAAATGGAGGGATTTGTCATGAATCGGAACGACCTTTGTTCCGAAACTTGCGAAGAACCGAGAGATGGACCTAATAGTGAGAAAGCGAATTAGAATATAGCAGTTTGTAGTACGAAAGAATGTACGTGAATCAAATGCACGTGAACAAGCAAGAAAAACCACGTAAGTTGAACAACGAAAAGCATTGAAGGAGTCTTGGACCCAAGGCTCCTTTTTTTGCATAAAAAATCCCTTCCGATGAAGGGATTTTATCATTTTGTTAAAACATCTTTTCCTCTTCCACGCTCAGCTGGGCATCATACACAAGCACCCGGCTTGGTTTGTCTTCCTTTGCCAGCTTTTCAGCCTTTGCAATCGCTTCAGCACGGCTGGGAAAAGTATCGGTCGGTGCTACATCTTGAATTTTAACGATCCAGCCATTTTCACCTTGATCAGGAACTACACTGTAATCATTCATTCTGCAACCCTCCTTTTAGCCCTTCTACATGAAAAGTTTCCCATCATGCCTCTATACGAAACATTCTTTGAAAAATCCACCAGAAAGATTGAGTTCTCCCTGCAATTAATACTATAATCAAATGGTAATCTTAACAAACAAGAAAAGGTGCATATAGATGAGTGTTTTAACAGTAAAGAACTTAAGCCACGGTTTTGGTGACCGTGCGATTTTTAATGATGTCTCCTTCCGTCTCCTTAAAGGAGAGCACATTGGCTTAATCGGAGCAAACGGTGAAGGTAAATCCACTTTTATGAACATCATCACCGGCAAACTGCAGCCAGATGAAGGAAAAGTAGAATGGGCAAAGAAAGTGCGGGTCGGGTATCTCGATCAGCATACAGTCCTTCAGCAAGGAATGACCATTCGCGATGTGCTGAAGAGTGCGTTTCAATACCTCTTTGATATTGAAAACGAAATGAACAGCATGTACGAAAAAATGGGGGAAGCTACTCCGGAAGAACTTGAAAAACTTTTGGTGGATGTTGGGGTTCTTCAAGATACATTAACGAACAACGACTTTTATGTTATAGACGCAAAAGTAGAAGAGATTGCCCGCGGACTTGGTCTGGAAGATATCGGCCTCGACCGCGATGTTCATGAGCTGTCAGGCGGTCAGCGTACGAAGGTCCTCCTTGCGAAGCTTTTGCTTGAAAAGCCCGAAATCCTTTTGCTGGATGAGCCCACCAACTATTTGGATGAACAGCATATTGAGTGGCTGAGACGCTACCTGCAGGAATATGAGAATGCGTTCATTTTGATCTCGCATGATATTCCATTCTTAAACAGTGTCATCAACTTGATCTACCACATGGAAAATCAAGAGCTTAACCGCTATGTAGGAGACTATAACTACTTCCAGCATATTCACGAAGCGAAAAAACAGCAGCTTGAAGCTGCCTTTAAGCGCCAGCAGCAGGAAATTTCTGAGCTGAAGGATTTTGTTGCCAGAAATAAAGCGCGTGTTTCCACTCGAAACATGGCCATGTCCCGCCAAAAAAAGCTGGATAAAATGGATGTTATTGAACTGGCGAAAGAAAAACCAAAGCCGGAATTCAACTTTAAAGAAGCCCGCACATCCGGAAAGATGATTTTTGAAACGAAAAACCTGGTCATCGGATATGACGAGCCACTCTCCCGCCCACTCGATCTCAGAATGGAACGCGGACAAAAGATCGCTCTTGTCGGAGCGAACGGAATCGGAAAAACAACATTGCTGCGCAGCATTCTTGGCGAAATCAAACCGATCTCCGGTTCTGTGGAACAAGGCGAATTTTTGCATATCGGATACTTTGAGCAGGAGATTAAAAGCAATAATAACAATACGTGTATTGATGAAGTTTGGAACGAGTTCCCTTCTTTCAACATGCATGAAGTCCGTTCCGCACTTGCGAAATGCGGCCTGACAACGAAGCACATTGAAAGCAAGGTGCAGGTACTCAGCGGAGGAGAAAAAGCAAAAGTCCGCCTCTGCAAATTGATCAACAACGAGACGAACCTTCTTGTTCTGGATGAGCCGACAAACCACTTGGATGTAGATGCTAAGGATGAACTTAAACGGGCATTAAAAGCCTATAAAGGAAGCATTCTGCTGATCTCACATGAACCTGAATTTTATCGTGATGTTGTTACCGAAGTCTGGAACTGTGAAGACTGGACCACAAAAGTATTTTAATGATGCCAAAGAGCCTGCTGTTCTATACAGCAGGCTCTTTTTAATATCACACTTGCTATTCCCAATGATTTATCGCCAGATGGCTGCCGCGTATTCCGGGTGATCTATAAATGGATTCCGATTGTGCTGATAGTCATTGTAGATCACATCGTTACGGTGGCGCTCGAAGCTGTCGACCGGGTCCTGCTGGCTCCACTGCAGGAGTACCGACATTTTTCCGATATAAGGCGCTGAACCATTGCTGACGCTGTTGTTCATCTCGAGATCAGGTTCGCCGCTGTCTCCTTCGTAACGGACCGCCATATAGAAGATCATACGGGCAACATCGCCTTTAACCGCATCACGCGGTTCCCATGAATCACTGTCCGAGTAATTGCCTTTTGCTTCAGAATTCTCAGTACCGCCGTTATCAAAA
This sequence comes from Fictibacillus sp. WQ 8-8, assembly GCF_024494405.1. Classification (NCBI taxonomy): domain Bacteria; kingdom Bacillati; phylum Bacillota; class Bacilli; order Caryophanales; family Fictibacillaceae; genus Fictibacillus; species Fictibacillus sp. WQ 8-8. The sequence continues at coordinate 109,297 of NZ_JAMXKG010000008.1, forward strand.
TCAAGGTTCCCTCGAGCACTGTTCACTGAAACATCAGCCGGGCGCAAATGATGTAAATCTGTTCCTGGACCCATTGCTGTTCCAAAATCACCGTGGGATTTTGCCCAAACATGCTCCCTGTTCCAGTCGTTGACGCCTGATCCGTTCGCAGTCTTGCTCTGTGAACGGCCGGTGTACAACAAGATAACATCATTCTTGTTGTTCGGATCTTCATCCGTATGGCGGAGAGCATCCCAAACAGCATCATAGGAGAGCTCAGTATGATCATCAATAATGTTATGAAGCGCACTTTTTAGCGCTGCCCCTGTTTTTCCCTGGGCATTATCATAATAAGAGCCTGTATCGGAAGCCGGCGGATCCGATGGAGTACCACCTCCGCTTCCATTTGTCATGTTGGTTACATTTTTGATGCCCGCGTGCGAGAAATAAGACGTTAAATTGCCTGTTACTTTAACCAGTGTTCCTTTTAGGGCTGGATGGGACTTCAGCCCATATTGCGGACGGTAGTCAGTTGGAATCTGCACATAAACCATTTTGGAAGTGTCAGTTTCCCCTGCTGTATCAGCCAGTGCAACCGCATAATCGTTGGGATAATGGCTGGTAACTACGGTTGCTGCGGCTGTCGGCTGGCCTGTTATGTAACCCTGAATCGTTTTTAAACTGCTGTTTTGATTGGAGATGGCCTGTGAAACAGTGTACGGTGATGAAGCCGAACCGTCTCCTGATGCCTTGAGAGATGGAAGAAATGCGAAACTGCCAATCACCATTGTTAAAACAAGTGAAAACAGAAAGACCAGCTTGAAGCTTTTTACCGGATTTCCTCTCATAATAAACCCTCCCGCATCCATATTTTTCATCCCTGATGCACAATGAATATAGTTTGATCTTAAAAGGCATGTGTTAATTCCATCTTACAGAAATGTAAAACATTCACACAGTTACCAAAGAAGGGTTTATCTTTTAGTATTTTGTAGTAAAAAATGAGGGTGTACAGCTGTTCCAATGTCCGCAAAAAAGACAGGATTACCCCTGCCTCTCTTCCGTATTTATTAATTTTTCTCCGTTCCAGCGCCATTTTCCTCGATGGTTGTAAACACCGCCAAGCCACCAATCAGCCGAAGTGTAATCAAAACGGTCTTCTCTTTCCATGAGGACCTCAATTCCTTCATACGTTAGCTCGATAGCAGCATCCTCTGGTTCGGTATTATAGTGCGGTAATGATCCTTCTGTCATTTTAAGAAGCGGTACCGGACCTTTTTGCAGCTGATCCAGCAAGGCCGAAAAATGAAAGTCACTCAGTCCGTCATCCGTACGCTTGGCACTGACCTTTTGAAACAGTTCATGAAACGAAGTGATGCCGTCATACAGGTACTGGAAAGCCAGCTCTTCCACCTGATTCAAACCATTTTTTACGGAAGGATAATATTCAAGATGATGCCACAAGGCTCTTTTGGCAAAAGGCAGACTGCACTCAGCACATTTGAGCCACTCTTCAAGATCACGGGGATTTGGTGATGCATAGGCGTTCCATCCTGCAGCTCCTTCCATAACCTGCTCCCGCCTAATAGAAATCCGATGCTCTAAAAGGCCGATAAGCTGTAATTCGGAAAGCTGGCCAAGCCCAAAGAACGGCTCAATTCCCGGATAGGAATCGGCTGTCACCATATTCAGGTTGTTAAATTCATGTGACCCTAAAGATTTCAGCAAGTACAGAAGCATGGTTTGGTCGTATCGGTCATGTTCAAACCAAAGTGTAATCTCAGCGTCCTTAGGCAGAGCACGGAGCCGGTTTTCCTGCAGCGTGCAGTTCTTAAGAAAGATCTCAGACGGGATCCCCATCTTTTTCTCAAAGAATTCAGCTCTGGACTTGATCCTTTTTCTATCCATATCTGCTGCTGCCGGACCCAAATCATACATCTCCCGCCAGACAATCACTTCTCCATCGAGATCTTGAAGCTTGTTTCCAGTTATATCTCCATTCACAATATGAACCTTCATGAAATCCCCCTTGTCTCAAAGTGGTTTCCGTTTTTAGTCCAGTTTTGTTGCGGTAAAACTCCCTAATACGTTCACTTCGTGGCCATAGGTCTGCAGGACGGCAATCGCTTTTTCGATGGACGGGTGGACAGCACCCAGCCCCGCTTCAAGGAAAAATTGATAGGTTCCCAGCTTCTTTTTTGTTGGGCGTGATTCGATCCAGGTCAAGTTAATATTCAAAGCCGAAAAAACATTGAGGATCGCAGAAAGCACCCCTGTATATTCATCGCTCGGTATGACTTGCAGCATCGTTTTTCGAGCGTTTTCTGAGGGTGTTTTATCCTTTGAAACGATAACGAACCTGGTCTGGTTCTCAAAGCTTTCCTCAATATTACGCTTAACCGGCTGTAAGCCAAACAGATTACCCGCATACTCGGACGCTACAGCAGCAACATCGCGGCGATCGGTATTCCTGATAGCCTCGGCAGCAGAAGCCGTACTGTCAAAATGGCGGCTCTTTACTTTTAATCCCCTGAGATACTGCCTGCACTGAGCAAGAGCCGGAGGAATCGACCATACCTCTTTAATGTCTTCCAGGCGTGTCTCGGAAGCAGCGAGAAGATGAAGCGATACTGGCAGTATGGCTTCTCCATCGATATAAAGGTCATGCACAAGAAGGCTGTCGACAGTCATCGTAATGGTTCCTTCAATTGCATTTTCAATTGGGGCAATCCCCTTATCAGCCATTCCCTCACCCACCGCTTCGAGCACTTCAGGAACTGAATCGCACATATGCCATTCGATTTCTTGTCCACTAAAATACCGGTGAGCCGCTTCCTCTGAAAATGTGCCATGAGGTCCTAAATATGCCACTTTCATGTTCAAAAACTCCTCTTTTGCCGTTTCTCTTACTGAAACTTTTCTGAGGATTATACCATGCCATAAAAAGAATAACCATAGGAGCTGCATAAAGAATAGGATGTTGTCCATTTTGCTCTCCAGCCGGAACATCTCTATCTTTTATTAATACTATATTTTATAAAGTTAACGATATTCATAAGGTTAATAGGAATGATAAAGCCGTATACATGATGGAGTTATTCACCTCGTACAAGTGGTGCAATCCCTGCAGGTTACGATCGAAAAGATCTCAGATTTTGTTACTGAACCCAAGAATTTAGAATATGGCCGGAACGTGATCTACAGGTCCGAGCATGTAGAAGTTATTGTTTTGATGCTGCCAAGCATGGCCAGAACACTCATCCATGATTATGGAACATCACAAGGATGCATCTTAGCTGTAGAAGGCAGCTTGATCAATTTTTTATACACATTTGAATCCGCTGATGCTGAGCCTGTTTATAAAGGCTTAGAGGAAATTTCAGAAGGGGATTTTTTTACAATTGAAGGAGACACCTTTCATATGATGTACAACCCTACCGATTCTCCCGTTGTTACATTCCATGTCTATACCCCGCCTCTGGGAGGAGGAATTGTTTCCCCTTTATAAAAAGCTGAACCTATTAAACACAAAGGAGAGTATCATGCTTTGCAAAAAGACCCGTTCATTAAAAGTTTGCAGGATGGCCGGAACGTATGGCTGGACGGCAAAAAGATCGATATCACAAAGGACGAAAATTTCACGGGGACGCTGGCTGCCATTTCTGAACTGTTTGCCATGTTCGGTGATCCCAAGCTCAGGGACAAGGTGGGCTATTTAAGCCCTAAAACAATGGAATACGTTCATTCGGCCTTCTATGTCCCTGAATCCTATGAGGACCTGCTAAAGCGGAGAACCGCATTTGAAATATGGAGCCAATCTACAGATGGTGTAATGAGCCGGCTGTCCGATTATGCACGATCGAGATTAACAGGCTGGTATGCTTCCAGGGAAGATTACAGAGCGCTTAATAAAGCCTTCCCTGATAAGATCCGTTCTTATTATGAAGAAGCAAGAGACCGCCATCTTTTCTTAAGTTTGGTACAGAGGGATCCGCAGATTAACCGGTCGGATTCACAGCTCAAAAATATAGAAGATCTTGGCTTGCTTCGGATCACTAAAAAGACAAGCGACGGTGTTTTTTTAAGCGGTGCCAAAATGATTGGTACAGCCTCCCCTTATTCTAATGACATCATTGTTTATCCGGTCGGACATCTAAAAGAAGAGCATAAACCTTTGGCCCATATGCTGATCGTAGCCGCCCATTCCCCAGGTCTGCACCTGGTCTGCCGTGAATCCTATGCGGCCACTCCGCTCAACAAGGCAGATGCGCCGCTAAGTGCAAGTTACGACGAAATGGATGCCCTGCTGCTTTTTGACAACGTGTTTGTACCGTGGGAGCGCGTGCTGCTCTATGATAATCCTGAAGCCATCGCAAAGATTAATACAGATCCCGTTTCAAACAGCCTGGCCTATCATCAGGCGATCGTCCGTCTATTAAACAAGCTGGAGTTTGTTACTGCTATAGGTTTTGAAATCGCGGAGGCAATCGGAGCGGACGGCTATCTGCATGTCCAAGAGAAACTCGGAGGGCTCATCATGCAGGTAGAAACCATTCGGGCATTAGTTATCGCTTCAGAAAGAGAAGGAAGCTTAAATCCATACAATACGTTCGTCCCTAACTTCACCTATATCCAAACCGCCAGAAACCTCGGGCCCATATACTATCCCCGTGCCCTTGAGATTCTGCAGCTCATCGGAGCCGGAGGATTCATCCAGTTGCCTTCGAGCCTTCAGGATTTTCAGGGTCCCCTCTCTTCCCTGCTGCAAAAATATTTAGTAGGAGCCACTGTGGATGCTGAGAAGAAAACGAAACTCTTCAAGCTGGCATGGGATCTCGTTGGTAGCCCGCTCGGTTCAAGACATGAGCTGTATGAACGCTTCTACGCAGGTGACCCGATCCGCAACATCGCTGTCCAATACAGCACATATGACAAACAGCGCCTCCAAGAAAGAATTCAAAAATATTTACAATAGTTTTTTTGTTGGTGCCAGGCACCGCCGTTACATACTTGTGTAATTGCGGTGCCTGGCACCGTTGCATGTGACAAGTCATAGGTCCAACCACTCAGCTATGCGCAATTTCCATCTGCTGAATTGGTAGATATCTCCTGTTTTCCATTTCAGAAGCACGAATCATTATCATTCACGCTTTTATGTATGTTATTTATTGAATAATCAAATAATTAATTACAGGAGGTTATTATGAAAAATGTTCTTCGTTCCACCTCTTTTTTCCTGGCTATGACGCTTGCAGCTGGGCTCTATTCCTCTTCAGACGCTCTGCCAAAAGCGGCAGCTGCTGATGAAACAGAGAAATTCACGCCTTATTACGGATACGGCCCAAGCTATGTTCAGCCCAGCAGCATCTCGTATCTCTTTCCAAAGCCAGCTGAACACTTCTCAACTCCTGCCTTTGAAAAGGGACGACTCCCCTTTACTTCCCAGGAAGAAATGCTCGCCTTTATTAAGAAGCTCGACCACAAAAATAAGCTTGTGACGTTAAAAAGCATCGGCAAATCCCTGGAGGGGCGTGATCTGCCTATCCTGCTCTTCAGCAAAGAAAATCCTGACAAAATAAAAAACAACAAAAAGAAACCGCTAATCTGGATTCAAGGACAAATTCACGGAAACGAACCCGCAGCCGGTGAATCAGTTCTCGTCACCGCTCAGAAGCTTGCCCAAGGCAAGATGGGGAATGTTCTGGACAAAGTAAATGTAGCAATCGTACCTCGTGTTAACCCGGATGGCTCCTACTATTTCAAACGGCAGATTGCCACTAATCTTGACGCAAACCGTGATTATATGAAAGTAGAATATCCAGAAGTACAAGCGGTACATAAAGCGGTCAACGAATATAAGCCTGATGTTGTCCTGGATGCCCATGAGTATACAGTAAACTCACCTCTGTTCAAAAAATTTGGAGAGCAGGGCTCTGTTTCGTCTTATGACCTGCTGATATCCTCAGCAAAAAACTTGAATATACCGAAGCAGCTGAGAAAAACATCCGACAACTTAGTTCTTAACAAGGTCAAACAGGTGCTCGATCAAAGGAAATTGTCTCATCATGACTATTACACCCTTGATACGGATGATGACGGCCAGCTTGTAGCAACCGAAGGAAGCACAGAAACCCGCATCGGCAGAAACGCTCTTGGTTTAAAGAACACGCTCACCTATCTGATTGAGACCCGTGGCATCAATATTGGCCGTGCTGATTTTAACCGTCGGGTCTATGCACAGGCAACCGCACAGGAGAACTTTATAAAAACCACCGCTGCCGATGCCAATAAAATAAAAACCGCGGTCAAGAACGCACGCCAGGATGTGATCAACAAGGGCAAGGAAGCCAATGATAAAGATACGATCGTAATAAAAAGTGAGAACAAAAGGGTTCCTGATCAGCAGCTTGAAGTGGTAGATCTTGCTCAAGCAAAAAAAGCAAACATTCCGATCGTATGGGAAGATTCTACGGATGCTTATCCTACACTTGAAAGAGAAAGGCCGACGGCTTACATCATGCCTCCGGCTTACCACAGCATTGCACGCAAGCTGGAAACACTCGGAGTTAACGTTCAGAAGCTGCAAGGACCTGTCTCCAAATCTGTGGAACGATACAAAGTAACCGGTAAAAAAGTTTCCACCACTTTAGAAAACGGGCATTATACGAATGAAGTAACGACAGATGTGAAGGAAACCGTCCGCTCCTTCCCTGCCGGAAGCTATGTCTTCAGCATGGGACAGCCAAACGCAAACTTTATTGCGCTTGCACTGGAACCTGAATCCGTCGACAGCTATGTCACCTTTAACTTCATCCCGACAGATGTTGGCGACGAGCTGCCGATTTACCGCTACCTGAGCGAAAGGAAACTGAATGCGAAATAACAAAAAAGCTTCAGCACGGCGGAATATCCGCTATGCTGAAGCTTTTATTTATTTAAGCTCTTAATGTATTTTCGTTCCCTGAACCTGAATACGGACCACTTCTCATCAACAGAGACAAGTGATACACCTTCATAACCTTTTTCCTTTAGCACATCCCAGCCTTGATCACGGCTGATATCGCTTTTAATTTTGGAACTTTTCTTCGGATAGGCTACCCAGAGTAAGCCGTCATCCTTCAAGTGATTTGTCGCATCAGCAGCAAATTGCTTAAGGTCTCCTGAATCCTTTGCAAAAAGCAAAATCGTATCCAGCTCTCCTTCAGGCCGGTCAATAAGCCTTGCCCCTTCAGGAAACTCTTCTTTCGGGAGGCTAAAACCTTCTGGCGCGTTCAGTACAGCCACCGAATAGCCTTTTTTAATCTGTAATTTTTTCAAAAGACCCATCGTCAGTTCGTCCTCTCTGGTTTTAGAATCGTAAAGTCCTGCCATTCATACGGAAGGAGCGCCTGATACTGCCGGGTTAAAAACCGGTCATCAACAAGAACGATCGTCCCACGGTCGGTTTCTGAGCGGATCAGTCTGCCCCCAGCCTGCAGCACCTTATTAATGCCAGGATATACATACGAGTAATTATAGCCATTTTTCCCTCGGGATGAAAAATAATCCTTAATGATATTTCGTTCCAGCCCGAGCTGAGGAAGCCCGACCCCAACTACAATCACACCGTTAAGCCTGTCACCGACAAGGTCCACACCTTCTGAAAAAATGCCGCCCATCACCGCAAAACCGATCAGTGTTTCCTGCGTATCTGCCTGAAATGAGTTTAAAAACTGTTCCCGCTCCTCTTCTGACATTCCAGTCGACTGAACCATTGATTTTAGAGGGAAATCCTCATTCAAAAACTGTTCGTACACATCGTTCATGTATTGATAGGAAGGGAAAAACACAAGAAAGTTTCCTTTATTTTCTCTCACAACCTGATAAATCATGTCTGCGATCGGCTCTCTTGTTTTTTCTCTGTCACGGTATCTTGTGGATAACGGCTGGATATAGATTTGAAGCTGTTCTCGTTCAAATGGCGATGGAATGGCCAGTGCGTAATCTTCATCACGAAAGCCGATCATATCCTTGTAGTAATCGATCGGTGTAAAGGTGGCCGAAAAAAAGATACTCGAACGATAACCTTTGCCCATTTGTTGAAGCAGAACAGAAGGATCGAGGCAAAACATTTTAATCTTCACTTCACTTCTTTCATATTCCGCATATGTGACATACCGCTGGTCATAGAGCTTTGAGATACGGATAAAGCTTTGTGCGGCAAAGTACGTATCGAGCAATAGCTGCTGACCCTCTCCCTCTTTTTGGGTCAGCAGTTCTTTTTCTGCAGAAACAATAAAGGTTTCCAAAAGCTCTATCAGTTCTTCCGGCTTGTCGGTCATCACAAGGCTTCTCGCATCACCGCATCTTTTTTTCATAGAAAGACCGAAGTCATTGACGGTTTTGGCCGCCCTTTGGAGCTCTGCATTGCTGCCTTTATATTCACGCGAAACGTTCAGAAAAGCCGACTTGTAAATTTCAGCAGAATACATTTCCCGGCCCCGGTCGACAAGATTGTGGGCTTCATCCACGAGCAAGGCGGTTTGCTTTTTCTGCTCTTCAAAGAAACGCTTTAAAGATACCCTTGGATCAAATACATAATTGTAATCACAAATGACCGCATCGGCACCATACGCCAAGTCAATGGAAAACTCGAACGGGCAAAGCCGGTGTTTGATCGCATACTCCTGGATTGTTCTGCGGTGAATGACCGTTTCGTTTGCCAAAATTTCCAGCACGGCGCCGTTTACACGATCATAATATCCATCAGCAAACTCGCAGTACTCTTTTTGGCAGACTGCCTTATCCTTCAGGCACATTTTGTCCTTGGCAGTCAGGGTGACCGTGTGCAGGCGAAGGCCTTTTTCCTGCATGAGCAAAAAAGCTTCCTCAGCCGCCTCTCTTGTGATCGTCTTTGCCGTCAAATAAAAGAAGCGCTGCATCAGGCCTTCACCGATGGCTTTAACTGCAGGAAATGTGGTCGACATCGTTTTACCGATTCCTGTCGGTGCCTGGGCGAACAGATTTTTACCTTCGGCGATTGTCGTGTAGACCGCCCCTGCCAGTTTCCTCTGCCCTTCACGGTACCGGTCAAATGGAAACGGCAGCTCTTTGATACTGTAATCCCGTTCTTTCCGGTGGCTTACCAGCAGCTGGGCATAAGGTGCGTATACTTTTACTGTTTCCTCAAGAAAAAGTTTGAGCTCATCAAGGAAAAATACTTTTTTAAACCGCTTCTTTTCCTGGGTCTCCACCTGCACGTATGTCAGCTGGACATGTATGGCATTGAGTCCGTGGTCCGAGGCATATATACAGGCATAAACCTTCGCCTGTGCCCAATGGACAGGATAGGTATCCTCTTCAATGGTATTCAAGTCACGAGACGTTGATTTTATTTCATCAATCGTTACCTCATCATCAGAAAAAAGCAGACCGTCGCATCTTCCTTCAATAAGAAAAGAAAGATTGTCCTGGACCATTTCGATCTGAACAAACACTTCTTTCTGATCAGATTCTGCGTATGTCTGCTGTATTTTTTGATGAGCTCTCGTACCTTCCGCCAGCGTGCTGGCGGTACGGAAACGCGAATCGATGCTTCCGCTTCTGTATACGTATTCGACAAGGCCTCGAACCGAAACTTTTACAATGTCCAACATGTTATCACCATTCCATAAGTTCTCTTAAGAGAAGTGTAACAGAAATAGGGAGCTATAGGCTGATTTGAACGTTTTGCACAGCCGGCAGCCGCAATGTAACTTCCGTGCCCTTTCCGACTTCGCTTTTGAAAGAAACTTTGCCTTGCATAGATTCTATGATTCTAACAGACACCGTCGTTCCCAGCCCTGTTCCCTTATCTTTTGTCGTATAGAACAGCGTACCGATTCTCGAAAGCTGTTCTTCCGTCATCCCTTTGCCTGTATCCGCTACGGTAATCAATGCCTGATTTCCCGATAGTGCAAGACTGACAGTGACTGTCCCCCCGGAAGGTGTCGCTTCAATCGCATTTTTAATAATGTTAACGAACGCCTGCTTCAGCTGATTTCGGTCTGTGAACAAAAAAAGTGACGGCTTTAAATCGCTTTTCAGCTCTACGCCTTGCTTGAGAGCCAGCGCATTGAGAAGCATAACAACATCGGACAGGACTTGTGACAAGGAGAAATCTTCCAGCTTTTTAAATTCTGGTTTGGCAAAATTTAAATAGTCGCTGATGATTACTTCAGCACGCCCTAATTCGCTTAACACGAGCGGAATATACGGGTGGTTATTGTCTTTATCATCCTGTTGCATAAGCTGAAGGAACCCCTTTACAACGGTAAGAGGATTTCTCACTTCATGAGCAATCGAGGCAGCAAGCTCTCCCATCGTGTTCAGCTTTTCTGCCTTCTCAATCTCCTGCTTCATCAAGGAACGTTCAATGACCAGCTCATTCAGCTTAGAGGCTGTTCCTACTCCTATCACCTGAAGGATGCCGAACGAAAGAACATGAGATATCGTTGTCATGAAATCCCCATCTGCTGTTCCATAAAAAAAGGTATAGGAAATGAGGATCGCAATTTGGACAAAAGAAGGCCAGACGCCCATTAACATTGCTGCCTTCACCCGTTTACCTGCATGATAGACACTGAATTTTTTGCTGAACAAAAATGGGATAACCGTGGCTAATACAACTCCGGCCAATGCAAACACCACTGCATCCCCGCCCATTGCAGCTCTGACGATTAGAATTGTACCCAAAACCATTCCGCCTGCTATTCTACCTCCATAAAGAAAGGCAAGCACCAGAGGGGCGTACCGTAAATCCCAATAGAGGTCTCCTTCGTAAAAAGCAAACAGAATACAAAGTGTTGCAGAGATACTTTGCAAGGTTCCGAAGAGGTAAGGGGATGTTGAAACCTGCTTTTTCTCAAAAAAGAAACTGTAGCTTAAGATTGGAGCCAAAACAATCAGCACATGTAGAAGGAGTTTTTCTATCAGCATCAGTTTATCTCCCAACAAGTTTAGTTACCTATTAATTACGACAAAAAATTACTTTACCCTGCCAAAAAATGAGATAATTGTCCTATTCTGAAATTAAAAAAAGACCGCTCCCAATGAGGGAGACGGTCTCTTAGTTACGATGCCTTTTTCTTTGTGCTCTTTTTATCTTTTACTACTTCAAAAATCTGAACAGATCCTGCTTTAGAGACAATGGTCAAATCGTCTTTCTTTCCAGGCCGGATAACATCCTTTTTGTTCCATACATTCTTTAGTACGAGATCATTCTTATCATCAAATGATTTCTTCAGTGTTACTTTTTCTTCACTTCCGTTGTTCAGAACAACAAGGAAGCGGTCATGCTTATTGCTTCTTTCATAAATGATGACTTGATCATCAGAATACCACTCTTTATACTCTCCTGTACGGAGCGCAGGTTCATCGTTTCTCAGTTTAATTAGTTTCTTATAATACTGCTTTAAGGAAGCATTTTGATGCGCTTTATCCCATGGCATCATCTCTCGGAAATAGCGGTCCTTCCACTCGTCAACTTTGTTATGATCCTTGCTTTGTGATAAGCCAACCTCAGTTCCGTAGTAGATGATTGGTGCTCCTGGAAGTGTAAACTGCGCCGCAGCTGCCTGTTTCAGTTTGTTCACATCACCGCCGGACTCGAATAAAAAGCGCGGCATGTCATGGTTGTCCAAGAACGTTCCCATCACATATTCTGAGTTGTATGTTTTTTGGTTCAAGCGGATCGCATCACTCAGTTCATTCATCGACTGCCCTTTTGCGAACACATCAAGCAATGCGCCCTGCATCGGGAAATCCAGAGCGCCGTCAAGCTTGCCGGAGTAAGTGTTGATCTTTTCACGGCTGTCCCAAACTTCTCCATAAATAAAAGCGTTCGGCTTAAGTTTTTTCACAGTATGCCTGAAATCCACCCAGAAGCTATAGCTTGGGCCCTTGGCATAATCGAGCCTGAAACCGTCGAAGCCAAGATCGTTCAGCCAGAAAGGAACGACTTTATTCATCATATAGCTCCGAGTTGCAGGATTGTCGTTGTTCAGTTCTGGAAGTTCTGTTACACCGTAGAACGTTTTATAGTCTGTCGGCCATTTCGTAAAGGTGTACCAGTTGTAATACGGGCTGTTTGTTCCATTTTTCAAGGCGTCCTGGAAGAACGGATGCTGGTTGGACGTATGGTTCGTAACAAGGTCATAAACCACTTTCATACCCTTTTTGTGTGCTTCTTTAATAATTTCCTTCATGAGTTTGTTGTTTCCAAAACGCGGATCAATCTTCATAAAGTCTGCCGGATGATAGCCGTGTGAATACGGCCCTTTGTAGATCGGCGAAATCCAGATGGTGTTGACACCAAGATCCTTAATGTAATCAATTTTATCCTTAACACCTTGAAGGTCGCCGCCCATCCATCCTTTTAACCGCTCATCATAGGAAAGGTTAGGATCAACAGGCTCATTGTTCATCGGATTTCCATCCATAAAACGGTCTACAAAAATATGATAGATGGAAGCATTTTTTGCCCATTCAGGAGATTTATAGTCATCTACATAATAGGCGAATTCGGTAGCGTCAGCAGACAGAATGCTGTTCGTGTCTGCAAACTGCGAACCTTCGCCGTCTGTATTCCAAACATCGATCTTGTATTTAATCCTTGTGCTGTCTTTTTGTTTTGGAATGGTTCCACTAAGCACAGACTTATATAATCCATCTCCAAGACTTGTTTTCGAGACAGCATACATTGGGACAAAAGTTCCGTTCTTTGCAATGCCCCTTTTCCCTTCAGGGGTGGAACCGTCTGTTGTAAAGTAGATTCCGCCTTTATTCACCTGCCCGTAATGCTCTACTGTCGTCTTGACCATTACATTTTCTTTATGGTTCGGAATGAAAGGCTTATAGTTAAAGTTATGCGTTACGCTCTTCGCAACCGGCACACCGCTCCATTTCTCTACTTCATCATTCACCGGCTCGCCCGCTTCGGTGAATACTGCTTTACGCGGTTCACTTTTTACCTCTTTATACTTTTCATCACCGAGCGCGTAATAATAGGAGAAGGATTGGCCGGGTTCACCTGTTAGCTGGATGCTATATTTCTGATCTCCCGCCTTTTTCAGGCTGGTTACTGAATAGTTATAACCGTTCAAGCTTGTCCCAACGGTTACATTCGCCCAGTCGGGTGTGGATTTTGGAACCGTCACGTTCAGTGTTACTTTCCCTTTGCCTTCTAAGAGATTTATATCTACTTTTCTTTCATCGTCCGGATGAAAGACGAAAACATAGCTTCCTGTCTGTGGTGGCGTAAACTCCAGATTGCTGCCATCCATCCACTGATCGTCTCTTACGTACTTAAACTCAAGCTTGCTGCCTCCGGTAAGCGGAATCGGATTGCTCTTCCATGTCCCATCCTGCTGCATTGTCAGCGGATTATTGTCAGAACCCCAATCCAATGGAGACAAACTTCCCCTTACTACCACTTTTTGATAGCTGCTCGCATCAGCCGTTTTAGGCAGCTGAACCAATACGGTCCCTAAAAGCAGCACCAATGACATCAATATGCCAAATCCCTTTTTCAAATAGACTCCTCCTTTTGAGCAGTTTGTGCAATTTTGTGCAAACGCTTTCATAAACCTTTACTAAAAGTGTAGCCGCGATGACAGAATTATGCAATAACTATTTTAATAAAAGGCTGTTTTCTAAAAGATTGTTGTTTTTGGGTCATATTTGTAAAGAGCCTTCATTGACAAGTTGAATGGAGTGTAAGGTGCGAGACTCCTGCGGGAGCAGCGGGACAGGTGAGACCCACAGGCGTAAAGTGCTCACATTACCCCTCGCGGAAAGCGAGCATCCTGAAACGGAAATCAACCACTCCTAAGAGCAACAAAGTTTACGAAAACAGCCTAATAAAAAGAAAAAAGCCTGCAGACGAAATTACATCTGCAGGCTTTTTGATTATCCGATCTGCTCTAATAATTGATACGCTTCATCTACAGATTGCACATTCAATAACTCGTTTCTGAATACTTCATCCATGAGTTTGATAGAAAGCATCTGCAAAATTTTTAAATGTTCGTTTCCTGCACTTTCTTCCGGCACGGCAATCATGAACACCAACTGGGCGTTTTCTCCATCAACGCTGTTCCAGTCTACACCAGTCCGGCTCAGGCCAAACGCAACTCTTGGAGAGGTGACAGCATTTGATTTCCCATGAGGGATCGCCACCTTAAAACCAATGCCTGTGCTTCCTTCCTTCTCCCGCTTTTCAATCGCTTTTTTAAACTTACGCTTGGATTTCAAAGCATCGGACTGTTCCAGCTTCTCAATCATATGGTCGATCACTTCATTTTTTGTTGAACCCTTCAAGTCAACATCAACCAGGTCTTTGTTCATCAACTCTGTCAGTTTCATGCTTGTCACTCCCTGTTAAGCTACGTTTTTCTTTAATGTATTAACCAAGAACGCTGTTACGGCAACGCCCGCTATAATGCCGATAAGGTACATGAGCGGATGGCTGATCGCACCTAGCACCGCAACAATCGGTCCTCCATGAGGTACGTTGTTTCCGACATGGCCGAGCATAGCGATCGTAGAAGCGACCATCGACCCTGCCATAATACTTGGAATAACACGCAGCGGATCTTTTGCCGCAAACGGGATAGCACCTTCTGTAATTCCGACGAGACCCATTGCCAATGCTGCTTTCCCGGCTTCCTGTTCCGCTTTTTCGTATTTTTTCTTATTGAGCAATGTAGCAAGACCCATTCCAAGCGGCGGAACACAAATCGCTGCCGCAATTGAACCCATGATATGAACATTTCCTTGTCCGATCATACTCGCTCCAAAAAGGAACGCTACTTTATTCACCGGGCCGCCCATATCAAAGGAAATCATGGCACCTAGAATCAGTGCGAGGATAATGCTTGAAGCGCCCTGCATGCCATTAAGGAAGGCGGTGAGCCAATCCATCAGGCTGGCAATCGGTGCACCTACTATAAAAATAAACAAGCTGGCAACAACAAGTGAAGCAAGTAAAGGAATAACCAGAATTGGCATAATTGGCTGGATGACCCTCGGAACCTTCCAGGACTTGATCCACTTCGCAACATAACCGGCAACAAAACCAGCCAAGATGCCTCCAAGGAATCCTGCACCTGCTTCACTTCCATAAAAGCTTCCGTTAGCTGCGATATAACCGCCGATCATCCCTGGAGCAAGCCCCGGGCGGTCCGCAATACTCATGGCGATGAAACCAGCGAGAATCGGCACCATAAACGTAAAGCCCGCGGAACCGACATCCATGATCTGCTTCCAGACCGAATCTTTCGGAATCTGGAGTCCGCTGTCCGTCGGATGTCCTCCGATTGCCAAGGACAAAGCGATCAGCAGCCCGCCGACCGCAACAAACGGAATCATATAGGAAACACCGTTCATCAAGTGGCGGTAAAATGGATTCTGCTTATCTTTACGTTCCTGCTTCACTTCATTGATGGACTTCATGTCACCCTTATACTCCGGCACATCTCCAGTTTCAAAACGTTTGATAAGTTCCTGTGCTTTATGAATTCCATCCTGTACACCTGTGACGAGTACTTTTTTTCCAACAAACCGGCTCTTATCCACCGCTTTATCTGCAGCAATAATAATACCGTCCGCCTGCTGGATCTCTTCTGGAGTGAATTCATTTTCCACCCCGATGGACCCTTGGGTTTCTACCTTTATTTCAACTCCTAACGCTTCGGCTCCCTTACGCAAACTTTCGGCCGCCATATACGTATGAGCAATCCCATTAGGACACGAAGTAATTCCTAATAACTTCATTTTCCGTACCTCCGCTGTTCATTAGTCTGTCATATCTATGAACCAATTGTAGCTCAGTAAATACGGGAAATATATTTTTTATTTACCGTAAGTTCCGGCAAAAACGAATTATATAAAAGCGTTTTCAATTATGATTGCTGCAGGAATTCGAATGATTTAGCCGAATGTAATGAATCGGTAAATTTTCTCAATACTTTTTAAAGGACTGAAATCATGGGATATATTATGGACTTGCGGAAATTGATTGGAAGCCGGCCGATAGTTATGACAGGTGCTTGTGTACTTTTATTGAATGCTGAGGGACAGCTGCTGCTTCAGCATCGGAAAGATAACGGTTTATGGGGCTTGCCGGGCGGCTCATTAGAACCTGGAGAGACCCTTGAGGATGCGGCGAAAAGAGAGCTCTTTGAAGAAACAGGATATTCGGCCTGCAGCCTTGAACTGCTTCACGTGTTTTCCGGTGAAGAGTTTTATTATCAATATCCTCATGGAGACGAGGTATATAACGTTGTCGCTGCTTATATCTGTACAGACTATGAAGGTAGTACCGTAATTGACGGGATTGAAGTACAGGATGTTCGCTTCTTTGATTTGAACCATCTTCCCGAAGCGATGGGCGGCCCTGACCCGCTTGTCATCGACTATTACATGCGAGACCGATCATTTTGATAAAAAAAGACAGCTAGAAAGCTGCCTATTAAAACAAATCGTATATTCCTTCTGCTGATTCTTGCGCGGCCACTTCTTGAATAAACGCAGGGTTCTCCGTCAAATGAGATATCTCCTTGAAAAGGTCTTTCAAGAGGTATCTTTTTTCATTGCTCATGGCCAGCAAAAATACGATTGATACTCTTTCTTTTCCCCACTTAACGGGATTTCTAAAAACCGACATCCCAATGACTGCTTCTTTCACTAGATTCGGGTTTCCATGAGGGATCGCCACACCGCCTCCCACAGCCGTTGACGATTGTTCTTCTCGTTTCAGGACGCTTTCATTGTAGCTGTCTCTTACGAATCCGAGGTCCTCCATTTGATGAACCATTGATTTTAAAATATCTGCAGGGGCTGCCTCACCGGAATGAACCGATATCAGCTCTGAATGCAGCAGCTTTTTAAAGATCGGATAGCGGCTATGCGTATCGATTTGCGAGCCGTTTTGAATCCAATGTTCAATTTCTTTCTCCTCCTCTTCGGTCATAAGAGGAGACACGACTATCACTGGCACATCCTGATAAGAGAAAGGGACCGTGCTGATCACTAAATCCGGCTTCTTCTCTTTAATTTCAACAGGTGCTTCACTGACCGACGCTGTTCCTGCGATCTCAATGGAATGGAGCTTCCGCTCAAGTTTGGTCACGATGAGCTGGGACATGCCGATTCCCATCGTACATATGACGAGCACCTTCAGATGACGAGCGCTTTTTTTCTTGAACCGTTCTACTGAGGCTTGAAAATGAAGCGTCAAATAAGCGATCTCTTCCTCAGGGAGCGATTTTTTCAGCTTTTGTTCAACAACCGGCAACGCATAATAAATCATCTCAAACATCGTCATGTACATTTTCTTGATCTCATCTGCCATAGGATTGGAAAACGGCAAGGCGTAATCCAGTCGATGGAACGTGGTCTGCAGATGGCCTGCCAATCCGGCAAGCAAAAGCTCATCATTCGTAAAATCAATATCCGTAATCTCAGAAACGGCCTCGATCAGCTTCTTTGAAAACTCCAGTACAGCAGCATCAAATCCAGCCAGTTCTTTCTCCAGTTTTCCCCTGTCCTTCGCGTGATAATAAACTTTTGTGCCAAGAACCCGGATCGTGATATAGACGGCTTCCTCCTGAGGGAGTTTAACGGCCATGACCTTTTCAATATCCTTTAAAAAAGCTCCAACAGCCGGGTATTCTTTCGTTTGTTTAATCCGCTCCTCCTCATCCGGAGAAATCGTAATTTTACTGCCCGTCTTCACCCTTTTAATTGAAATCAGAATATGAGTAATCAAGTTTTCAAGCGCACTATCTGTGAACGAATAGCAAAGCTGCTGTTCTAATTTCTTAAGGCTGCTTCTAACGAAATCAATCTCATGAGGAGCAAAGATCCGGTTCACGAAGTTTTTTTCTTCTTCTGCCGCATGAATCAGCATACCGGTCAATCTGGATAAAGCATCACGCCTGTTTTTTTCGTTGCCGTCCACCCTCAAACCAACCTTTTGTTTAAGCTGAATTTCCAGATTGAACGACTTAAGCCAATCCTCCATCTGCTTGATATCATGCCTCACAACCGTTTTGCTGACGTAATACTTTTCAGCCAGCTCCTGAAGCGTCGTATCTTTATTTTTTAAAAGGAGCTGGCGCACGATGCTCATTCTTCTAATTCTGTCAGCCATTACGGTGTCTGCTGCCTGCTCTTTTTTAGAGATATCCATTAAATTTGAGATTGCAGAGGCTGTACCCTCGAGATAAACACCTACTCCGCGTCTTCTTATCAAGCGGACGTCTGATGCCTGCTTCAGCCATTGGTCAATAACCTTACAGTCATTCCGGATTGTTTTTTCAGAACAATCCAGTTCGGAGGCAATATCATCTACTGACACGCTTCCCCCGCTTTTTAATAAAAAAGAAAGCAGTCTGTTTTGTCTATCAATCACTTCATCACCTGCTCCTGCCATTCTCTGTCTTATGTCTTAAGATGGCCTATTCCCTAAGATTTACTTCCCTTCTTAGTCTAGGTCTTTAGATGCCGAAGTCAATGTTTTATGTTTGTTTTACAAATTAAGGTTAGAGGAATACTATTTTTAACGATATCAACGGAAGGATGTGTTCAGGATGGAAGAAACAAAAATGAAGAGGCACTGCAGCCATTGCAATCAGGAAACGATGCACATTGTTCGTGAAGATGCTCTCGAACTCGAATATACGTGCACCAACTGCAAACATACAGAAACAGAAGTGAAAACGTTCTTTTGATTTATACGAAAAAAGCCGGCATTCAAGAATGCCGGCTTCCACTTATTTTAATAGCTTCTTAACTAACTTTAACCCGTTCTTTGCAGAAGGATATCGGAAGGAGAAATCAAACCGGTTTGTTTGCTTCAGCACGCTTTTAGAATGAGAGAACGTTTCAAAGCTGTATTTTCCGTGGTAGTTCCCCATCCCGCTTTCTCCAACACCGCCGAACGGAAGGTAAGGCGTGGCGATATGCATGAGAGCATCATTTATGCAGCCTCCACCGAAAGAAACACGCCCCGTAATCTGGTGCTCCGTTTCCTTGTCTTGTGTAAACAAATAGAGAGCAAGCGGCTTCGGGCGTGAGTTGATGAACGTAATCGCCTCATTCAATGAAGTATATTCCATAACCGGAAAAATCGGGCCAAAGATTTCCTCTGTCATAACAGGAGAATCAGGGCTTACCTCATCAAGCAAGGTGGGCGCAATTCTGTTTTTGTCATCCGATTTTTCTCCGCCGAAAATTATCGTTCCGTCGTTCAAGTAACCCGTTAGTCTGTTATAGTGGTGACCATTTACTATTTTTGAGTAAGAGCTGTTTTCAATCGGCTGCTCTCCGTAAAATTCTTTAATCGTCACCTTCATTGCCTCAATAAGTGCAGCTTTTACATTCGTATGGACAAGCAAATAGTCTGGAGCAATACACGTTTGCCCGGCGTTCATAAATTTACCGAAAACGATTCGTTTCGCCGCAAGCCTGATGTTGGCATCTTCATGTACGATCGTAGGACTTTTCCCGCCAAGTTCAAGCGTGACGGGAGTTAATTTTTTGGAAGCAGCCTCCATGACAACTTTTCCAACCCGTACACTGCCCGTGAAAAAAATGTAATCAAATGGCTGATCTAGAAGAGCTTGACTCGTTGATACTCCACCTTCTGCCACTGCGATATAAGACGATGGATATAGCTCCTGCAAAATATCTGCAATCAGCGCAGACACATTCGGTGTCAGCTCTGAAGGCTTGATAACAGCCGTATTTCCTGCAGCAATCGCACCGACAAGCGGAGATAATGCAAGCTGAAACGGATAGTTCCAAGGAGCAATGATCAGCACCGCACCATAAGGCTCCGGCAGGATATAACCTTTTGATCCTGCATGTGTTAAAGCGGTCCGTACTTTTTTCGGCTTCGCCCATTTTCTTAGGCGCTTCATCGTAAAATTAATTTCTTTATATAAAATTCCAATTTCTGTGGAATATGATTCAAGTTCCGATTTATTTAAGTCAAGTGCAAGAGCCATGACAATCTTCTGTTCATGCATCTTTACTCCGGCTTTCAGCTTTTTCAGCTGTTCCAAACGGAATTCTATGCTTTTTGTTTCCTGGGATGCAAAATAAAATTTTTGATTCTGCAGAATTTGATTAACTTCTGCTGCTGATGCTTCTTTCATGATACATACCCCTTTTCCATTGTCATGATCATATGTTTAAAAACTTAAACATATGAACCTACAAGGTTACTATAGTTTCTTTCCAAATAAAAGTCAACACCAAAAAGGTGCCTGACACTGCCGTGCCTGGCACCTTCTAATAATTAAAATTGAGCAGTTTATACTCCAGAAATTCATCCATACCGTACTTCCCGCCCTCGCGGCCCATCCCGCTTTCTTTCATACCGCCAAACGGTGCCTGCACATACCCGACTTTTGTTCCGTTAATGCCGATCATCCCAAATTCCAGTCGATCTGAAACCCTGATAGTCCTTCCAAGATTTTTCGTATATACATAAGCAGCCAAACCGTAGACCGTCTCGTTCGCCTGTTCGACAGCTTCGTCTTCTGTCTCAAAGGGGATGAGGGGAATAACAGGCCCGAATGTTTCTTCCTGGAAGATTTTCATCTCTTGTGTGACATCACACAGGATTGTCGGTTCAAAGAAATTCCCTTTTTTGTATACGCCGTTCCTAAGTGGGTTGCCTCCTGCTATAATTTCGGCTCCTTTATGTACGGCATCTTCGACTTGGATCTGTACCTGTGAGAGCGCCGCTCTATGGATGAGCGGCCCGATCTCTACACCCTGCTCTAATCCATTTCCGATTTTCAGTTCTTTTATTTTTTCAGTTAACACAACCGTAAATCGGTCAAGCACAGTTTTTTGGACAAATACACGGTTAGCACACGTGCAGGTCTGACCATTGTTTTGAAACTTATTTCGTATTAAACCATCAACCGCAAGATCAATGTCTGCATCATCAAATACGATAAAAGGGGCATGTCCCCCAAGCTCGAGAGAAACCTTCTTCAGTTTTTTTGCAGCTTGTTCCATGAATTGCTTTCCGATCTGAGCGGATCCTGTAAAACTGATCTTTCTGACCTTATCATGGTTCACAAAGACTCCACTGATTTCCTTTGCATTTCCGATGACCAGATTGGCTGCACCATGCGGCAGACCAGCCTTTTCAAAGATTTCAAAAAGAGCAATGGCCGACAGCGGTGTTTCAGGGGACGGCTTAATAACCACCGTGCACCCTGCTGCCAGGGCAGGAGCCAGTTTCCTTGTAATCATGGAGAAGGGAAAATTCCATGGTGTAATGGCCGCCACAATGCCGACCGGATGCCGCTGAACAAGAAGTCGCTGGTTTTGTTCAGAAGAAGGAAGGATCTCACCATAAATTCGCTTTGCTTCCCCAGCATACCAGAGGACATACTCAGCACCCCAGAGGACTTCCCGTTTCGCCTCGGCAAGCGGCTTCCCTTCTTCCATCGTTAGGATTTTTGCCAGCCGGTCCGCATCTTCTATAATTAAGTTATAGGTGGTTCTCAAGTAGTCAGCACGTATTTCCGCTGTTTCTGCTGCCCAATGAGGAAAAGCTCTTTCAGCGGCATTAACCGCACGCTCTGCGTCTCTTTCACCGCCAAAAGCGACACTTGCGATGAGCTCCCCGGTCGCTGGGTTTCTCACAGGATGACGTTCTCCCTTTGCCGCCTCTAACCATTCTCCGTCTATGAACATTTCCGTCTTTACCAAAGCAGCAATATCAGCCTCCATATCGTGTCCTCCTAAATGACTCCATCAGCCTTGGCCGTACTTTATAACAGTACGATTCTATTCCCTGCATCGAACAACTATAAACAGGTGCCTGGCACTGGATTACAGTGCCAGGCACCTGAATGGTAACTTCCTAGCCGATCTCCCTTTGGAGCTGGCTGTGGTAAAGCTCGGAGTAAAAGCCTTCTTGCTTCAGAAGTTCATCGTGAGAGCCTCTTTCAAGTATTCCTCCTTCTTTTAACACGAGGATCTGATCGGCCTTTTGAATGGTGTTCAGCCTGTGGGCGATAATAAAGCTCGTCTTGCATTCCATCAGCCGCTGCAAGGCTTCCTGAATTTTCATCTCTGTGATGGTATCAATGCTGCTCGTCGCTTCATCCAAAACGAGGATGACAGGATTGGACAGGATGGCTCTTGCGATGCTTAACAGCTGCTTCTGCCCCTGGCTGATGCCGCTGCCATCCTGTTCAACCATGGTCTCGTACCCATTAGCAAGTTTTGTAATAAAGGAGTGGGCATTCGCCTCCTTTGCTGCTTCCCTGACTTCCTCATCTGAAGCATCCAACCTTCCGTAACGGATGTTTTCCATAATGGTCCCTTCAAAGAGGAACGGATCCTGCAGCACAAATCCCATATGCTCCCGAAGTGCCTTGCGCTTAATCCCCGTGATTTCGCGCCCGTCCACGAGAATGCTTCCGCTGTTCGCATCATAAAAACGGGACAAAAGATTGATGATCGTCGTTTTCCCCGCTCCCGTCGGACCGACCAAGGCGACCGTTTCACCTGGTGAGGCATGAAATGAAATATCATTGACGGTATTGCCTCCTTCTTCATAGGAGAAGGAGACATCCTTAAATTCAATCTCTCCATGAACACCATCCAGATCTTCGTTTCCTTCTTCATCTTTCGTCTCTTCTTCCTCATCCAGCACTTCAAACACCCGCTCCGCTCCTGCAACAGCTGATAAGAGCGTATTAAACTGGTTGGAAAGATCATTCAGCGGGCGGGTAAACTGCCTCGAGTATTCGGCAAAGATTACGATGGTCCCGATCGTGACCATCCCTTTTAAAGCTAAAACGCCACCTGCCCCGGCAATTAAAGCAAAGCTGACGTTATTCAAAACATTCATCAGTTTGGGAATGAAACCTGAATACGTTTGTGCCCAAAACCCTGATTCCTTTAACTTATCATTTTTCGCCAAAAGCTCAGCAATCACACGATCTTCCTGAGAGAAAGCTTTTACGATCCGCTGTCCTGAAACGGTTTCCTCGATATAACCGTTCAGTTCCCCAAGGTTTCTCTGCTGTTCCTTAAATAATCGGCCTGTACGGCTTGTGATCCACCGCATACCAAGGAACATAACCGGCACAATCACAAGGGTGATCGCAGTTAGGAGCGGGCTCAGCCAAAGCATGAATCCAATTGTTCCTAACAGAGTCAGTACACTGGAGAAAATCTGGATGACCGAAGAGTTAAGTGTGGAGCTTACATTCTCAATATCATTGATGACCCGGCTCATGATTTCTCCATACTGGCGCTGATCGAAGAATGGGATCGGCAATTTGTGAAGATGGCGAAACAGCTGAGTCCTCATCGAGAAGACCGTATTCTGTGCAATTCCGATCATCCAGTAGTTCTGAAGCCATAGCGCTCCGGAGTTCAGGATATAAATAGCCAGTAAACCGGCAAGAAGCCTTAAAAGGCCGCTGTTTTCTTTTGTAATAATATAATGGTCAATGGCCTTTCCGATCAAAAAAGGGCCAAGTAGACCGAGAATTGAACTTAGGACAACCATGAAGAGGACGAGCCATAAGCGACCCTTCTCACGTGCCAGATATCTCCAGATCTGCTGAAGTGTTCTTCGCCAATCCTTTGCTTTCTCTTTTTTTCTTCTCGGTACGGCTTCCTTCGCCATCACCTCTTGAACGACAGCCCTTTTATGCCGGAACGGTTCATTCAAACCCTTGAGCATGCTTTAACGACTCCTCTCCAAACTGAGATTCGAAGATTTGCTGATACAGGCTGGAGCGCAGCAGCAGGTCCTCATGTTTTCCTTCCATCAGCAGCTTGCCGTTTTCAATCAGCAGGATTTTATCCGCTTCCATTGCTGTAGCAATCTTTTGGGTGATAATCAGGATCGTAGAAGGAAAACTCCTCAGTGCACCGAGGAGTTTTCCTTCTGTTTTCAAATCAAGAGCACTTGTACAGTCATCAAGCAGCAGAATCTTCGGCTTTCTGACTAAAGCCCGTGCAATGGAAAGACGCTGTTTTTGTCCCCCAGATAAATTGACCCCTTTTTGCCCGAGTTTGGTTTCATATTGTTTTGGCAGAGACGCTATGGTTTCAGCAATCTGGGAATTCTCAGCAGCTGCCCTAATCTCTTCCTCGGTGGCGTTTTCTTTTCCCCACGCTATATTCTCCTTTACGGTTCCTGTGAAAAGAAGGGCTTCCTGAGGAACAAGGCCGATCGCACTTCTTAGATGCTCGAGCTTTATGCGTGATATATCCATTCCATCAATCAGAATCTTTCCCTCATCTACATCATAAAGTCGGGGAATCAGCTGAAACAGCGACGACTTTCCGGACCCTGTCGCTCCCATGACTGCTACAGTCTGTCCTGGTTCAGCTTTAAATGAAATGTGCTCCAGGACTTGTTTTTCCGTCCCAGGATAATGAAAGGATACTTTCTGAAACTCAATTTCACCTTTGAAATCAGGACGGATTATTTCTGAATCTTCATGGTTAACGAGATCCACCTCGGTATTGAGCACATCAGAAATCCTGTTTCCTGATGCCTTTGCTCTTGAAAAAGCCATGATGATCCACGAAAAAATAGAAAAAGTTGACGTGATTCGTGTGCTGTAGTTGATGATGGCTACTAGATCACCGACCTTTGCATCTCCCGTATTGACTTGAACACTGCCAAACCAAAGGATACATAAGATGGCGATATTCATAACGAGAAGCAGGATCGGATTCGTAGACTCCATCAGCCTCAATGCGAATGCTGTATTATTCTTAAGCTTGCTGTTGGCTTCGGTAAACCGTTTGACTTCATGCCTGCTTCTTAAGAAAGCTTTAATGATGCGGATACCTGAAAGGTTTTCCCGTATGACGCCATTCACTTTATCCAGGTTTTCTTGAACAGACTTGAACAATACGCCTCCTTTTTTCAAGACCCACATTAAAAATACAAATAAAATTGGAATAGCCACTGCTATGAAAATGGCCAATTTCGCGTCTACGACAAATGACATGACGAGTCCGCCTATGATCATTAAGGGAGCTCTCAGCATGACCCGCAAACTCATAAACACCGTGTTTTGCATCTGGGTCACATCATTGGTCATTCTTGTGATCAGAGACGTAGTAGGAAACCGGTTGAAATTCGCAAATGAGAACGCTTGAATTTTCGTAAACAAATGCTTCCTGAGATCATATCCGTAGTTTTGACTGACATGCGAAGCATAGAAGGAATTGATTACACCGGCTGCAAACGCGCAAAGCGATATGCCAACCATGACTCCTCCCCACACCATGACCACCTCAAGATCTTTTTTCAATATCCCATTATCAATAATTTTGGCGATCAATAAGGGCTGCAAAAGCTCGACAGCCAGCTCAACAAGCATCAAAAACAAAGCAACAGCAACCTGCAATCGGTAAGGTTTTAAAATCGACAGGACTTTCAAGACTGCATCATCCTCCAGAGCCATCTGTAAAAAAATTATAATAATATGTATTGTTTACTTACTTAATCATACCTTTTCTGGATAATTTATTAAATAATTTGAACTTTTCGAAGCATCTCGATTTCCTTCATTTATGGAAAGAATGATATAATTCAAAAGAAAATGGACTGCAGGAGGTGTTTACAGTGAATGGACAGAACCGGAAAGACATCTCTCCAGGACTCGAGGTTAATATTGTTTTAAAACAAGATCAAAGAAGCGGCAAACTCACAAATGGTATTGTGAAGGATATCCTGACGAACGCTGCTTTCCATCCGCACGGAATTAAAGTACGGCTCCAAAATGGACAAGTAGGCAGAGTGAAGGAAATAATCAGCAATTAGAGCTAGCGCTTCAAAACAAGGAGGAACCAAAATGAGCAATGAAATAAAAAACAGCGAACTACCGCCAAAAACATGTACGATTGAACGTTTAGTCACCCTTCCTGAGGACGTGGAAAAAGTACTTGCAGGAGAAAAAACAGCCACTCGCCGCAACGGCAGATATGCTGACATCGGGGAAATCATGGAGCTTAAAGGCTCAAAGTTTATTGTTGAAAACGTGTATTCCCAGGCGCTTGGCGAATTAACAGACGAGCATGCAAAACAGGAAGGCTTTGAAGATGTGGAAGGCTATAAAAATTCCATTCTCTCGATCCACCCTGGTATGCCTTGGCTGCCTCACATGAAAGTATGGGTTCATGAATTCCGCGCGCTGGAAGAGTAATAGCAGCTCTCAATGAACATGGCCTATCGTGTTGTGCTTTATATTCATATTCTTAGCGTCATCTTATCAGTCGGGCCCTTCTTTATTTTGCTTCCTTTATTAAAGAAGCTAAGAACAGCAGGTCCTGGCAATGAAGAGGCTTACTTGGACTCCTTTAAGGCAGCTGTCCGTCTTGCCAAGCATGCGGGTCATGTCCTTGTTGTCAGCGGGGTATTGCTCGTACTGATTACGAACCGATCGTGGACAACGCCATGGCTGTTGACCACGATCATCATCTTAATCTGCTCGCTTTATTTTCTCGCAAGAGCCTTTTCGCCAACCATACGAAGGTTTAAAGACCTTGAAGAACAAAGGAATCCTCTTGTAACCAAACTAAAAAAAGCAATTTGGATCTACATGGCCCTCATGATGGCCATGCTATGGTTCATGGTTGCCAAGCCTGTAATATGGTAGAGAAAAAGGAGCGATCCCATTTTTGGATCAGCTCCTTTTTTCTTTTATCCATGAAAATATGTCTATACCGCTACCCCGGCGAAAAACTCCTCATACAATGCCTGAACTGCTTTTCTTTCATCGCTCACTCTTACACCGAACATCATACTTACCTCAGAAGAACCCTGATTGATCATTTCGATGTTAACTTCCGCTTTGGCCAAAGCCGTTGATGCACGGGCCGCCGTTCCTACACTTTCTCTCATCCCTTCGCCCACCATCATGATAAGAGCCAAATCACGTTCTACTTTTACATCATCTGCCTGAAGCTCCTCTTTAATCCGTTTAACAATCTGTTCCTCCACAGATTTAGTGAATCGATCCTGCCTGAGAATGATGGAGATGTCATCAATTCCTGATGGCATGTGCTCAAACGATAGGTGAAAGTCCTCCAGAATGCTAAGAAGCCTGCGGCCAAATCCAATCTCGCGGTTCAAAAGATATTTGCTGACATAGATACTGCAAAAGCCATCATCACTGGCAATACCGATAACAGGGCCATTAGCCAGCTCTCTTTCTTTTACAATCATGGTTCCAGGTTTTTTCGGCTGATTCGTGTTCTTCACGTTGACCGGTATGCCTGCTTTAAAGGCCGGCATGAGCGCTTCATCATGAAATACAGAAAAACCAGCATAGGAGAGTTCACGCATTTCACGGTACGTAATTTCACTTATTTCTTTTGGACGGTTAATAATTGTAGGGTTTACTGAATAGACGGCATCCACATCCGTGAAGTTTTCATAAACATCGGCCTTTATGCCGCTTGCCAGAATAGAACCGGTAATATCTGAGCCGCTCCGGGAAAAGGTCACAATCTCACCTTCTCGATTAAAGCCAAAAAAACCCGGAAAAATAATGATACCTTTCCGGTCTCTAAGTCTATATAGAGAGTCATAGGTTTCCGGCAGTGGCTGGGCGTTTCCCGGCTCGTCAGTAACAAGAAGACCTGCTTCCTCGGGATTAACATAATGAGCATCTATACCTTTGTGCCGAAAATAAGCCGCAATCAGCCTCGCATGGCTGTCCTCCCCGCTCGCCTTTACTGCATCCATATATTTCTGCGGATTACTGCGGTCTCTGTTCAATAATTCCAAGAGGTTCGCTTTAATTTCCGTGACCGGTTCCCTTGGAAGCTGAAGCCCTTCAGCAATGCTTTCATAACGGTCAATAATGCCTTGAAACGCGTTTTGTTCTTCTCTTCCTTGAAGATACGCTGCAGCACATTCTATTAAAAGATCCGTAACCTTTGTGTCTTCTGCAAACCGTTTTCCCGGGGCTGACACCACGACTACTTTACGTTCCGGATCTGAAACGACAATATGAAACACTTTTTCCACCTGCTCTGAACACGATAAAGATGAACCACCGAATTTCACGACTTTCATTTTTAACATCCCCTACTGTTAGTATTTGTCCGGTAAATTTTAGTTACTATTATTACGCGTTTCAGTATAAGATGCAAGGGTATTTTCCATACATAGAAAACAAATGTCCTCTCTAAAAGAACTAATGATTAAGTATTACTTAACACTCCCGGGCAATATTTGCGGTTTTTCGATTATTTCCGAGGGAATATTCATGAAACAGGGAAATAATGAAAGGTCCTGTCAGGATTACCCGACAGAACCTTTGAAATCTATTTTACTTTTACTCTTACTGGGTCAAATGGCTTTGATTCCTTCGTTTTCTACTCAAATGTTCCTTTCACAACTGGTATACCGTCCTGAACCATGACCTGCCCTTTAGCAATAACCGTATCAATAGCCAATGTATCTTTAGTTAAAAGCACAAGATCGGCATCCTTCTTCTCATGCACAAAGCCTTTGTTCTTAAGCTTCAATACTTGGGCGGGGTTGGAGGTGATAACCTTTAACGCGTCTTCAAGCGAAACCCCTTCCTGCAGGACAGCATCTCTGACTTCTTTAAACAGCGAAGAAACTTTTCCTACCTGCAGCCCTTTAAATTCCCCATCTTCATTAAAAATTGGAAGACTTGCCTGGCCATCAGATGAGAACGTGATGTTCCAGATCGGAACGCCCTGATCGAGCATCATCTTAAGTCCCTTACTGCATTTCACTTCGCCCTCTTCTAAGAATTTCGGTATGGTGCTCGTCGTCAAATCAACAAAACCGCCCCGCTTGGCAAAGCGGATACCGTCATGAAAAAGTTCTTCGGTACGGTTAATATGAGTCGGATGAAAATGCATTAACGGTATATTCGTTCGTTCGATCAGTTCCTCTATCGGTTGAACCCTCGATTCACCGGCCCCAATATGGACTTCTAGAATACCGGCTTTCCCTGTAAGCAAGCCTCCGTTGCGGGCAGCTGCTGCTATCTTCGTTAATTCCTCAAAAGTCGGTTCTGAAGAACGATGGTCTGAGATAGCGATCTCCCCCACTCCAATGACCTTCTCGATAAAAATAATATCTTCTTCAACCTTGCCTGTGATGGTGCGTACAGGCAGCTGATATGATCCGGAATGGATATAGGTGGTGATTCCTTCTTCATCAAGGGCATGAGCTTTCGCTAGAAGACTCTCCATTTTCCTCGTCGTTCCATCCGTCCCAAGCAGCCCGACCATCGTTGTAATGCCGGCAGTTGTAGCATCAGTCAGCATCAATTCAGGCGTACGTGTTTTGAAGCCTCCCTCTCCTCCACCGCCAGTGATGTGGACATGGGAGTCGATAAAGCCCGGTACAACGAGCTTATCTGTTGCATCGATAACAGTGATCGGCACAAAGCTGTCCGGAATATCAATCTGTTTTCTGATATAGCCGATCTTTCCGCCTGCAAGCAATATATCTTTCTGCCCCAGATGATTCGGGCTGTATACATCTCCATTTTTTATTAAAGTAAGCACTGCTTTGTTCCCTCCAATTTTGTCAATTGCCCCAGCTGTCTATTGTGTACTCGGATAGCAGGAGCGTGCGGTGATTTTACACATCGATTACTTCAGAGGGCATAAATTATTTGTCGAGATTATAAAAAGAAGCCGGCTTTTATGCCGGATTCCTCTTATTTCATTTAGCAAGCTGCCTCTGGATGAAGGTCAGCGTATGTTCAATAATAGCTTCCTGATCATGATCGAGGGTGGCTACATGGTAGCTGTCACTCATGTAATACAATTCTTTATCCTCTGAAGAGATCTGTTCATAGATGAATTGAGAATTCAGCGATGGTACGACATGGTCTTCCTCCGAAACGAAAATGAACGCAGGGCACGTTACTTGGTCAAGATGATTCTTAACTTCTTCCATAAGCTTTAAAATTTCCTTCACAGATTGGACCGGTGTTTTTTCATAGGCAAGTTCTAATATACCCTCTTTTTTTATATCCGAACCGATGGCGTCCAGAAAACGGGGCTCTGCAGCATTTTTTAACGGTTCCATCTCCGGGATATCTATAGCCGCATTAATGGGTATGATTCCTTTGATTTCCGGATATTTTTCAGCCAGATAAAGGGTTAACGTCCCCCCCATGGAAAGTCCCGTAACAAAGATCGTATCGCAGCGTTCCTTCAGCCATTGGTATCCTTCCTCCACAGATGCAATCCAATCCTGATGATTGCTTTGTTCCATGTCCTCATAATGGGTACCGTGCCCTTTAAGCCTGGGACCGCAAACGGTATAGCCTGCTTCTGCATAAGCCTTGCCCAAAGGCAGCATGCTTTGTGTTGAACCAGTAAAACCGTGCGAGACCAAAATCCCCACCTGGCTGCCTTCATAATAAAACGCCTCTGCATCTTTTAAAACCGGATACTTTAGTGCCCTGTCTTCCATGGATATCACCTTCCATTTAAAGGATTTGTACACCTAACACTTCGTTTAAAGGGATGAGAGTCCTGCTTGCCATTCGCTTCTGTCTCCAAGGATTTCAAGTGCATAACAAAACCCGCTCGAAAAAGCGGGTTCTTTTCTCTAGTCATTCAGTGTTTGAATAAACTGTTCTATGACCTCATTGAATTTCTCACTTTCTTCAAGAAACGGGCAATGGCAGCTTTGCTCAAAGATTTCCAGCCGGGAATCAGAAATGTTTTCCCGCAGATGTTCACCTGCTGCTACAGGTATGAGCTTTTCTTCTCTTCCGAAACAGAGTAAGGTCGGTTTTTTAATTTTGCTTAAAAAACCTCGGTAATCCACAATCGATTGGTCGAACAATACCGCACTCGCAATCGACTCCGGCATTTTAGTAACTTCGGCCATCATCCAGGAAAAATCGTCCTCAGACAGCTCCTCTTTAAACATAAGAGGGACAAAGCCTTCGAGTACTGCCCTCCGATTACTTTGAATGTCTCTCATAAATTGAGTCAGTGCCGGCAGATCAAAAGCACCGATCGGAAAATCCGGCCATTTAAAGTCGGAAGCAAGTTCATCTACAATCACTGTCCCTTTTACGTGGTCTTCCCCAAATTGCTGCAGATAGTCCCAAATCACAAAAGCTCCCATGGACCAGCCGGCCAAAACGACATTCTTTAAATCCAGCTTCTGAATAAACGCATGGACATCGCGCGCATATTGAGCAATTGTGTGTCCGTGATGAACCATGGAGGATTGTCCGTGTCCTCTCAAGTCCAGTGTGATCGTTCGGTAGCTTTTAGAAGGAGCCGAAAGCTGTTTATGAAAAAATTTACTGCTCATCCAGACTCCATGGATAAATATAACAGGTGTTCCTGTTCCCCGTTCTTCATAAAAAAGCTCTACATGGTCTTCAACCTGTGCAAAAGGCATGTGTTATCGCTCCCTTCCTTAAATGGGCCTTATCGGCTATATATGCAGCTTCGATTCAGACTTGAACCTATTACTTTACTTTTCTAACATTCGGCCGGTAATTCATGAAGTTATCAAAAGCAAACCCTCTCACCTGTTCTTCGGAATAGTGCTTGAGCAGTTCATTAATTAAATTCTGGCTTTTAGCCGCATTCTCCAAATCCGTTATAAAGTTGGCGATGCCGTCGAAATCAGAACCTAAGCCGATCTGTTTCACTCCACCCAGTCCACAAAAATGATCAATGTGCTTTATTAAGTCAGGAATAGATGCTTTGACCTGATCTTGATTGATAAAGGGGGGATTATATACCACATGAATCGTACCGCCCTTTTCAAACATCGCACTCGCCTGTTCATCGGTTAAATTTCGCGGATGGTCACAAAGTTCTTTGGAATTGGAATGGCTGGCAAACGGATAATCAGCGATCTCGAGTACATCCCAGAAGGCCATTTCACTTAAATGGGAAACATCTGTTAGAATCTGATGCTTATTATGGAAGTCAACAACCTCTTTTCCAAACACGGTCAATCCCCCGCCCCGCGGTTCTCCTGCCCCGTCGGCAGCCAGGTTCGCCGTGTTCCACGTTAACCCGACAGAAAGAACGCCTAATTGATGGAGGATGTGCAATTTGGAGAGATCATTTCCAATGGCATCTACCCCTTCCAGTGTCAGCATCGCACCAATATCGCCATCCTGAATCCTGTCAAAATCTTCCCAGCAGCGTATATGCTTCATCTCTGGATTTTTGCCAAGCACTTCTTTATAAAATAGATCCACCTGGCCAAGCGCAGCCTGAAACTTCTGATCTGACGGAATCTCAGGTTCAATGAAAATAGCAAAACACTGCACTTTTACATGCCCCTTTTTCAGCCGCTCCTTATTCGTCTCGAGCTCAGGGGCAGATGCAAAACTTAGCTTCCCTTTTTCTTCATACAGTTTTAATAATGCGTCACAATGAAAATCAATGATATTCATGTTTTACTCCTTATTGTTTACTCACGTATGTATTTACTTCTTGAAAGACCGCTCTCCTCCTGCTTTTCCTCTATTTTTATTGGATGACTTAGGTCAATATCCCCAGCCATTTCACATAAAATAAAGAATCCTGCTAATTTTTTTCATTGCAAGAGGAGTTTTGACACAATATGTCGAAATTGTCTAATAACTGACTAGTTCTTTAGATTCATAGTTTTGATACAGAATATAAAAGAAAGGATAATGCGTATGAAATCTACTAAGGCGCAGGCGGCCCGCTGGCTGTCCCGCCTCATCCATAAAGAAAAAATCGATATGAAAGATGAAAAAATCCGTGACGAAACCTTCTTGTTTACAGTTGAAGGGTTTTGTGAACAAAAACCGGTCTTTTTTATTTGCCGAGATGAAGACGGCTTGCAGTTCGGCTACCACTCTTTTAAGGAGATAGATCCTTCCCGGCCTGCTCCCTCTAAGGTAAAACGGCATCTGATTGAATGGGAGATGCTGGAGTCAGGAAGCAGAGAAGAACGGCAAGAGAAAATATTAAATACATTGGTTTCAACCATCCGTTCACGAAAAAAGCAGTATCGGACGTGCCAATACTGCAGCATTAAATTCCCCCCGGAACAGCGCTTCAACCAAAAAACCTGCCAAAACTGTGCACCATCCCGTTCTCACGCCGTTCACTAACCTTTGCTTTTCGGTTCGGCACCGAGCTGCCTGGCCAGATAAACAATGGACTCATTGATCCGCCAAATATAATGAACGTTGTGTAACAGGCGGAGATGGTTAAGCATTTCATGTTCGCTTGATTCAGACTCTTCCGGCAGGCGTTCCAATTGTCTACGTTCCTCTTCCAAATTGACAATTTGTGCCTGCCCTTCTCCTCTGATCACCGCACTCAGTGCTTCAATATTATCCGTCAGTGAGAGCTGAACATGGTTTATCAGCTCTTCAAACTTTTCGTCAGTGTTCAGCTGGCTTTTTCGTGTTGAAGAAGCAACCAGATGCTTGGCGTAAAAGTTGATGGCCGTCAGAACGGTGAGCTGCTGCTGAATGCCGGATCGGCCAAACCAGCCTCTGTATAACGGGCTTGCGTCGTCTATCAGTGTCTGCAGCAGCTGATCGAGCTCCAGCGCATGATCCGCCAGGTTGAAAGCAGAGTGCTTCTCTCTGAAACGGTCAATATAATTGTCCACGTACTCCTTAAGTGAATTCAGGTACTCTACAGTAGAGGTTGTGACTTTATCCCGTGTTCTCTGCGGATAGACGAGAGCAGATACCGCAAACCCCAACCCGACCCCTGCAACGGTATCAATGACACGCGCTGCCATTAATTGCTCGTTGATGCCGCCAAGGAGGATATCATACATCAATGCAAGCAGCATCGTGATCCAGAACATCATCAGTGTATAAGAAATCGGCAGTAAGTAAAAAGCCAGGAAAACACAAATGAAGAGCAAGATAATATCCTGAATACCGGTTAAATACAGGGCGATAATGAAGCCGGCTATTGCACCTAAAAAGGTCCCTACGCTCCGCTGTACAGCTTTGACGAGCGTACGGCCGACTGTTTCCGTTCCGAGAAGGACAACAAAACAGGACAGTAAAATCCAATATTGATGAGCAGGGGAATATATGTGGCCGAGCACAATCGATAAGCCTCCTGCGATCAATGCCTGGATGGCTTTTTTGGTCGTAGGACGCATCCCTTCCTCTTCTTCATTCTTTGCATCTTCTTCAGTGTCTTCTTTTTCAAGCGGATCCGAAGTTCCGCCATCACTGCTTGCTCTCTGCAGGGACTGTTGAAGTCCGAACGCCCCATCAATAATATGATTGGCAATCGACTCTATCCTCCGGATCAGGTAAAGCCATTCTTCATTTCTTTTATCCAGCTTCAAAGTACGAAGCAGCTGCCGGAGCGATTGTAAACTGGCTGCTGCGTTCTCCAAGTAATGCACCTGTTCCCTGTTGAGCACTTCGGCCTCACGAATGGATTGAATAACAAGCAGCAGCGAGGAACGTATTGAATGGTTTTCGAGCGCCCGGTGTTCTTTTAGACGTCGTATGGAGGGTGACAAGGTTTCCATCAGCATCGCTGTATCAAAAATGTACAGGCGAAGCTGGCTGGTGCTGAGACCGGGCCATATACCTCCTGGATCTGTAGAACCAAGCTCATTTGAGACTACACGTGCATAATCTCCGAGCTTTTTGACATTCCGGTCGAGATTTGCCAGCCTCTGCTTATCTAATTTAATATCCCTTACGATATCAATGACAATATTCAGCGTAAGATTTGCCTGTATATGAAAAGAACCCATGGAACGTTTTAATACTTCTTCAGGCTTGTCCTTAATGAGGATAAAATTATAAAAGTAAGCAAATAAAATACCTGTTGCTATGGAAGCAAACAGCCAGGGAACCTGAGCGAAAGTAACTTTAAGGAGCATAGCAAAATAAAAGGACATGAATGCAATCATGCAGATAGAAAAGTAGCGGCTTCCAAAACGTTGAAGATAAAGCGCTAAAAATACAACAAGAAGTAAAAACAGATCCGCTGTAATCCCCCATTTGGATAGCCATGATCCGGTGGCGAGAGAACATGCACTCGAGGCGGCAAGCAGAACGGTCGTCAGTTTCTGTTCTTTTTCTGTATCATCGTTTACTACAAGAATCCCCATCATCCCTACCACACCAGCAAAAATAGCTGCTGTGATCTGACCTCCGGCATTCAGTACGATAATCAGCATGACTACTACTGAACTAATGACACTCAGCGTCACTTTACTCGCTGTCCTCAACCGTTTCCTGCCTGGATCTGACGCAAGCAGCCGATACATCCAGTACCTCATTTGATCCCCCCTTCTGCTGAATTAGCTTTTCTGTGCATTATATCGTTTTACGTGAGCTTCACACAATGAATGTAACTTGTAAAATGACTCTTTATTTTATATCCATAATTTGCTGTCCCATAAACCGTACATGCAAAAAAACCGGCTCCAAAAGGAACCGATTTTTTTTGCATCTTTTATTAATGTCCGCCAAGATAGGCCATTTTCACCTGCTCGCTTGAAGTGAGCTCCGCCGCATCACCTGACAGCACGATTCGCCCTGTCTCTACGACATAGGCACGGTTAGCGATGGAAAGCGCCAGATTCGCATTTTGCTCCACGAGTAAAATAGTCGTTCCCGCTTTGTTGATCTCTTCGATTATTCGAAAAATTGTCTTAACCAACAGCGGCGCCAGTCCCATGGAAGGCTCATCAAGCAGCAGCAATCTCGGCCTGGCCATCAATGCCCGCCCCATGGCAAGCATCTGCTGCTCCCCTCCGGACAGTGTTCCGGCCTGCTGTTTCAGCCGCTCAAGCAGTCTTGGAAAAAGCTCATACACCTTTTCCAGGTCCTGCTTAATCCCGTCTTTATCTTTCCTTAAGAACGCGCCGAGCTGAAGATTTTCCTCTACGGTCATATTCGCAAACACACGGCGGCCTTCAGGAACATGAGAGATTCCCTGTTTTACAATCATTTGTGCGGCTTTCCCATTGATCGATTTGCCCTCATAAAGGATTTTCCCCTGCTTCGGTTTCAACAGTCCGGAAACGGTTTTAAGCAGAGTACTTTTGCCGGCTCCGTTCGCACCGATCAGCGTAACGATCTCGCCTTGATTGATTTCAAGCGATATGCCCTCAAGCGCCTGAATGTTGCCGTAATAAACGTTAATATCCTCTACCTTCAGCATTATGAAACCTCCTCGCCCAGATACGCTTCGATGACTTTTGGGTTGTTCTTAATTTCTGATGGTGTCCCTTCAGCAATGAGCTGGCCATGGTCAAGAACGTAAATCCGTTCACAGACACCCATGACGAGCGGCATATCATGTTCAATGAGAAGAACGGTCAGATTGAATTGCTCCCGGATGAAGGCGATCAGATTCATTAATTCTTTTGTCTCATGAGGATTCATCCCGGCTGCCGGTTCGTCGAGCAGCAAGAGCTTCGGGTTGGCGGCCAGGGCACGCGCGATCTCGAGACGGCGCTGCTGGCCATATGGAAGGTTCTTCGCCTTTTCATCTTTAAATCTGTCCAAATTAAAAATCTTCAAGAACTCTGTCGCTTTCACGTCCATTTCCTTTTCTCCGGAAAAATGTCCCGGAAGCCTGAAAATCGAGCTTAAAAGAGTATGCTTAGCCTGCGAATGGTAAGCCACTTTTACATTATCAATAACGGACAGTTCCCCAAACAGCCGTATATTCTGGAACGTCCGGCTGATTCCATTTCTCGTAATCTTGTAAGGAGGAAGGTTGTTCAGCCTTTTCCCGTTCAGCGAGATTTCCCCTTCGGTTGGAACATAAACCCCGGTCAGCATATTAAAGAAGGTCGTTTTCCCAGCACCGTTAGGTCCGATCAGTCCTGCCATCTCGCCAGGAAACAATTCAATGTTCACATCCGAAACCGCTCTCAGCCCCCCAAAGCGAATACCGATGTTGTCTACTTTAAGCAACGGTTTGCTTGTTTCCATCCTTCGCTCCTCCCTTCGTCTTCTTTCCTTTGCTGAAGATTGACGTAATCTCTTTCGTCCCCATCAATCCTTGAGGGCGGTACAGCATGACAACAATGAGGACGATGCTATAGATGATCATCCTCGTTTCAGGATAGTCCTGCAGGAACGTGGAAACGACAGTTAGAAGGATCGCTGCAATAACAGAACCCGATAAGGAGCCAAGCCCTCCGAGTACCACGAAAATCAAAATATCAAATGATTTCAGGAATCCAAAGTTCGAAGGCTGGATAATGTAGAAGTTATGAGCATACAACCCACCCGCAATTCCAGCAAAGAAGGCGCCGATGACAAAGGCAGTAACCTTATAATAGGTCGTATTGATTCCCATCGCGTCAGCCGCGGTTTCATCTTCCCGAATGGAAATACAGGCCCGGCCATGTGTGGAATTTGTAAAGTTTACAATAACAAGGATAGCAATGAGCATACAGCCGAAGACCCACGGCCATGTCGTCAAGTGGTTGACCTGCATGCCGCTCGCTCCGCCTACATAATCCAGGTTCAGAAACACAATACGGACGATCTCACCAAATCCAAGAGTTGCGATGGCAAGATAATCGCCTTTTAGCCGAAGACTTGGAAACCCGATAATAAAGCCCGCCAATGCGGCAACCAATCCTCCAACGAGAAGAGCTGCTGCAAAAGGAAGCTCCAGTTTCATAGTGATGATCCCCGACGCATACGCGCCTACGGCAAGGAAACCTGCATGTCCAATAGAAAACTGCCCTGTAATGCCGATGATCAAGTGAAGCGAGACGGCCAATATGATATTAATAGCAATAAAGATCAGTGTATTTACATAAAAGAGGTTCAGCATTTGGCCCGTGATCATGAACTGGATAACACCAAAGATAACGAGAGACAAAACGATGGATGTCCAAAAGAGCTTAGCTTGTTTAAAAATCGCCATATTCGTTCCCCCTTATACCTTTTCTCTTTTATATTTGCCGAACAATCCTGAAGGAAGAAAGATGAGAATCAAGATAAGGACAACAAACGCTGCCCCATCGCGCCACAAAGAGTAACCAAACGCACTGACGAGCGATTCGATGACACCCAGCAGCAATCCTCCCACCATCGCCCCGGGAAGGATTCCGATTCCCCCAAGAACAGCGGCAACAAAGGCTTTTAGTCCGGGAATGACACCCATTAAAGGTTCAATCTTAATATAGTAAACTCCGAAAATAACACCCGCTGCCCCTGCAAGCGCAGAGCCGATCGCGAAAGTAGCAGAAATTGTGCGGTCAACGTTAATCCCCATCAGCTGTGCTGCTTCAGCATCAAAGGATACAGCACGCATTGCTTTACCGATTTTCGTTTTATGTACGATGAACTGTAAAATGATCATGAGCGCTACCGAAACACCGAGGATCAGCAGCGACTGGCTGTTAATTTTCGCGCCAAAAATGTGGATAGCATGTTCCGGCAATACATCGCCAGGGTACGCTTCAGGCTGTGCACCCCTTACATAGATAAAGCCGTACTCAATTAAAAGAGAGACACCGATCGCTGTAATCAATGCCGCGATCCGAGTAGCGTTCCTTAGCGGTTTATACGCGATGCGTTCGATCAGCACCCCGAAAATCGCACAGACCGCCATGGCAAGAATCAATGATAAGACAAATGGGATGTGCAAAACTGTAATGGAATAGAAGCCTACAAAGGCGCCTACCATAAAAACATCGCCATGCGCGAAGTTGATCAATTTAACAATTCCATATACCATCGTGTAGCCAAGAGCAATGAGGGCATA
Source organism: Fictibacillus sp. WQ 8-8 (assembly GCF_024494405.1). Taxonomy (NCBI): domain Bacteria; kingdom Bacillati; phylum Bacillota; class Bacilli; order Caryophanales; family Fictibacillaceae; genus Fictibacillus; species Fictibacillus sp. WQ 8-8. Next base: position 148,054 of record NZ_JAMXKG010000008.1, read on the forward strand.
GATACTGCCGAGTGATATACCATTGACCAGCTGTTGTATGAGTTCCATCTCCGACACTCCTTAATATGTCCAATTCCTGAAAACACAGAATAGGGGGACAGAGCCCCCTATTCGTTAAACTGCTCTTATGGATTGATTTTTGTATTAAACTCTTGTTTGCCGTCTTTGTACTCAAGAATAGATGCTGATTTGATCGGGTCATGTTTCTTATCCAATGTCAATTTACCGGAAACAAGGGAAAGATCTTTTGTCTTCGCTAATGCTTTTGCAATTTTTTCAGGGCTGGCATCGCCTGAACGCTTGATGGCATCAGCAAGGTAGTACGCTGTATCATAGCCAAGTGCACTAAAGGCATCTGGAGATTTCCCTTTATATTTCTTCTTGAATGCATTTACAAAGTCCTGAATTTTCTTATCAGGGTCTCCAGAAGAATAGTGGTTCGTGATGTACGTGTTATTGAGCGCTTCCGGTCCGGCGATCTCTACAAGTTTAGGAGAATCCCAGCCGTCTCCGCCCATGAATGGTGCTGTAATGCCGATTTCACGCGCTTGCTTGATGATCAAGCCGACTTCCTCATAATAGCCAGGAAGGAAAATGAAGTCCGGTTTTGCTGCTTTTAAGCGGGTAAGTGTAGCACGGAAGTCGGTATCTTTAGCGACATAGGCTTCTTCGGCCACGATGCTGCCGCCGTTTTTCTTATAAGCAGATTTAAACGCTGAAGCCAGCCCTTTGGAATAATCGCTCGCACTGTCGATGAACACAGCCGCTTTACTCGTTTTCAATTTATCTGTCGCAAAGTTCGCAGCCACTGTTCCCTGGAACGGATCGATGAAACATGTACGGAACACATAATCATTCACTTTGCCGTCTTTATTTGTAATATCAGGGTTTGTTCCTGTCGGTGTGACGAGCGGAACTTTGTTGCTTTGAGCGATCTGTACCTGAGCCAGTGTATTCGTACTCGTTGCAGCACCGATTACAGCCGCTACTTTATCCTGGCTGACGAGCTTCACTGCTCCGTTCGTCGCTTCTGCCGCTTCCGATTTATTGTCTACTTTCACAAGCTTGATTTTCTTGCCTTTAATCCCTTTTTTATTGATTTCATCCAATCCAAGCTGAAGTCCTTCTGCGATGGATTGTCCGTAGGAAGCTACGCCTCCTGAGAGCTCAAGGTTGGCCCCGACTTTAATTGTTTCTTTTCCTCCTGATCCCCCTGTCGATGCTGCACCGCAGCCCGCCATGACTCCTGCTGATAATGACAAGGAAAGAAAGATCCCAGCAAGTTTTCTCTTCTTCATTTTCTCATCCCCCTATTTTTTGTGAAAATGAAAACTACCTACAATATTTAAATATTGTAAATAAAATCAATATTCTGAAAATATTTTACACGAGATTTCTAAACTCGTCTACCGTATTTTATCTAGCACAAAATTCCTGCTTGTTTTCTAAAATTTTATAAAAAAAGACAAAAAACGAAAAAAGGCGGGAGATTGATGCGCGATTTACAGTTTTTTTTGTTTATAATAGCTAAGGTAGCTAAAGGCAATTTTGTTTCCTTGCTGTGAATGATATAATGGTGAGATAGAATGTTAACAGAAAGGCTGATACGGGATGGAAGAAAATTCGAATTTTATTAGAAGCATCATTAAAGAGGATTTGGAATCCGGCAAACGGGACACCGTCATCACTCGTTTCCCGCCAGAACCGAACGGTTACCTGCACATCGGGCACGCCAAATCCATTGTTATAAATTTTGGGCTCGCCGACGAGTTTAACGGGCAGACCAACCTTCGCTTCGACGATACCAATCCACTTAAAGAAGACCGTGAGTATGTCGATTCGATCAAAAACGATGTCGCATGGCTGGGCTATGAATGGGAAAACCTTCGCTTCGCCTCCGACTATTTTGAGGAAATGTACAGCCGCGCTGTCCTGCTTATCAAAAAAGGAAAAGCATACGTCGATGATTTGTCACCGGATGAGATCCGCGAATACCGCGGAACGTTAACTGAACCCGGAAAAGACAGCCCGTACCGTGACCGTTCTGTTGAAGAAAACCTTGACCTCTTTGACCGCATGCGCAAAGGCGAATTCCAGAATGGTGAAAAAGTGCTCCGCGCCAAAATCGACATGGCGTCCGGGAACATTAACATGCGTGATCCGGTGATCTACCGTGTATCCCACGCGACCCACCATAATACAGGAGACGCTTGGTGCATCTACCCAATGTACGCGTTCGCTCATCCGCTTGAGGATGCCATTGAGGGTGTAACACACTCTCTTTGTACGACTGAGTTTGAAGAACAGCGTCCTCTTTATAACTGGGTGGTAGAAGAGTGCGAGATGGAAAGCCAACCTCAGCAAATCGAGTTCGGCCGTCTGAATATCGAAAATACAGTCATGAGCAAACGTAAATTAAAACAGCTTGTTGACGAAGGCTATGTTGACGGCTGGGATGATCCGCGCATGCCGACCATTTCAGGACTTCGCCGCAAAGGATATACCCCTGAAGCGATCCGCGAATTCGTACAGGCGACCGGTGTTTCCAAAGGGTCCGGTGCTGTAGACGAATCGATGCTTGAGCACTTTGTGCGTGAAGACCTAAAGATGAAGGCTCCTCGTACGATGGGTATCCTGAATCCGTTAAAAGTCGTCATTACGAACTATCCTGAAGGACAAGTTGAAATGCTGGATGCGGAAATCAACCCTGAGAACCCTGAAATGGGCACACGCCAAATTCCTTTTTCACGTGAGATCTATGTGGAACAGGATGACTTCATGGAGAACCCTCCAAAGAAATACTTCCGCCTCTTCCCTGGCAACGAAGTCCGCTTAAAGCATGCGTACTTCATTAAATGTGAGGATGTCATCAAAGACGAGGATGGAAATGTCATCGAGCTTCACTGTACGTATGATGTGGAAACGAAGAGCGGCAGCGGTTTTACAGGCCGTAAAGTAAAAGGGACCCTTCACTGGGTGGATGCGTCACAGGCCATTCCAGCTGAGTTCCGATTATACGAGCCGTTGATCCGCGATGAAGATCTGAAGGCTGCTGATGAGAGTGAAGACAAAACGTTTATCGATTTCGTCAACGAAGACTCATTGACCATCCAAGAAGGGTTCATCGAGCCAAACATGAAGGACGCGAAGCCGCAGGACAAGTTCCAGTTCTTCCGTCACGGCTATTTTAACGTCGATCCAAAGCATGCGGTCGAGGACAAGATCGTGTTCAACCGCATCGTATCATTGAAAAGTTCATTTAAGCTCTAAGTTTAAAGTAAAAACCGGTTCTTTAGGGGCAACTGCCTCTCAGGCCGGTTTTTTGTGATTGAATAAATACTGATGGGAGCGTTACTAGTTTCCATAATGCCGTTTTGGCGGGTATTTCTGCTGTTTCCGCGGGTATTTTCAAATTTTGGCGGGTAAATTATCTGCTTCCGCGGGTAAGTCACTCATTTCGGCAGGTAAACCGCATAATCGCCCAGGCAGGCCATCCAAACAATATCCATTTGAAGGAAACAGACGCTTTGGCGTATAGTAGAAACAAGGAAACAAGGAGGAATGCCGCCTGAAAGCCATAAAAGTTTCGCTGCAGATTAAAATACTCGGGCTCGTCCTGCTATTGGGTGCATTGCTGATCTTGTTGCTGACAGGGTATTTCAGTTATAAAGAGAGTAAACAAATTGAAGAAAATAAAGGACGGCTGGCCCTCGAGTTATCAAAATCCATATCCTTCATGCCTCCGGTTATTGATGCTTTCAAATTGAGCGATCCATCCAAAACGATACAGCCTCTCGTTGAAAAGATACGTAAACATACTGGTGCTGAATTCATTGTGGTCGGCAACACATCCGGCATCCGCTATTCACATCCCATCCCTTCAGAAATCGGAAGAAAAATGACTGGGGGCGATAATGACAGAGCTCTTAAAGGGGAGTATTACGTTTCACAGGCAAAAGGTTCTCTCGGTCCCTCTCTCAGAGGAAAATCCCCGATCTATAACCAGCAAGGAAAGATCATCGGCCTCGTTTCCGTAGGATTTTTGTTGGAAGACATTCATGAACAGATCATGAACAACTTATTAAAAGTCCTTTTTGTTTCTCTCATCGCACTGCTGGTTTCTGTGATTGGGAGCTATATCCTTTCTAGAGATATCCGGCGAGATACGATGGGGCTTGAACCGTATGAGATCGCCGCACTGTATAAAGAAAAGAACGCTGTGTATCATTCCGTTAAAGAGGGCATATTGGCCATTGATAAAGAAGGACGGATAACGAATATGAACCAATCGGCCAAGAAGCTGCTCGATATTGATGGATCTGTCCGGCATATGAAAGTGGACGGCCTCTTTCCCTCCGCTTATCTTTATGAGGTGTTAAAGCACGGTAACCCCCAAAGTGATAAAGAGATGTTTTGGAAAGATAAAACAGTGATCGTTAACTGTACCCCTCTCTTTCATCAAAACAAGATCAGCGGTGTGGTTGCTTCCTTCCGGGACAAAACAGAGGTGGAGCAGATGATCAATACCCTTTCTGAAGTCAAACAGTATTCTGAAGACCTTCGTTCGCAAACCCATGAGTTTACCAATAAATTATATGTTCTGTATGGTCTCTTGCAGCTTGGTGAATATGAGCAGGCCATCAGTATGATCAAAAGCGAAACACAGGTCCTGCAATTTCAAAATTCCGTCGTCTTTAACCAAATTAAAGATACAAAAGTACAAGCGGTTCTATTAGGCAAGCTGGGAAAAGCTTCTGAAAAAAAAATACAGTTTGAGATCGCTTGTGATAGTTTTCTGGAAGAACTGCCGGCACACTTCAAGCTCTCCAGCTTAATTGTTATTCTTGGAAATTTAATTGATAACGCTTTCGAAGCGGTTTATCATGTGAAGAGTCCGAAAGTCACGCTTTTTGTTACCGATATCGGCAGTGAAATTATTTTTGAAATTGAGGATAATGGCAAAGGAATAAACGTTAAAGAAATACCGCTTCTCTTCAATCGGGGCTACACTTCTAAAGACGGAGATGAACCAAGAGGATATGGCTTATCAAATGCGGACGAAGCGGTACGGGATATGAATGGAATAATTGAAGTGCAAAGTAATCCAGGCACTGGTACTGTATTTACGGTGTATCTTCCTAAGAATGATAAGGGAGCTGATTCATATGATCAAAGCAGCGATAGCCGAAGATGATTTTCGAATAGCCGATATACATGAAAAGTTTTTGAAGAAATTCAATGAGATTGAGGTGGTCGGAAAGGCATTGACCGGAGAACAGACGCTGCAATTGCTGAAAACAACGGAACCCGACCTGCTTCTTCTTGATGTGTATCTGCCTGATATGCTGGGCTCTGAGCTCCTCCCTCTCATCCGTGAGCACTTTCCTAAACTGAGTATTATCATGATTACAGCCGCGACGGAAAAGGAGTTCATTGAGAAAGCCCTGGGATATGGCGCGGAGAATTATTTAATCAAACCTGTGAGCCGAGAACGATTTGATGAGATCATCCAGTCATTTATTAAAAAGCACGCTCTCCTTTCATCCAATGAACAAGTTAATCAAAACCTGATTGATTTGATTTTTGATAAGAGGAAACTTGAGCAATCCAAAAAAGGAACCAGCTTCCCAAAAGGAATCGATGAGATCACACTGGGCAAAGTGAAGGCCGTCCTTCAGGCAAAAAGGGACGGGCTTTCTGCAGAGGAAGTCGGAAACGAGATTGGAGCTTCAAGAATTACTGCGCGCCGGTATCTCGAGTACCTCTCCTCCATAAACGAATCCAAAGCCGAAGTTGTCTACGGCATTGTCGGCCGCCCCGAAAAGAAATATTATCCCCTGTAAGAGGATGGCGAAATCGCCGTCCTCTTTTAGTTTTCTCATGAACTTTATGTACAAAATTAATTTAAAGTACTTTAATAACTTTATTTTGAAAACGTTTTCATTTCAGAATATTTTGTTTACACTCAACTTACTTACAAAAGGGGTGAAGACGATGCTCGCATTATTAGGTTTTTTAATGATACTTACATTCATGGTTTTAATTATGACAAAACGCCTGACCGCCATGATCGCCTTGATGGTTGTCCCTGTAGCTTTCGCCTTGATTAGCGGATTCGGCAAAGATATCGGACCGATGGCGCTTGAGGGCATAAAAAGTGTAGCGCCTACAGGAATCATGATCCTGTTCGCCATTCTCTTCTTCGGCATTATGATTGATGCCGGTGTGTTTGATCCCATTATCTCAAGCATTCTGAAAGTTGTAAAAGGAGATCCTGTAAAGATCGCCATCGGAACAGCAGTACTGGCTTTGTTAATTTCGTTAGATGGTGACGGCACGACGACCTACATGATCACCATCTCAGCAATGCTTCCATTGTACAAAAGAATTGGCATGAGGCCTCTTGTTTTGGCCGGTATTGCCGTATCTGCGTCCGGTGTGATGAACCTCCTTCCATGGGGCGGTCCTACTGCCAGAGCGATGACAGCGCTGCACCTCGAGATGTCTGATATCTTTACGCCTGTTATTCCATCCATGATCGGCGGCGTAGTGTTCGTCCTGTTCATGGCCTTTATTCTCGGAAAAAAAGAACGCAGCCGTGTAGGTGTTCTTGAGATTGATTATAAAACAATGGCGATGCAGGCCGCTGCTGTTGATGCTGATGCTGTCGGTTTAAAGCGTCCAAAGCTCATCGTAGTGAACTATCTGCTAACAATCCTGCTTCTTGTTGCATTGATCAAAGAACTTTTGCCAACAACTGTTTTATTTATGATTGGCTTTGCTATTGCCATTACGATGAATTATCCAAAACTGCGTGACCAGAAAGAAAGAATCGCCAACTATGCTGATAATGCCTTATCTGTCGTCACGATGGTTTTTGCCGCAGGTATTTTCACAGGAATTCTTTCAGGTACAAAAATGGTAGATGCTATGGCCAACACAATGATCACACATGTCCCTGATGCATTGGGTTCACACTTTGCGCTCATTACAGCCATCATCTCTGCACCGTTTACCTTTTTCATGTCCAATGATGCCTTTTATTACGGCGTCCTGCCTTTGCTTGCCAAAGCAGCTGCTGGATACGGCATTGATCCAGCCATGATCGGACGCGCTTCCCTTTTAGGATTGCCGGTCCATCTATTAAGTCCATTGGTCCCTTCTACTTATCTATTAGTCGGCATGGTAGGCGAAGACTTCGGAGACTTGCAGCGAGGCTTCCTGAAATGGGCCTGTGGTGCAACCGCGGTAATGATTCTCGTAGCTCTCGTCTTAACGATCATTCCGTTTTGAGTTTAAAAAGAAAGGAAGGCAGCGTGTCTTTCCTTTCTTTTTTTTGCTTATGATAGTGTGCTAGTTTCCATAATATCGTTTTGGCGGGTATTTCTTCTGTTTCGGAGGGTATTTTTGGATTTTGGCAGGTAAATCCTCTGTTTTGGCGGGTAAATGTTTCATTTCGGAGGGTAAATCTATTTACAGGGCCATACCCATAGAAAAAACAGCCAAAACGGCTGTTTTTTCCTATACCCGATAGTAATCCCCGCGCCATTCATTGATCGCCTGCTTAATTTCTTTAGAACGCAAACTTTCTTCAGCTGCTCTTTGGCTCAACGCTGGCAGTTCTTGATCACTGGCAAAGCGCAAGGCGACAATCTGTCCGGTTGTCAGCCTGGAATCCATGAGCTTGCCGGTCAGTACAAAGTGCCGCAGATTCTCTTCGGCACGGATGGCCCGGTCTTGCGCCTTCAGCGGGTAACTTCTTACGAGTAAAAATAGAATAACCAGTGACCCTGCCGCTAAAAGCACCACACAGGCAAGGAGTACATTCTCTCCATTACTCAGCGAACGGACAAAGTAAACCAGTGCTGTTACGAGTGTTCCCAGCACGAAAAGGGACAGGACATAATGAAACAACGGATGCATCCGTGTATGGTTTTGATAGTTTTGATTTTCCATGTTATTTTCCTCCTAATTTTCGAACTTCTTATTCCCACTTAAACGTGAGGCTCGCTACGATAAAGGCACCAATCAGCCAGCAGCCGAGAATCAGGGCCTCTGTTCCCAGGCTCATAAACGAAGCGCCAACATTCATCGTCTCCCTCATCGCAGTTGTTAAGTGAGCTATGGGAAGGATATGCACGATCGGCTGAAGAAATTCCGGCATATTTTTAATTGGAAAGAACACTCCGCCCAAAAACAGCATCGGAAAAGATAGGAAGCCTGCGATCGGTCCTGCACTTTCCGGTGTTTTGGCAATCCCTGCAATGATAAAGCCAATCGCCATGAACGCGAGTGTACCCAAGATGACAAAGCTGACGAGGGTCATCCACGATCCCCGGATTTCCACATCAAAGACAAGACGGGCGACGCCAAGAACAATGAGTGCCTGCAAGCCGTTCAGCATCAGCCGGGCGGTAATCTGTGCCGCGATAAAAGTGTGGGCTTTCAATGTCGTTCCCTGCATCCTCCGCAAGATTCCGCGTTCACGCCATGATGCGATCTGTCCTGCTACCCCGTTCATGTTGTTGCTCATGATCATCATCGCCACGATCCCCGGGACAAGAAAGTCGATATAGCGGAGATTCAGCGTCTCTATCCCTTTTGGGTTGATGACCACCGATGGCTTATAATCCGCCTTCTGTTTACTGATGGAATCGACCGCATTATTCACGAGCTGCTGTCCAACCTGCGAGACAGCCATGTTCGTTTCATTATAAAAAACAGGAAGCCTGAACGGCTTTTCACCCTGAGCCGCACTCTTCATCCTTGTTTCATAGCCTTTCGGGACCTGCAGTACAAGCTGGACGTCTCCTTTTTTCAGCTTGGAGAGCGCCTCTTTTTTACTCGATGATTTTTCGAGTGATACCGCTTCGTTTTTCTTCAAAAGACTTGCAAGTTGTTTAGATTGGGCAGATTGATCCTGGTCCACATATCCGATCGTGACCGACACGCCGTTTCCATTGCCGAGAAAAGAGCCGAGCATGACCATGAGGAAGATCGGAAACGCAAGCGTCCAGAACAAGACCTGGCGGTTGCGCAGGAAAATGCGTAATTGAGCTAACGTTAATTGCCAGTATGCTTTCATCCTTCTCTCAAGCTCCTTCCTGTCATATGGATGAACACATCCTCCAAAGTGGCGGTGCGTGTCTGCAGATCGGTCAGTTTCAGATCTTTTTCAGATGCGGTCTGAATCAGGCTGGTCAGCGTCTGCTGTAGATTATCGGTATAAAGCACTTGAACATCCTTATGGCTGCCTGTCTGCTTGACCCCTTCAATTTCTTTTAAATCCAGGACGGCTGCATCTTCTGTTAAACGGAACTCAACGGCGCTGTCCGACTGAAGATTTTTCACCAGATTCTCAGGTGTATCCAGTGCAATCAGCTGTCCCTGATCCATAATGGCAATCCGGTCACAGAGCACATGAGCTTCATCCATATAGTGCGTTGTCAGCATGACCGTCTTTCCTCTTTCCTTCAAATTCAGAATGATATCCCACAAGGTACGCCGAGCCTGCGGATCAAGTCCTGTTGTCGGTTCATCCAGGAAAATGATCCAGGGATCGTGCACGAGTGCCAGCGCAATCGCCAGCCTCTGCTTTTGGCCGCCTGATAAGCTTTTGATCCGGCTTTTACGCTTATCGGTTAAAATCATGTCTTCGATCAGATCCGGAATGGATATATGCTTGGGATAGAAGCTGGCATACATTTTCAAAATCTCTTCAACGGTCAGCAGTTCAAACAGCGTCGTAGATTGAAGCTGTACTCCAATCACTTCCTTGACGTGTTCCAGGTGCTTCTTAATATCAAATTCACCGATCCAGGCTGTTCCTTCATCCGGTTTTCTCAGGCCGACAAGCATTTCCAGCGTTGTCGTTTTTCCGGCTCCGTTCGGACCGAGCAGCCCGAATACTTCACCTTTATGTACTTCAAAGTCAACTCCCTTTACGGCGATAAAATCACCATAGCGTTTCACGAGATGCTCTACTTTAATAATGGGCTCCTGTGAACTCATTGCCATCCTCCATCCTATAAAAAACTTTCATTCATAAAAAAAAGAGCTAGATCCCTTCTATGAGATTCTAACTCATTTCTTTTGAAATTTATGTTTTTTTATGGCGTATAAAAAAATTCTGCCTCGATACGTGCCGTAATCTCATTCTCTCCAGTTTGGATCGGCACGGAACTTCCCTGTGACAGCATCGCTCCCTGAAACGGAACAGGCCCTGGATGGATGCCCTTTGACAGCTCTGTTACTTTTGCCGGAACCCGATTGAGCGTGACACCAAGATCACGGGATATAGCCATCGCTTTTTGCTGTGCACTGTTTACGGCAAGCGACAGAGCTCGGTTATAAAAAGCATCTGGAGAAGACACAGTGAACTGAATCGATGATACGGAATTTGCTCCCTGGCTGACCGCTGTCTCAATCACGGCTCCCGTCCTGCCCACATCATCCACCGTTACCTGAAGCTGATGGTTTACCTGATAGCCTTTAAGATTCTGCTGTCCGTTCTCATAAACATATTGCGGTTCAATGCGATAGAGTGAGGTCTGGATGTCTTTGTTCTTGATCCCCATCGTTAACAATCCATGAATGACGTTTGCCATGATCTCATTGTTCTGCTTTTGCGCAGTGTTCACATCTTTATTTTCCGTGATTACGCCTAAGGAAAGCTTGGCTTGATCGGGTACGGCAAATACGGAACCCTCACCGGTTACCTTGATGATGTTCCTCATATGTTCAGCTGTAAATTCCGGCCGGTTGTAATACATATAAGCCCCTCCCCATTGTACCGTTACATTATAGTCTATGCGGTACAACGCAGGCTCATAACAAAGCCCCCTAAAGACAGCTCACCTTTAAGAGGCTGAGGATGGCACAGCTTTTAAATGGCGTTCCTTTTTATGCAAAGCGGATAAATGGCTCGTCATCAGAAGCAGCTGAACAGACAGCTTTCGGTCAGAGTGAAGGATCGCCCCTTTTGTTGACCAGATGTTACGAAACAACTTCATGATCTCTCATAGTAACCAAACCCTTCCACCCTGCACCGAATACCTTTTTCTATTCCCTGCAGGAAAAAGGAGGAAATAGTTAAAACAGGAAAAATTACCTATATGGGTGTAAAAGTTTTGTAAAAGGGATTGAGAAGGATTACTCGTTTGTTTCATAATATGGTAAAATAAGGAGATTTTTAAAGGGGAACGTATGTGAGAGAAAAGTGGTTTTGGGCAGGCATTATTCTGGCTGTGTTGAGTTGGATCGGCAACTCCCTCTATTATCAGTCAAAGCAGATTGAGCATCCGATCTTTTTAAAGCACTATTACGAGGCAGCAGATGACGGAGATCAATATTTAAAATTTTATTACTTGGCAAATCGTGAAGACAAGCAAGATTTACAAAGTGTCCGTATTAAGGACGCTGTAGTGTTTCCCTACTCCCAAGATGATTTTATGGCGGGTGAAAATAATCCTTCCGTTGAACAGGAATACACTCATCAGGATTTAAAAGTGTTTACCGTTTCACTGAAGGATATGCTTTCACAGATGAAGAATAAAGAAGCTTTTTCTTTTAATAAAATGAGGGTTGTCATGAACAACGGCCAGAGCTTTACGGCCTACATCGGGCATGTGACGATCCATAAAATATATAAGGATGATAAAATTCTGGAGGAACAGATTGCAAGCGGAAGCAATTTTGGTGATATAGGACTATTTCAGGCATTGAAACCAATTACGCTGACAAGTGTCAGTCTGCCTTTTGAAAAAGAAACGGAAAGACTAGTTTCGGTGAAAGCAAATACCGATCAGGAAGCTTTGAGTAAGGAAGCCGAAAGCGATGACCCTTTCGGCTGGACGGATCATGAGAAAAAGAGTCATAGCAGGTACCAGACTTTAAATCCGCATAAGAACTTTAGCATAAAACTAAAACAGAAGGATTGGATTGAACTAGCCACAAGGTTTAAAGCTAGTACTCTCGCGTACTGCGATTTTTCTGTAAAGCTTCACGGAACAAGTAAAGGAAAGCCCTTTGTTTCCACAGCATTGGTGAACTTTCAGCCGGTCCTCAGCCAGAACGATGTCGATCGCATCATTTCCAAGAACGGGGGCGGGGTGAAATGAGAGAAAGTTTTCACAAGCTGTTCTGGGGATTTCTATTGATCTTGATTGAGATTCATATTATAGCGATCGATATCCTTCCAGACCCGATCGGCTACTATATGGTCTTCTCCGGTCTTAGTTTACTGAAACTAAAAAGCCCGGCCATATTAAAAGCAAAGTATTTGGCATTAGGCCTGGTGTTTATATCTATCCCTACTGTCTTTATCCAGCAAAATTCCGTCAACGGCAGTACTTCCGGACCCATCTTTGATTTGAGCCTTTGGCCGATCTATACACAAGTCATTGGAATTATAAAGCTGATTCTCGTTTTCTATGTGTTTCAGATCCTGCTGGATATCGCGATGAAAAAAGGAGATCAACAGCTGTATGCTACGGCCAGATACCGTTTTATTTCCTATATGGCTGTCATGCTTATTTTTAACATAACTCTACCTTTCACCATGAATATAGTTGGGGATTTGGTGACGGCTTACACTGTTGCGTTCTTGCTGCTTTCCCTTCTGGTGGAGGTTATGTTTTTGCTGCTGTTAAGGAAGTATGGGAAGGTTTTAGCAGTTGAATGAAAGATTGCTGGCAGTAAAAAAGAGAGGACATCCTCTCTTTTTTATTTACTATTTTTTCTAACTTGTATAATTCCACCCCGAAAGATTTTAATCCTGCAATAATGCAGTATCGGCATACTCTCTTGTTGCTCCAGTCCAACGCAACCAAATATCCAGCCCCTATAAATTTGTAATACAATCCATATTTCACCTTATTTATTTCACCATGTGAGCAGGAAATTTGTACGATTAACCGTCGTTTGAAATACTTTGAGGTGAGTTGTCAATCCTATAAAAAAAGGAGAGTGTCGAGATGAAAGTCTTTTTAGTAGGAGCAAATGGACAAATTGGACGTAAACTGGTTGAGCTCTTGGGAAGCAGTTCGGTGCATTCCGTCCGGGCGATGATTCGAAACCCGGAACAAGCGAATGAACTGGAGAAGCTAGGAGCTCAAACCGTAGTGGCGAACTTGGAGGACAGTGTTTCTGAATTGGCAGAAGCCGTTAAGGAAAGCGATGCGATTATTTTCTCGGCCGGATCCGGAGGCAGCACCGGATCTGACAAAACCCTGCTCGTGGATTTGGACGGAGCGGCTAAAATGGTAGAAGCTGCTGAACAGGCCGGCGTCGACCGTTTTGTGATGGTCAGTGCTTTACAGGCGCACAACCGGGAAAAATGGAACGAAAAGCTTCGGCCCTATTACGCGGCCAAACACTATGCAGATAAAATTCTTGAAAGCAGCAGCTTGAACTACACGATCGTACGGCCAGGCGGACTATTGAACGAGCCTGGCACAGGAAAGGTCGAAGCAAGCAAAAACCTCGGAAGAGCCTCCATCCCACGTGAAGATGTCGCGCAAACTGTGTTGGCTGCTCTAACCGAAGAAAATACATTTAAACGCTCGTTTGATTTGATTTCAGGAGATCACCCGATTCCAGACGCTTTGAAGAACCTATAAAAAAAAGGCTGGCCCAAAAGTTGTGATCTTTTGAAGCCAGCCTTCTTTATTTTTAGACGAGTGCCTTAAATGTCGTTAAGATAAGTCCTATTAAAAACCCGCAAATCGCTCCGTTCACCCTGATCCACTGTAATTCTTTGCCTACATTGTTTTCCATCATATCGATCAATGTTTCATTATCCAGCTTATCTAGATTCTCTTTCACAAGATTGCCTATTTTGGAATGGTTGCTTTCAATCAAAGTGGAAATTTGGTTTTGCAGCCATCTTTCAATGCTGTCGATTTTTTCCGGGTCATTTTTCGTTCGATCGACGAGGTCTCTAATAAATGAAATCACATACCGATCGATAAACGCTTCATCTTGAGTCAGCAGCAGCAATTTATTTTGAACCTGTCTCAGAATGTTTGTAATTTGATCCGCAGGACTCCATGTATTGACCAGGTTATCTTTCCACTCATTAAGTTCAGCCGCCAAATTTTCTCGGTCTTGTACACTTTCTAACTCTTTGCGGATTCGATTGAGGATTAACTGCCGGTATGGATTATCTCCGTCTTGCAGCAGAATAATTCTTTTAAGAAAAAATGGCTGAAGGATATTCCCCAGCTTTTCTTCATTAATAAAATTGCTAAACGATTGAAGGGCCATTTTAATAAAGCCATCGGCCTCTGTATTGTCCAGCAGTTGTTTCGCCATTTTGCCGATTTTTCTTTTTGTATCTTCCTTTGCCATCCACTTTTGTGTCTCAACCAAAATATAATCGAAGGCTTGATCATGCAGATTTCTGTCTAGAGCCTTATTAATCATGGTCTGAAGAAAGCCTGCAGCATCCAGGGAGCGCAGATAGTTCTTCAGCTCTTTTTCAATATATGGAGCGATATTTTCCGGATTTATATGGCGTATCGCCTGCTGAAGAAATGTTCCGACTCCCTTATGAAAGGTATCTGAATCAAATTCTTTCTCAGCAATTTTTATTAGCTTCTCTGTAATTTTGATTTGCTGAATTTTCCCCTGGATACTTTCTTTTGTCAGCCAATCATTTTCAAGCATGGATACGATGGCTTTCATCATCCTATCACGGTTTTTTGGAAGTAGAGCCGTGTGAGGAATCGGTATGCCAAGAGGATGGCGAAAGAGCGCGGTGACCGCAAACCAATCGGCCAGCCCCCCTACGAGTCCTGCCTCAAATCCCCCTTGAAGCAATTCTCCAACAAAAGAATCTTGAAATGGAATGGTTCCGAGAAACCCTGCTCCCATTACTCCCAATGAAATTTTCGCAAAGTATTTTGATTTCTTTTCCTTTTTATCCATGGTAACTTCCCTCTGACATTCATTTGCTTAAAACTATACCATAAAACAGTGGATTGGCTGAAAAGTTTGACGCCAGTATTTACCCATCAGCTTCCAGAAAGCCCGCGCTCAGCGCCCTTTCAGATAGCTTTCGAGCCCGCTGTTGGCTAATTCATAGGTTGGACGCATCGCTTCCATTCTCTTTGTTGACAAAAAAGCGGTAAATAAACCATTAAACCGCTCCCCTTGAACCACTTTGGTCCTGTCTCCGAGATCAGTCAGCTCCCAGTAATGATAGCCGGTCAAGATGCCTGGTACTCCGCCCGTCCATGCCAGCTTTCTGTTCGGTTCAAAATCCAGTACCTTCGCTTGAAAACGAAAAGGGATGCCCTTGCCGATCGGTGATTTTACTCGAACAGATAATCTGCTTCCTTTCCTGCACTCACCTTTGATAGAAACAATCTGCGGATTCCAGAACGAATGTGTTCCTGTGTCAGCTATAACCTTCCATACTGCTTCCATCGGGTAAGGCAGAAGGTATTCAGTCAATAATTCTTTCATTCTGCTTCCCTTTCTCTATCCTTGTTTTGGCGGCCGTTCACCATTTTTCAAATCTCTCATGCTTAGACCGAAATCCATTTGCAGATGGGGATAATCTTTGAACTCCCAATCACCGCCCCATGTAAAGCCTAACGTTTTGGCAATGGAGACGACCTCCATCCAATCAGGTTTGTTATTACGGTTGCTGTCGCGCTCTGTGTCCCACACGACATCCCCCTCCTTGGTCTGAAGCGCAAAATCAATCGCCAGTCCGTAATTATGGTAGGATTCTCCGCCTTTAACAGTAGTGACGATTTCGCCTTCTTTCGTACGGCCTTTTTCGTACAGCTCATCCTGTTTTTTTATGGAACGGAAACCATCCGTGATGACGATGGAAATCCCTTTCTCTTTCGCTCTTTGAATCAGTTTCTCTTTATTTTCTTCCACGGCCGGATGAAGTTTGGCCGGCAGCGGAACCTCGCTCTTGGCTTTCTCACGATCAATGTACAAGTAGAATAAAAGCCCAAGAATAACAACAAAGATCAGCCAGCTTCCCAGTCTGGAAGTTGATTTTGCAGCACTCACCTGTTGAATTTCTCCTCCCTTGTCTGGATACACGTTACTCTTCTTCCATCGTACCACAAGCTTACACTACCACATAAAGATTGACATTTTCTGAATTTTCGTAATAAAATGACTTTACGTACAATTAAATTTTTATGTAAAAAGGAGCGATGAGGATGCGTGTATTGGTGATAGGCGGCACAAGCTTTATGGGTCCAGAGGTCATTAAACGATTGTTTAACCTTGGACACGAGGTCACGGTTTTTCACAGAGGGCAAACCAGAACAGAATTGCCTGCCGGGGTGCATGAAATGCTTGGCGACAGAAATGATCTCTCTTCTTTTCGTTCAAAAATTCAAGAACTGAAACCTGACGCAGTATTGGATATGATTTGTCTCACTGAACGACAGGCGAAAACATTAGTCCAAACTCTTGATGGCATTGTCAATCGGGTGATTGTGGCCAGCTCACAGGATGTGTATCGTGCCTTCGGACTTGTTAACGGGACCGAAAAGGGTGCGATTGAACCGGTACCTATTGATGAAAATGGTGTTTTACGCCACAATCTGTATCCACATAGAGAGTTTGCAAAAACAGAGGAAAGGCGCAACTACGATAAAATTTTGGTGGAGCGTGTGGTGATGAATGCCCCCGGGATTGAGGGTACAATCATTAGGCTCCCTGCGGTATATGGACCGAACGATAAACAGCATCGGTGGTATTCTTTTTTAAAGCCAATGAGTGATCAACGGCCTTACATTCTGCTTTCAGAAAGCCTTGCCGGCTGGCGCTGGACCCGTGGCTATGTAGAAAATATGGCGGAGGGTATTTTGCAGGCTGTATTAAATGATCAGGCAAAAGGCAAGATCTACAATCTCGGTGAGAACGAAGCATTCACCATGAAGGAATGGGTAAAGAAGCTGGCCACCTCTCTCCAATGGAAAGGAAAAATTGTTGTTTTGCCAGACAGCAAACTTACCGAAACCTACTCCTGGGGAATTAATGCTGAACAAGATGTCATCTTCACTTCTGATAAAATACGGAGCGAATTAGGATTTACAGAAACGGTTTCATTGGAAGATGGCTTGAAACGTACGATTGATTGGGAATTAAAAAACCCTCCAGAAACTCACGGATTGGACTACGAAGCTGAAGACGAGATCATGAGGCTTCATCATGCAAAAACTCAGCCGTAACAGGCTGAGTTTTTGCTTCTTCTTATACACATTATTTAAAAATGATCGGCCATATTGTATTCACGCAATAGGGCTTCCACCTTCAACGCCTTGCCGACATCGCCTTTGACTTTCAATTTCCCCATCATGAAGGCCGCGGTACCGTTCAGTTTGCCTAAAAGCATTTTCTTGAAGTTGGGATAAGAAATGAGGATGACACAATCTGCCCGCTCTTTAAAATTTTCCACTACTTTTGCACTTCCGTCATTCAAGTGAAGCTGAAACGAGTATTCCTCGTCTGTGATGTCATATTGATACGCAGCCTGAACTCCTTGAATCGGCCCCGGATTTTCATTCAGCACATGTTCAATTTTTTTTACCGTTTCCTGTACAGTCAATTCTTCGATCGTTTTTGGCATTTCCCTTCCTCCTTATTTGGATTCTGATTTCGGCAGTGAGACAACGTTCCCTGATGATGGATTGCTTTCCCGGTCTTTTTTTCGGATATAAATGGTTTTCTCCACTACGGCATGGACCGTGCCGCTCTCATCAACAAGCTCTACGTCATACACCCGGTCAAGACTCCGTTTTCCCTCAAGAGCTCTCTTAACTTCATCCAGCTCTTCATACGTTATCTTAAACGTAGCGTACAATGTGCTTTTGCCCGGCTTCTTAAACCGGATGGAGGCGGCTTTATCCCATACGATATAATCATTGCCGAGCATTTTTAAGAACATGTACATATAGATGGGATCCACCGCACCATACATGCTGCCGCCAAAGATCGTGCCGACATAATTTCGGGTACGCCAGTTAAGCGGCAGCTTGATGCGGATCTCCGAATAATCTCCAGCAATATAGATGACTCTTGCTCCTGTCCCTCTAAAGGCAGGAAACAAGTTAAAGCCGCAGCGGACAATCCTCGTCTTCCAGGATTCTTTCATCTTGAACACCCCTTTCTTCACTATGAGTGTTTTCGAAATTTTACTGTCCTCCTACTTCACTTGAATTAATTTATCAGGATCTCTCCTGTGCATTTTATAATATTTCACCATGCTGGACACATAATTTTTAAAATCAGGACATTGAACGCCGCCTTTTGCCAGCACATCCTTGGCTCCTGAAGCATCATATTGTGAGGTACATCGGAAATACTCCAGCGCTTCCTTTTCTACTTTAAAAAAACGCCGGAATATAGAAATAGAAAGAGCAAATTCAACAAGAGCTGGTGAAATGGTCCACGAAGGTGTTTTGCCGAGCAGCTCGTTGCAAACCATGCGGTAAAGCTCCCGGCTTTCATAAGGGGAAGGATCTGTGAGGTGAAACGTCCGATTTACGGCGTCTTCTGATTGCGCCAGACACAATGTGGCATCAACGATATAGTCAGCAGGCACAACGTTAAACAGGGCCTCCGACTTGCCCAAATAAGGAATGGGTATATATCGAAGACGATCTAAAAAGCGCATAATAAAGTAGGGACCATCAAACTTAACCGTCTCCCCGGTCACGGAATGTCCCACCACTACCCCAGGCCGAATAATGGTGTAAGGTACATTTTTAAGCTCTGCCACGAGCTTTTCTGCTTCAAACTTTGTAGATTCGTAATGGTTCTTAAAGGTCTGTCCTTGATCAAGCTCATCTTCTTTAATAACGCCAACCCTTTTTCCTGAAACATAGGCTGTGCTGAAGTAGATGTAGCGCTCTAAGAGTGGAAGTGATTGAGCGAAGGTGTTCACATTGCGAGTGCCCGTTATGTTGACGTCTTCTGCAATCTTTTTTGGTACGGCAAGATCATAAACCGCAGCCAGATGAAAGACATGTGTCATATGTTCCTTCAGCCATTCTGTTTGTTCAGCATCCAAATCAAGTCCATCCTTCGTAATATCTCCTGCAAAAAGACGCACATTTTGCTTGTTAGCTGCCAAGCGCTCTGCTTTATCCAGCTGGCTGGGGTGGACAATAAGCGCGAATTGCGTCTCTTCATTTCGCTGCTGCATTTCTTTCAGAAGCTTTGAGGCAAGAAAACCAGGATAACCTGTCAATAAACATCCTTTCATGAACCATTCGCCTCCTTTAGCAGTAAATACGAATACGTACTGGTACTACTTCCGTATAAAACCAGCAAACAGCCGATTTTATAAAGATAGATTGACATAAGCTCCGACAACAATCCGGTTAAGCAAACGGGCCAGCCGGTCCAAATCCAGCTCAATGTCTGATTCAAACAGGGTTTGGATGACGACCTCATTGACCGCACCGACCATGGCCTGTGAGACGACCAATACTTCCTGATCAGGAACGGATGCTGGCATGGTCCCCTGAACCGTATTATAGAGCAGGCTGGCAAAACGGCGATAGGCTTCCCGGCGAACATTCTCTACCGTAAGGCTTACACCCACTGAATCAATTAATAATAGTTTGGCAGCGTTAGACTTCATTTCGCATATTTCAATATAACGGCGGATGCCGGCGTAGGCTTTTTCGCTAATTTTCTCTTCCCTTTGAACAGCAGCTTCCACATCTGCAATGATCTCTTCAGCCAGCTGTGTGCAAAGGGCGGCAAGCAGCTCCTCTTTGCTGCCAAACGATTGATAGAATGTTGTTTTTGACACCCTCGCCAGCTCAACAATCTCAAGGACTGACGTTTCCTTATATCCCTTAACAGTATAGAACTGGAGCGCGGCATACAGCATTTTGTCTCTGGCTTCTGTCGGCATTTCTGTTACAAAAAGCACATTCATCATTCCATTCTTTCATATGTGTACGAGTACGTACTCGTATTGTACGTATAACTTGCAGCCCCTGTCAATCGGCTGCAGCATCATTTACTGCTCTTGAAGGGAGCTGCTTGAAAAAAGGAACCTTCTCTGCACCTGTCATACGAGCATACACAAACAGCTGTCCTTTATGGTGAATCTCATGATCAATTAAACTTTCAATCCAATACTTCCCTGGCGCCTCATACCCGAAAATATCAATTTTCTTGCTCAAATGAACACTTTCCAGAACAGAAAAATCCCTTTTTGATTTCTGAGTGAACTCCTGAACGATCTCCCGCACCTCATCCATCGTTTGAAACTCACGCGGTGTGGCAGGCGATACAAACTGCCCGTTTTTAATCGTTTCCAAAAACATTTCTGTGGAACCTGCGATATGAACCGCCAGCTCTCCCATTGAAAAACCATCTTTCCACGGTTTAAAAAACACATGCTCCGGCCCTATCTGATCCAGCAGATCGTGCAGTACAGTCCTGTGTTTGAGCCAATTTTGATAGTATTCTTCCACCATTTTTTATCGCTCCTATCTCAAATTTCCAATATAAACTAATTCGATGTTCCTCGTCTTTACCCTTTATTAAAGAACACAAAAAAATCCAGCACTTTTCTGCTGGATTATGGCCGGGGTGATCCGTTGATTCCCTGAGGAAAGGTGAAGACATTATAGGGATCATATTTTTTATTTACTTTTCTTAATCGCGGTGCTTTCCATCCGAAATACTCTTTTTCATAATGCCTTAAGTGGCTGTATAGAAAGTTGACAAAAGAACCTTTTGTCAGGGATTTTACATAAGGAAATCTTTTCTTCAGCCACTGTGTGTTCTCTTCGGCAAATGCCGGATCGGTCCAGACTGTTTGAATTCCCATAATATAATCAGCTTGCCGATAAAAGAATGCCGTTTCAAAAGGATTGATCTGGCTGGCCCTTCCTCCTAAAGCATATACCGTAATAGCTGCGTAAATTGACCCCTCAGCCCGTTTGCTGATCAGCCCGACAATATTTCGGATCTCTTTTTCACTGTATTTCCTGTACACAAATCTTCCCGTAGATTTAAAACGCTCATACTCTGGATAGGTCGCTTCTACCGCTCTTACCGCCTCTAAAAAGGACAATTGTGTAACGAACAGCTGGATCTCCCCATTGTTTAGCAGCGGTTCCATTACCTCAGCTGCTTCCTCAGGGGGACCGTAGAAAAAGCCGCATCCGTAGATCGCCATCCCTTCCTCCAAAGAGTTATAAATGCTTGCATTAACGGTCATTCTCTCGTCCAAATCCTCCAGCCAATATTGCCAGGCGTTCAGAAAGGTTTCCTGCATTTTTGCATCCGCTTTTGGCGCATAGATTTCGACGAAAGAAACTTTATCTACTTTTTCAGGAAGGGAAAATGTCATGGAAACAACGATACCAAAGTTTCCTCCTCCGGCACCCCGGCAAGCCCAGAACAAATCTCCATTGACGTATTGATTTGCTTTCAATATTCTTCCTGTATAATCCACAAGTTCGAGTTCAATCATGCTGTCACACCCAAGCCCAAAATACCGGCTGGAAAAACTGCCGTGCTTCTTCGTATAAAGGGCTAAAACGGGTAACGACTTCGCCCGTCAGCCCTTTAAGATTGAGTCTTTTCATTTGACTATCCTCTATCCATACATAGTGGAGAAAAAAACTCCCTATCATAACGTATGTTGAGAAAGGACAAACAGTCATTTTTTTTATAAATTTATAAAAACGGGGCTGCCCAGAAAGTCGAAAATTGACCTTCAGGCAGCCCCTTTTTGGCTTGAAAAATCTTCAATGAAAAGTTAATTGAAGTGGAAGATGCGAGACTCCTGCGGGACTAGCGTGACAGGTGAGACTCCCGCCGGTGCTTGCACCAAGAGGCTCACCGCACGCCCCGCGGAAAGCGAGCAGCCTGGAACGGAAATCAACAGCTTACAGACTTCTTGGACAGCCCCTTTCCTGTTTATTTTTTTTGTTTATAATAGGTTAACGCCAGTGCAAATGCGAGAACCGCTCCCTTCACAATGTCCATGGAATAATAAGGAACAGACATCATGACGAGGCCGTTCTGCAGAATACCGATCAATACAGCGCCGATCAGGGTTCCAAAAGCATTGGGTTTGCCTGCACCAAACACCGAAAAACCAATAAAAGCCGCAGCCACAGCATCCATTAAATATGGAGTGCCTGCATTGATTTCAGCAGTCATCACTCTTGATGCCAAAACAATGCCGCCGATCGAAGCAAAAAGAGCGGACAGCAGATAGGCCGCTACCTTATATTTGTTTACCGGGATGCCTGAAAGCCTTGCTGCTTCTTCATTCCCGCCGATGACATACATGTACCGGCCGTGCTTTGTGTAATTGAGAAGAACATGGACGAGAACGACTGCCGCTGCCATGATCACGATGATCCAAGGGACTTGTCCTATTTTCTCGAACGCTGCACTGATCTTGCCCGTCGCAAACGTTCCATCAGGCATGACCATGTTTTGCGAGATGGTCGCCCCTTTCGTGTACGTGAGTGCAATCCCCTGGATGATAAACATGGTGGCAAGCGTCAGGAGCATATCCGGTATTTTCACTTTAACAATCATCACGGAGTTAATGATGCCTACAATCAGAGCGGCAGCGAGGGCGGAAAGAATCGCTACTACCGTGTTCTGGGAGAACCAGACAAACATTGAGATCGCAATGGCATTCGAAAGAGAGGCCACAGATCCGACAGAAAGGTCAAATCCGTTGACGGACAGTGATATCGTAATGCCGATCGCAATGATGGTAACGATGGAGATCGACCGTAAAATGTTCATCAGGTTATGTCCCTGCACAAAGGATGGATTGGCCGCAGTGAACACACCAATTAAGACCAGAATGGTTAAGATCGTTCCATATTTATAAAAAAAGTCGAACAGCTCAAATTTCTTTTTTGGAGAAACTTGGGCCGGTATTGGTTTTGAAAGCTCCATCTACCTTCCTCCTGTTGAATAGAATAATAGCTCTTCTTCCGTCGCTGCTGAGGTTTCGAGCTCTTTCACACTGCGTCCGTCATACAGCACGTAAAGACGGTTCGTGATACCTAAGATCTCTGTAAACTCTGAGGACGCATAAAGGATGGCTTTGCCCCGTTTTGCCAGCGCGGAGATCAGTTCAAAAATGTCCTTCTTAGCACCTACATCTACACCCTTCGTCGGCTCATCAAAAATATAAACATCGGCATCTGCGATGAGCCATTTGCCGATCGCAATCTTTTGCTGATTTCCCCCGGAAAGATTTTGAACCTTCGTTTTCTCAGATGGCGTCTTAATGCCTAAGGTTTGAATGATTTCAACAGCCTTTTGTTTTTCCGCCCGGCGATCCAGAAAACTTAGTACCTTGGAGAACTGTCCAAGATTGGCGGCTGTTAGATTAGCAGCAACCGATTCCGCGACCAGAATCCCCTCTTTTCTCCGTTCTTCCGGAACGAGAGCCAGGCCATGCTTTACCGCCTGATGCGGGTTTTTCAGCTTCAGTTTCTTCCCCTTGAGAAGAACAGCGCCTGCTGTAATTTTTGTACAGCCGAACAGGATTTTGCACAGCTCTGTTTTTCCTGCTCCTACAAGTCCCGCGATTCCGATAATTTCACCAGCACGGACCGTTAAGTTCAAATCCTTGATCTTCTCGGCGTCAGAAAGCCCTTTTACCTCAAGAACAGTTTCTCCCACTTTTCCGTTCAAGGCAGGAAACTGCTCATCCAGCGCCTTGCCGAGCATCTGCTCGATGATCCGGTTGATTGAAGTTTCCGAAATAGATTCTTTTATGACTAACTCACCGTTCCTCATCACCGTAATGTCATCACAGATTTCAAAGATTTCCGGCAGCCGGTGAGAAATGAATATGATGCCTACATTTTTAGACTTCAGGTTTCTGACAATCCGGAACAGTTCGTTTGTTTCTGAATGGCTTAACGGCGCAGTCGGTTCATCCAAAATTAGAAAACGGCACTGTGCTGAAACCGCTCGGGCGATGAGAACCATCTGCTTTTGAGCAAGTGTAAGCTCACTGACCAGCTTTTTGGAAGAGACGTTGATGTTCATCTCTTCTAAAATTTGCGATGCCTTCTTATGCAGCTGTTTCCATCTTACAAGCTGCTTTTTACTCATCTCGTTGACCAGATCATGCAGCAGAATATTTTCACCAACGGTTAAATACGGGATCAGCGCGGTGTCAACCTCTTGATGGACGATTTGAATTCCTTCGTCCAGGGCATCTCTCGGCGAAGTGATGGCCGCTTTTTTTCCGTCCAAATGAATCTCGCCCGTGTAATGATTGTAGGCTCCCGACAGAATCTTCATAAGGGTCGATTTCCCAGCCCCGTTCGCTCCGATCAGCGCATGAACCCGGCTGGTTTCACTGGCAAAGCTCACACGATTCAACGCTTTTACACCCGGAAACTCAATACTTATATCCTTCATCTCCAACAGAGCCATCTGCTTCTCCCCTTCCCTCAAAGCAAACACTCTCTTAACTTTAGGCTGTTTTCGCAATCTTTATTGCTCTTGGGAGGAGTTGATTTCCGTTCCAGGCTGCTCGCTTTCCGTGGGGCGTGCGCTGAACCCCTCGGCTCAAGCACCTTCGGGTTTCACCTGTCACGCTAGTCCCACAGGAGTCTCGCACCTTACACTCCAATCAACCTGTCGATGAAGAATCAATACAAAAACCATCACAAAGCAACAATCTTTTAGAAAAGAGCCTAACTTTAAAAAGAGAGTGTGCGTTTTCATTTTGCATAAATAAAACTGCATTTTGATTAGCTTTCTTACATACATCACATACTGATGTGTGCAAGAGACCCTCAAATCTTTTACTTTACATTCATGGAATGGGACTGCTGGTGTAGTATGAGCCAGCAATTGTAAAATTGAATAGCCGAAAATTGAACTCAAGAAAGAGCTCACTTTTTCTTGTGCGGTTCAATTTATTAGGCTATTCAAGTCCCATTCTTCTTCCTGAGAGTTTCAGTTATTTTTGGTAATGATCCTTAAGTGTCTTCATCCAATCTTCCTCAAACGCATCAGACTGGCCCCAGCCTTTAATTTCCTTGGACAGGTTGACCATGTTCACACCCTCGTTTGATTTTTGAAGATCCTTTTGTGAAACGAGAGAAGCTTTCAAATCATATTTTTGTGGTGTTTTTTCACCCGCAAGCTTTTTAGCAAGAATTCTCATATCCACTGCCCCAATTAGCTTAGGATCAACAGCAGCCGTGTACTTCCAAGGACTTTCTTTTTGCTGGATTTCTTGAAGGTCTGCATTGGAGACGTCAATTCCGTAAATTTTGATTTCGTTGCGTCCCGCTTCTTTAATCGCACGTGCAGCCCCGATCGCAAAGGCATCCCATGTGGCAAAAATGGCATCAATCTCGCCTTTTTTATGTTTGTTCAGCATGGCCGTCACCGCATTTTGCGTCTGGACCGACGTATCTGCAGAAGCAACGCCAAAGCGTTCTACTTCCTTGATTCCCGGGTTATTCTTCAATGTTTCTTTATAGACGGCGTTGCGTCGCACCATCGGCGGGAACCCGTCTACCCAAAGATAAACGATGTTGGCCTTCCCTTTGTTCTCTTTAACGAGCTGATCGAGAGCCAGCTTGGCAAGGGCTTCATCGTCCTGAGACGTAAGTGTGACACCGCCTACTTTCGCGAGGTTCGGATTGGAATCAAACGTCACCACGTTCTTTCCTTTTTCCCGAAGCTTCTTAATATCGTTTATGGTAGCCGCATCATCACCGTGAGAGATGATAAAACCGTCGTAATTCTCATCAGCCGCCTGGGCAATCGCATCATGGAACTTGGCGGTATCACCGTTTGCTGTGTAGGTATCAACGGTAAAACCAAGTGCCTCTCCTTCCGCTTTAGCACCTGCTAAAAATTGGGCTGTATGATCATCACCGCCGATTTTACGGATAACCTTGATTCGGGCTCCCTGCCCTTTGGCAAACCGCTTCGGTACGTTATCGAACGAAACCTTTTCATGTTTGCCAGCTGATGAAGCGGTATTGCTTTCGGATGAACAGCCCGTTAATAAAAGTGATAAAGCCACCGCGGAGATTGCCGCGCTTTTAATGAATCGTTTCATTTCCCCAACTCCCTTTTTTGTATATCTCTCTTCTCAAGGGGGCACGGAACCAGCGAAATAAGCCCCACCACGTAAAAAAACCTCTCTGGAAAAAGAGAGGTTTCATCGCATATGTATAACGGATTCGTCCTCTCTTATCTCTCAAAACAGACATGCTGTTTTGCTGGAATTAGCACCAATTCCATTACGGAACGGTTGCTGGGCGTCATAGGGCCAGTCCCTCTGCCACTCTTGATAAGAGAATGAATATTTAATTTTTAGAAAATATAGTTATTACTTTAATCTGCGAAAGGGAGAAAGTCAATGGTTTTTTTATCATATAAAAAACCTCTCCACAACGAGAGGTTAATCCACCAGGCTTATCCTCGGATATCCCCGCCAAAGATCACAACGTTCTGCACCTCCGCACCAAACTCCCGGCCATTCCACTTCAGGGTAGTCTGGACATAGCCAAGGCGGTCAGCGTTATATCGGCCGGCGATGTTTTGGTAAGCCAGCAGTTCATACACGCCATTTCGGTCAAAGTCCACCGGGTAAAGACCGCTTAAAGATGAGACAAATCCTTGTATGGGAGCCTTTAATTTTCCATTCGGGTAGTAAATCTCAGACAAGTATTCCTTGTCCTTCGTACTCAAATCGATGATAAATTTTTGCTTCAGGTTGTAGCTGTTCACCTGTGCTTTATATTGGTCCAGATAAAAAACCCTGTACTTCCATTGGTCACTGAATACACCAGAGTCAAAAAGCGGCCCGAACTGCCCTCCTCTGTAGGAAAATACATAGGCGGTGATCATGCCTCCGCTGCCTCCTGTATCCATGACCACCATGATGTCTTCTACCTTGTCACCTGTAAAATCACCGAGAAAAAGGGTTGGATTGTATCCTGAATTTTCTTTAATAGGGATCTGCGTGTACTGGTTGGTCCTGCCGTCCTGAACGACGGCCGCAATGTTCACCCAGTATGGACTATCCGCTGTTTTTTCAGCAGTAAGATACACCGTATCCAGCGAACCGTCTCCGATGACATTCCCTCTTTTCATATCGACTACCTGCCGCTGTCTGTACATGTCGCATCCCTGCCTTCCCCAGTTTCAATAAAACAGTATATGCACCTAAGCCCTGTTTTGGTTTTTATTCAGATCTCGTGATACACTACAAAAAAAGACCGGACAAGCAGGTGCATTCGTGGATATTAAACAATTACAGTATTTTATTGAAGTGGCAAAATATAACAGCTTTACACGGGCGGCTGATGCCCTTTTCATCACCCAGCCAACCATCAGCAAAATGATCAAGAATCTGGAGGATGAGCTTGGGGTTGTCCTTTTTGACCGCTCACGAAAGGGACTGACACTTACGGATGCCGGACAGACCATATTTGACCAGGCCAAGCTGGTCGATAAAGCATTCAACAACCTGGAGATGGAGCTGGACAACCTGCTCGGATTAAAAAAAGGGCATATTCGGATTGGGCTTCCTCCGATTTTTGATCCCCGTCTTTTTCCAAAATTGATCGGCAGTTTTCATGACAGATATCCCCACATTACCTTCGAGCTTATGGAAGACGGATCAAAAAAAATCGAAGAAGAAGTGGCCAGCCTTCAACTGGATATCGGGGTTGTCGTGCTCCCGACAAACACCGATATGTTTCAGTATTTTGCTTTTATGGAAGAGGACTTGCGGCTCATCATCCATCCTGACCATCCGCTTGCTGTCCGGGACGAAATAAATTTAGCTGAGCTAAGAGAGGAATCATTTATCCTTTTTAACAAAGATTTCGTCCTCCATGACCGCATCATCTCCTCCTGCAATCAGGCTGGCTTCAGTCCGCACATTACGTCAGAAAGCTCACAATGGTCCTTTATCGAGGAGATGGTCGTGTGTAAATTAGGGGTCTCCCTGCTGCCCGAGAGCATCTGCCGGCATCTGACGGATGAAGTGCGTGCGATTAAAGTCGTCAATCCTTCCATCAGCTGGCATCTCGCCCTGATTTGGAACAAAGATCAGTATTTATCTTTTGCCGCGAAAGAGTGGCTCAGCTACGCAAAAGAACAATTATCAGAAGAGTAAATAACGGGGCGGTTCTCTTTGGAGAGCCGCCTTTTGCATTTAATCATCTATGCCTTTTCTGTATATCTGAAAGCATTTACATAGATTTCGTCTATGTAAATGATGAAAAATAACAATTTTACTTCCTTTTCTTGGAGGCGTACACTAGGAAACTGTAAGAGGGAAACGCAAAAACGATAATGCGTCCCAATATAAAAAGATGTAACGATGAGAAAGGGAGATTGTTTTGGAAGCTAAAAAAACGAGCGAAAGCCGCATTATAAATACAGATCAGGTCTTATCTTGTGACTTGAATAACTACAACACATTGTTTGGCGGAGTTTTGATGAAAAAACTCGACAGTGCCGCCTCATTATCGGCGCGACGTCATGCACGTGTAAAAACATGTGTAACCGCATCAACCGATTCGATTGATTTCTTGCATCCGATTCACCAGACCGATTCAGTATGCATTGAGTCTTTCGTATCCTATACAGGAAAAAGCTCTATGGAGATTTTCTGTAAAGTTATCGCTGAAGATATTATCACTGGGGAACGAAGAATCGCAGCTACAGCCTTTTTAACCTTCGTTGCTTTAGGTGAAGACAAACGTCCGGTTGAAGTACCGGCAGTCATCCCTGAAACAGAAGAAGAAAAATTCCTTTTTGATACTGCGAAAGACCGTGCAGAAATGCGCAAGATCCGCAGAGCACGAAGCAAGGAGTTGGCTGAGGTTATTACACTAAGAAAACCTTGGCAGCAGGAAGGAGCATTAGTATGATTACGTTATGCAGCCACAGCGAATTGAAAGAAGCAAAAGAGTCCTTAGAAAACCTTGAACGCACGTACCCTTCTCTTTATGAAAAATGGGTGCACATCATCAATCTGACTCGTGCACTTCAGTTTAAATATCAATACATGGGCTGTCTTATTATGAATGAAGATTGCAGACGCTATTCCCCTGAGTTTGTTCAAGGGTCCGTCATCCGCCTCTATAAAAGTGAGATTGAAAAACTTTTATCAGATAAAGACATCGAGGCACTGCGAAAAACCATCTCCAGCTGCCCCAATGCCGGCTATGCCAAGATCAGCCTTCTGGCACTCGGAAGAACTCCGGAATCATTAGTAGGGACATCCGCGATCATCAGCTAATCATAAAAAAGAAGCAGACTCTCTGCTTCTTTTTTCACTACATAGTAAAGGTATGAGTGAGTTCTTCCATTTCTTTCGCAAGTTCATCGAGTGAAGCCGTATAGGCTGACATCTCTTCAATCGAAGCTAACTGTTCTTGTGTAGCAGCCAGCACTTGCTGAGAAGACTTGGCTGTTTCAGCAGCAATGGCTGAAATCGTGTCCATAGACGAAACCGCCTGTTCATTTCCGGCAGAAACTCCGTGTACTGCACCTGATACTTGGCTGATATGTTCAGTTACAGACTGAATGGAGTTCTGAATCTGTTTGAAGGAGGATCCTGCGTCATTCATAACACCAATTCCTTCGCTGACCTCAGCATTGACAAGATCCATCGTCTGTACCACCTGAGCGGTTTCATTTTGAATATGAAAAATGATGTCACTGATCTGCTGAGTTGCTTCTCCGGACTGTTCGGCAAGCTTTCTTACTTCGCTTGCTACGACGGCGAAGCCTTTTCCGTGCTCTCCTGCCCTTGCCGCTTCAATAGCCGCATTTAATGCCAGCAGGTTTGTCTGTTCAGCAATTCCTTTGATCACTTCCACGATATTTCCGATCTCACTGGAGCGGTCTCCGAGCCCTTTTACCGTGTTGGACAAGTCACTTACATTCGTGAAGATCGCGTTCATCTGCTGTTCTGCCGATCCGATGGACTGAGTTCCCATATTCGCTTTATCAAGTGTGTCATGAATGCTGCTGGAAACACGCTGCGCACTTTGGTCAACATGCTGAAGGCTCTCTGTCATCTGCTGGATGAGGCCAGCTGCTTCTGAAACGCTGTACACCTGATGCTCTGCTCCCTTGGCCGCCTCTTCCATCGTTCCGGAGATCTGTTCAGCTGCCCCCGTTGTTTGCCTGACACCATGTGATAGATGATTGGAGTACTCATTGATCGATTTAGATGCCTTCTGAATGACTGTTAACACATGTGCCCAGGAATCCACCGTATGATTAATGCTCACTGCAATGGACTTCAGCTGACCCAGTTCCTCCTCCTTCAATCGGCTTCCCATACTGCCCTTTGCCAAGTCATGAAGGTAGTTGTTGATCGGATTCATTGGTGCAAGAAACCGCTTATGGTTCAAACACGCGGATAGAATCCCTACAGCCAGTCCCATTAAGGATGTGAACAGGGTAGTGTAAAAGAAAGCCTGTCCCTGAAGACCGTTTCCGTAGCTGACAGCAGCCCCGGCCAGGCAGGTTGCAGGCAGAACAATAATCAAAGTACGAAAAATATAGTGCATCAAACTCATGATCTTAGTTCCTCTCATTTTTATTGAACCGGTTTACATTTATTACTAGTTATATCGGTTTTTTCTAGGAACTTTGCACTAGTTTATAACAAAAAACCTTGAACGCATCCATGGATGCGTTCAAGGTTTTTCATCAGTCTTCGTCTTTCGCATCCCAGTCTTCAGGGATCGGCTCGTTCATATACTCTTCCACCAGTTTCTTGTATTTTTCCATCTGTTCGAGGTGGGAGTTAAACTGCTCTTTATTAATCAGATACTCGCTGCCGTCATAAAAGGCACGAATCTTTTTTTGCTGAATCAAACTTTCAATATAGGATTCCGGCAGATCAAGAAATTCTGCCGTTTCTTTTAGCGAGAGATACATGGGTTCACCTTTTCCGTGCTGCCATTTTCACAAGCCTTACAGCACCATATCTCCCCTATTATCCACCCATTGCGGTTTTTCTTCAAGGGCTGTTATTAAGAGAAAATCCTTCCGATCTCTTGAATTTCCTCTTCTGAAAGCTGCACATCGAGCGTCTTTAAGTTGTTGCTTACTTGATCGGCACGTTTGGCTCCCGGAATGATGGTGTCGATTGAAGGCTGCGTTAAATACCATGCCAAGACAACATGAGCAACCTCCGCATTCTTTGCATCCGCTATTTTACGGATTTGGTCGACCTTCTTTAAATTGCTAACAAAATTTTCACCTTGGAAGTGAGGCATTTTCGCACGAAGATCATCAAACTTTGTATCCTTGTCATACTTGCCAGCCAACAAACCGGAGGCAAGCGGGAAATAAGGAACGAACGAAATACCTTTATCCGCTGTATAAGGAAGCAGTTCATTTTCAGCGTCACGCTGCAACAGGTTATACTCTCCCTGAAAAACATCCACATAGCCGTCAACGTTTGCTTGCTTCAATTGTTCGATGGAAAAATTAGAAACACCAATCGCCTTAATCTTTCCTTGATCCTTCAGCTCCTTTAAGGCTCCCACCGCTTCTTCCTTCGGAGTGTCTTCATCCGGAAAATGTATATAAAACAAGTCGATAAAGTCGGTCTGCAGGCGCTTCAAGCTTCCTTCTACCGTTTCTTTTAAGAATGCAGGCGAGTTATCGAAAACGACTTCCTTTCCGACAAATTTATGAGCTCCTTTTGTGGCCAGTACCGCTTTATCACGGCTTCCCGTTTCTTTTAACACCTGTCCGATCAGTTCCTCTGAGCGCTCAGGTCCATAAATATAAGCTGTATCCAAAAAGTTAATGCCGATATCCAACGCCCGTCGCACCAATTCTTTTCCAGCTTCCTCATCCAGATTGGGATACAGATTATGTCCCCCTACCGCATTCGTACCAAGTCCAATCGGGTTTACGAATAGATCTGTCTTTCCGAGTCTTGTTTGTTTCGCCATGTGCTGCTCAACTCCTTATCTTTTGTTGGTTCTATCGTAGCAAAACGCTTGTCCAAAAGAAAAAATTTGGATTTGGAGTGCTCTTGAGTGCGTTTCTCGGGTTGAATTCCGTCCCAATTCGACAATTTGAAAATAAATCTGGGGTTTTTGAACATAAAACGGCCCTATACCCCATGAGGGCATACTTTGCTGTTTACTCTCCCCTTTAGCAAAAAAGCCGATTCTATAAATGAATCGGCTTCCTGCATTACAAAATAATCCTCTCGGGGTGCGTGTACACGTTCAACCGGCTGCCGCGGATGAATCCAACTGCAGTAATGCCTAGGTCATTCGCGAGTTCAAGCGCCAGCGTGGTTGGAGCTGACTTGGATAAAATGATCCCCGCGCCAATCTTGGACACCTTCAGCAGCACTTCCGATGAAATCCTTCCGCTGAAGGCAATCACTTTATCCCCCAGTGCGATGTTATTCTTCAAACAATGTCCGTATATTTTATCAAGTGCATTATGGCGCCCGATATCAGAACGCGAAATTAATAACTCATCATTTGTGCAAAGTGCAGCATTGTGAAGGCCGCCAGTAGAGTGAAAGTCATCCGAGCTGTCCTGCATGGCCTTCATGAGCGAGATGCATTGCTCCGCCTGGATGGTTGCTTTGGACATGATCGTTTTGGCGTTTTTTACATCGCTCTGAAAATAGAACTGTCTGCTTTTTCCGCAGCAGGAACCGATAAACCGTTTGGATTGAAGCTGATTCGTGACAGGCTTCTTATCCAGTAGCTGTACATACGCAAAGCCCCGGTCTTCATCAATCGATAGCGATTCGATTTCACGCGGCAGGCGGATCACTCCTTCTGACGCCAGGAAGCCTGTGACCAGATCCTCCATATAGGTCGGGGTGCAGACCATGGTGGCGAACTCATCATCGTTTACAAAGATGGTTAAGGCGTATTCCGTCGCGACATGATCCTGTATTTCCTGAAATGATTCGCCATCATATTTAACAATGCTGATACTTTTCATGACCTTGTGTTTCATAACTGCTCCTTTTTAGCTGATCTCTGTTTCCAGATCAGGAATCTGCTTCTCCAGATACTTTATATCCTTGCGGGCGTTGAACCGATCCGCTTTTTCCACTTTAACCGCTACATTATAGCTCGGGATCTTAGAGAATTCCTCGTAAACGCCTTTGGGCAAAAGGAAGTTTCCTTCTGGGAAATGCACTTCAAGGTTTCCTTTGGTAATGTCGATAAATTTTGCCCGGCCCTGGAAAACACCGTGCTGGTTGTAAACGACGATGGTTTCTCCCTCTTCAATGGATAGTTCCTTCGCATCCTCCCCGTTTATCAGCACATCATAACGCTCTGCGCCGTTAAACGGATCGGATTCGTTGTAGACCATCGAGTTGAACTGCTTCCCTCTTCTCGTCGTCACATAATACATACCTTTACCCTTCTGCAGGTCTGGAATATCAATCGGGATTAAATTCCCTCTTCCATCCGGTGTCGGGCAGATGCCGTCTTCGCAGAGCCATGCCCCTCCCCATTGGAAAACATCACCTCGTTCTTTTAAATGCTGTATGCCTTCATAATTCGGGTTGGCGATGGCAATCTCGCTGCGGATCTCCTGGCCATTCTTAAAATTTACCAAATGGGCATTCTCAGGTTTTACACGCTTGGCGAGGTCGATATAGATTTTCCACTCCGTACGGGCTTCCTCCACCTGCTGGCTGTTTCCTTGAATTTCAGGCGAAAAATACACCATGCGTTCTGTTGAGGTCGATGTGCCTCCATCCTCCTGCTCGTAGCGTGTTTTTGCAGGAAGTACGATGACCGCTTCTTCTGCATCCACCATTGTAGACGTGTTAAAGATGATATCCTGATGCACACGAAGTTCAAGCGATGACAGGGCCCGCTCTACAAAATCGGGATCCGGCATCGTTTCAAGGAAATTGCCGCCTGACAGGTAATACATTTTAATTTTCCGTTCATGATCTTCAGGCAGAAGGATATTCTCAAGAGAAACACCTAGAACGTCTCCTTGCCATTTCGGAATGTCAAAGCCCCACAGCTTTTGGATACGC
This sequence comes from Fictibacillus sp. WQ 8-8, assembly GCF_024494405.1. Classification (NCBI taxonomy): domain Bacteria; kingdom Bacillati; phylum Bacillota; class Bacilli; order Caryophanales; family Fictibacillaceae; genus Fictibacillus; species Fictibacillus sp. WQ 8-8. The sequence continues at coordinate 182,099 of NZ_JAMXKG010000008.1, forward strand.
TCGATATTTTTTGGTTCAAAATCACCGCCGGGAAGAACGAATGGATCAGCTCCCATCTCCCCAGAACCTTGAACACTTGAGTGTCCTCGGATCGGCATGAGTCCGCAATGTTTACGCCCCAGAAACCCTCTTAACAGCGCAAGATTAGCAACCTGCGAGATGTTGTCAGAAGCGAATGTATGCATCGTTAAGCCAAGTGACCAGACAAAAACACCGGATTTGCTTTTGGCGAGAAGCTCTGCGAGTTCATAAATACGATCCTTGCTGACGCCTGATGATTCCTCAATGGCTTCCCAGCTTTGCTCCTGAACCTTTGCCTTTAATTCCTCGTAGCCATTTACATGTTCTTTTACAAACCGATGGTCGATGGCAGAACCGTGTTCTTTCTCCTCCATCTCAAACCAATGCTTCATGATACCGTGCATGAAGGCAATATCTCCGCCAATGTTTACCTGATAAAAATCATCGGCAAGCTTTGTGCCGAACAAAGCCGACTCTCCAATCGACGGAATCCAGTATTTCTCCATCGACGGTTCACGGTACGGATTGATGCAGATGATCTTGGTTCCTTTGCGCTTTGCTGCATACATGTACTTTGTAGAGACGGGCTGGTTGTTTGCTGCGACCGAGCCCCAAAAGACGATAACATCCGAGCCGATCCAGTCCTGGTAATTGCAGCTGGAAGCCCCGATTCCGACAGAACGCTTCAGCGCCGTTTTGGAAGGGGAGTGGCAGATGCGGGAAGCGTTATCAATGTTATTCACGCCTAAATAGCGAGCAACCTTTGCCGCTACATAATACGATTCGTTTGTGATTCCCCTTGAGGTGAGGAAGAACGACACCTGTTTTGGATTCAGTTTCTTCATCTTGTCCGCAATTAAATTCATGGCATTATCCCATGTGATACGGGAAAATTTCCGCTCACCTTTTCGGCGGATGAGCGGATAAGGAATTCGGCCGAGCTTTCTCAGTTCGGCGCTTGAGTATTTGCGCAGCTCATCAATGTCAGCATGGACGAGCTCCTCTTTCATAGCCGGCATCGTATTTAAGCGGAGAACGTTCAGCCGTGTTGTACAAACATGCGGTCCGGCAAGGGTTTGGTCGTACAGCCCTGAAACGCCAAGCGCACAGCCGTCACACACACCCTGTGTCAGAATGCGTCCGGCATAAGAAAGATTATCGCGGTTTTCCCATGCTACCTTCATCGTATCGCGGATATGTCCCGGTTTAATTTTTCCCAGCCCGAAAGGAACCGGGCTGACCCAATGTTTGGGAGCAGGGCTCTTAGGGAGTTTAATCGGTCCTTGATGCTTTGTTTTTCCCATGCTCATGCACTCCTTTTCCTCTTTATGGAATTTTGAGTTGATTTTTATGGTTTTCCAGTGTTATTTCTTACAAAAAACCAATGATTTTGAGTAAATTTGCTCGGCGCCCGTTGAACTGAGCTTATAACAGCCCTTCTGCAGGGATATATTTTCTGAAAAAAGGGATTTCGCCTGCAAATCTCCCTGCCAAATTTTTTATTATCGAAAACGCAGCCTTTATTATCGAAAATGAAATTTTATTATTGAAAAAACCAATTTTTTATCGAAATGGCCAATTTTATTATCGAACAGTTCGCACTCGACACTCATCGACAAGATTAGACGCAACCATTTCCCCTCAATCGTCTGCATGATCGAAATACCCTCACAACCCTGAAAAAAACAAAAACCACCGGGGACCCGATTACGCGAAACCGGGAACCGCGGTGGTAGTCTTTAACAGGAACGCTGCCAAGTGCCAACACAGATGGTTCTTATTTTTTAAATTTCTCTTGAATATTTTCGTCAAAAACAAAGATGGACATCCCGAAGTCTTTTTCGATATCAATATCTACGAAAAGCTCCAGAAACGTTGCGCCCAGCAATTCTTCCATTTCCACCGGATGGTTCTTTTTGTACATGTCCTTCACCATCTCGGTGCGGGCCGAACGAAGCATCTGCTTGCCCTCATTAGAGCCTGAGATAAACTTCTCGACCGGTGATAGATTGCCTTCCATTTCACAAATGGCCCAGTTTTTACAAAAGGTCGTTTTGATCTGCCGGGGACCTTTCCCCATATGGCGCTTACGAAAAGCTCTTACCAGGTTACTGAATTCTGCTTCATAATTATTCATAAACGACAACCTTTATTTTTGCATTTTGCTTATAAAATTATAAATCAGAAATGCTCAACGCGCAACTGTTCGTCCGTTCCCTTCTCCCTTTTAAGCCTGCGAATATCCAGCCGTGCAAGGAAAGAAACGATAAGCGCCACAATAAACAGGGCAGCGAAGAAGGTAAGGCTTTCTGCGTAACTGCCTGTCGTATCCTTCACCCAGGCGGCAAACAGCGGACCCGCCAATCCCGCGGCTGCCCATGCTGTTAGAATGTAGCCATGGATGGCACCGAGCTGTTTCGTTCCAAATAAATCACCGATATACGCTGGAATGGAAGCAAAGCCTCCTCCATAGCAGGTATATACGATAGCAAGCATGATTTCAAAGACGATTGTGGTTGTAACGTTCGGAAGCAAAAAGAACAGGACGATCTGCAGCACGAAGAACGTGGTGTATGTATTGGTCCTGCCGATATAGTCAGAAACAGATGCCCAGCCAATTCGGCCAAATCCGTTAAATAAGCCTAAAACACCAACCAGCGCTGCCGCTTCTGCGGTGGTCATCCCTATACTTTCCTGAGCGAGCGGTTTAGCTGCTGACAGAATGGCGATGCCGCAGGTCACGTTAATGAACAGCATTAGCCAGAGATAGTAGAAACGTTTTGTTTTAATCGCCTCATTGGCCGTCAGCTGTGATAAGTCATGTGCTACAGTAGCTTTCCCGCTGTCCACCTTCTCCTGATAGCCTTCTGGAGTCCAGCCTTCCTTCGGTTTTTCCAGGTAAAGGGACGAGACCAGCATCACGATAAAATAAGAGATCCCGAGAATATAAAACGTGTTGGCGATCCCAACTGATTTAATCAGACTGTCCATGATCGGAGAGCTGATCGCAGCCGCGAAGCCAAACCCCATGATGGCAAGCCCCGTTGCCAGCCCCCTGCGGTCAGGAAACCATTTTACTAAAGTGGAGACAGGTGCAATGTAACCGACTCCTAGGCCGATTCCGCCAAGTGCTCCATAAAAAACATACAATAGCGGCAATGATCCCAGCTGTACGGCGAGGCCAGAGCCAGCCACACCGACTCCAAAAAAGACAGCAGCCAGTATACCAGCCTTTCTTGGCCCGTGCTTTTCAACAAAATGGCCCAAAAAGGCCGCAGACAGCCCCAAAAACAAGATTGCCAGACTGAACGTCAACTGCACCTCACTTGCCGTCCACTTAAACTTCTCACTTAATGGAGTCGTAAAATTGCTCCACGCATAAACCGAGCCGATGGAAATATGAATTCCCACTCCCGACAGTGCGATCAACCATCGATTTTTGACCTTGCTCATCATAACCCTCTCCTCTTTTATGTAAATAAAAAACCGCCACAAACTCAACCCATAGTTACATAGCAACTATAAGAAAAAAGATTGCGGCGGCAGCAAATCACAGGTTCGCTGTGGTATAACCTATCCGGTTTTTCAAAGCGCTTACAGAAGAATCCTTTTAACAGGAGACAGGTTCGCTGTTCCTTGCCAAATGATTCCCTAACTTTACGTTAGCGGAATATTCAAATTTTTCAATCTTAATAGTAATGGAATTAAATGGGTCAGTCAAGTGTCCATATAAAAATTATGTCAGTTTTTTACCACGCCCTGAGGATCAATGACAAACTTTTTTTGCTGCCCCTTTGTCAAGTCCTTATATCCAGACGGTGCTTCATCTATAACCGGAAGTCAATCTCAAGTGAAAAAAATTTATCAAATCAACTTATAATACAGTTTTAATTGCCCATTATAAGAAAGAAAATTAACAAAAGAAAAAGGTGTCCAGGATGAAAAAATTTATGTTTCTTAAAGTTGTTGTAATCTCGATCATATGCATAGCAATATTCGCATGCTCCAGACCATCTACCAATAAGCAGCAAGAGGGCAATAAAGAAAAGAAGAGTACTTCGACCCCTTCTGTTAAACTTATTGGAAAATATCCTTTAGAAAATCCGCCAAAGTTATCTAAAGGTATCCATGCGGCTATGGGATCTTCTCTCCTGCATTTGCCAGGTGATCCTGATAACATTTTTTATTCTTCGTCCGACCGGGGCCCCAATGGAAAATTGACCGTAAATAGTGAAGAACGGAGAACCTTCCCAATACCAATGTATACTCCTGCAGTGTATAAAATTGAAATTTCTAAAGGGAAAATGAAAATATTAGAACAAATTAAATTAAAGTTACCAAAAGGATCAGATCCAGTAACGGGAAACTCCTTTATTACAGGTTTGCCTAATTTCAAAAAATCTGATGAAGCACCATATGATGCGAAAGGAAAAAGTGTTTTGTCATATGATCCCTATGGTTTAGATACTGAAGGGCTTGCTTACAATCCTACAGATAAAACGTTTTGGTTAAGTGATGAATACCGGCCAAGTCTGGTCCAGATAAAAAAAGATGGTACCCTTGTAAAACGGTTAATACCGTCTGGGATGGAGTCTAAATTTAAAAACGCACCTCTGATTCCTATAAAAGCGAGTTTGCCAAGTGTTCTAACAAAGCGCATGGAAAATAAAGGATTCGAAAGCGTGACGATTACTCCAGATGGACGTTATCTTTTCACGATGACACAAAGTGCACTGTCAAACCCTGGTGAAAATTCGAGAGTAGTTCGGATTCTAAAAATAAATTTAAAAAATTCAAAGGTAATAGCAGGATATGCATACATTACTGCTAATGGACAAAGGTTGGGATTTGAGCAAAAAGATATTGGAGTCTCTGATCTTTATGCTATTAATGAACATAATCTGCTTGTCGACGAAAGAGATTCAGAAAAAGGAAAAAAAGCGAAATTGAAGAAAATATATAAAATAAATTTTCAAGGTGCAACAAATATCTTAGGAAAGGACAACGATAAAGGAAAAACGCTCGAACAAATGAACGCAAAAGGTATAAAAGCTGTGGGAATTAAAACTGTTGCTAAGGAGGAAGTATTGAATCTTTTAAATTACGATTATCCTTATGAAAAAGCTGAGGGTATTTCGTTAGTTCAGGGCAAAAAATTGGCTGTCATTAATGACAACGACTTTGGAATGGAAGATTCGAATAGGAAAACAGAACTTTGGCTGTTCCGTTTACCCTGAAAAAACACCGTAATCTAAAAAAGGAGCTGTCCAAGAAGTCTGGAAGCCGTTGATTTCCGTTTCAGTCCGCTCGCTTTCCGCGGGGCGTGCGGTGAGCCTCTTGGCGCAAGCGCCTGCGGGAGTCTCACCTGTCACGCTAGTCCCGCAGGAGTCTCGCACCTTCCACTATAATCAACTTTTCATTGGTTTGCGCGAAAAAGGAGCTGCCTGAAGGTCAATTTTTGACTTTCAGGACAGCCCCTTTTATATTATGCCAGTTTTTTTAGAATAACGACTTTAAGATAATCTCCTTCTTTAAACTCTTTAATCGTCTTAAAGTCTTCAGGCAGACTGTGTTCTTCAAGGATTTTATACTTGCCTCCGGTCTGGCGGAACGCTTTTTCAATAAAGCCTTTGAACTTGCTCATGCCAAACGTGCTGCAATTGGACGAAGCGACGATCACACCATTCTTTTCGGTGATGGCAATGGCCTGTTCTAGCAGAGCCGGATAATCTTTCCCTGCGCTGAACGTATGTTTCTTGGATCGCGCAAAGCTCGGCGGATCAAGGATCACCAGATCAAACAGCAGCTTTTTTCTAACCGCATATTTGAAATAGTTAAATACGTCCTCGACGATGATGTCTTGTGACTCGTAATCGATTCCGTTGATGCTGAACTGTTCCTGCGTCTTGCTTCGGCTTCGGTTGGCCAGATCCACGCTCGTCGTTTTCACGGCTCCTCCTAATGCGGCTGCCACAGAAAAAGCACCGGTATACGAAAATGTGTTCAATACTCTTTTGCCTTCTGAATACTTGTCCCGGATGGCTTTCCGGACTTCTCGTTGATCCAGGAAAACACCGACCATCGCACTTTCATTTAAGTATGTAGCAAAATGAATGCCGTTTTCCTGAACGATGAGCGGAAACTGAGCCCGTTTTCCTTCGATGAAGTCATCGTCCTCAATGTACGTTCCTTTTTCAGCAAACCGCTTCTTCTCATAGATTCCTTTAAAATCAGTCAGATTTCTAAGCGACTGCAGAACAAATTCTTTAAATTGATAAATGCCCTCGCTGTACCAGTTGATGACGTAGTAGCCGTCAAAATAATCCATCGTCACACCGCCGATGCCGTCACCTTCACCGTTAAACACCCTGAATGCTGTGGTCAGCGGATTATCAAACAACCTCTGCCGGCTTTCGATGGCCGCCTTTATTTTCTTTTCGAAAAAATCCTGGTCGATGTTTTCCTGCGGCTTGCGGGTTAAAATCCATCCCAGTCCTTTATTCTGCTTGCCATAATAGCCTTTGCCGATAAATTTGCCGCTTTCATCAATAACCTCAATGATTGTCCCTTCTGCCAGACCTTTGTCCACGTAAGAGACGGCATCGCTTACGATCAGAGGCGATCCCCCTTTGATGCTCTTATCGGAAGATTTTATTTTTACACGAGCTGTACTCATCATTCCACCCAATTCATTGATCAAATTTTATCAAATCATTATATTTCTTCTTCACGTTCTGTCATTATAATACTTATCGTAAAAGAAATCATTAATACCTATAAAGGAGCCAACGATATCATGCAGCATTTAATAGATGAAATCCGAAAATTCCGGGACGAACGAAATTGGGGCCCTCATCATAATCCAAAAGACCTTTCCCTTTCCATTTCACTGGAGGCGGCTGAACTGCTGGAAAACTTTCAGTGGAAAGAAAGCCAGGAAGCGGTTGATGAGAACCTGGAAGACATTAAAGATGAATTGGCTGACGTAATCATCTACTCCCTTCAGCTGGCGGACAGGCTTGATGTGGATGTAAACGAGATTGTACGTAACAAGATGGAGAAGAACGCGGTAAAGTATCCAGTAAAATAAACGCCCCATGGGTAATCTCCAAAACTGCCGCCGTAAGAACCAAAAGTGACAGGAAGGGCTGGAACCAACTGCATATAAGTACGTGGTTGAATCTACATGGTGCTTCTCTCTTGCTAATTTCATATTGTAATATCCAGCAATTGTGATTACTGTGAAGTTCATCACATCTAAAAAAAGGAAGCGTAAATATATTGAGTTTTTGCACAAACCTAAGCCCGAGGGATCTCCTCGGGCTTAGGTTTGTTAAATTGTGATTTCTTGGAGCCTGACTCCTTCTAAACAAATGTTTAGGATTCCTATACACTGACATTAAGAAAGCATGGCATTCGTATCTTCCTCGACATCCCCAATGAGCTTTAGATTAAAGATGTCTTGTAATACTTGCATTACTCCCTGTGAGATAAACTCAGGAGGTTTGGGTCCGATACGAATGTCTTCGATGCCAAGACTGAACAATCCGAGTAGAATGCAACCGCTTTTTGTTCAAACCAAGAAAGAACGATGCTAACTGGGAGTTATTCTTTATTTTACTGTTAGCGTTTTTTCATAAAAATCTAAAAGATTGTTGCTTTGGGAACATTTTGTAAAGAACCCTTCATTATAGTTGATTGGAGTGCAAGGTGCGAGACTCCTCGAAAATGAATTTCACATTTTCTTCGTGCGATATAACGCTGCCGAAGCCTTCCTTGTCCTGCGGGACGAGCGGGACAGGTGAAACCCGCAGGCGCAAGCGCCGAGGGGTTCAGAGCACGCCCCGCGGAAAGCGAGCATCCTGAAACGGAAATCAACCACTCCCAAGAGCAACAAAGGTTACAAAAACAGCCAAATAAAAAAACTGAAACATAGATTTGGTCTATGTTTCGGGAACAGATTCATCCCTGATCCAGATCCTTATCATTTTTCCCGCTATCCACTGGCAGCGAAACAGCGGCTTCTCCTCAATCAGCTTCTCCAGGCGGTTAATTCTCTCCTCTAATAAAACTTTCTTCTGTTCTGCCATCAGTCCTTTGGAGGAATAGTAAGGGTCCTTCTCCCACCAATCCATGCCAATATCTCTTTGGCTTTATCGACAGAGGCGACGAGCAGACGGATTTTTATGGTCAACAGATCTACATCTGCCACCGATATTTTAATATCACCAGCGATGACAACCCCTTTGTCCAAAATCTTTTCTAATACTTCCAGCAGATTTCCTGATTGTACCGGTAAGTTGATCGCAAACGAAAGGCTCGAGCTGACCATGAGGCGAAGTATAATAGTATATGATTGCTAGAGTTGTTTGGAATGAACAAGCGTTTGCTAGAATAAAAGATTTTTTACCACCAAAAAAGAGGCCCCATTTTCAGGAGTCTCTTAATACGCATTTTATTTAAATCCTTAAATCTCTCTTTCGATAAGAAACATACGTGAGCATAATTCCTGTCACAATAATCACAGCCGACAGTACGACAAACACACCATCAAATCCGTTATTCTCTATCAGGTTCGCCTCAAAGTATTTAAACGGCGTAATGTATTTAAGAGCTTCCAGCTTGTCGTTCAGTTCAATGACGATGGACAGAATATACGTGACGAGAAGGATGCCTGTAGCAATGGACGTAGCCAACTTCGGCCGTTTGCTGACCGATACGATGGCCATTCCGATCGCCAGGAATAAGAGCTGCAGCAAAAACAATCCAGCCATCAATTTCCCAATCTCACTTGTATCTGCTGCGGCGTCATAGTGCATCACCATCGCAATCGAAAAAGCATAGGTTACGAGATTGAAGATCACAAGCAGTACAATGGATGCTGCAAGCTTCGATGAAATAATTTTTGTTCGGGATACTGGTTTGACCATCAGAAACTCTGACGTCTTGTCACGCTCTTCTTTTGCGATCATATTGGCGCCGAGCATGACGGCATGGATAGTTGCCATCAAGACAAGATATGAAAACAGCATGCCGTAAAATCCCATGGCGGTTGATAAATCCAGTGAGCTTAACCCAAATATGGCCTGAAGCGATTTAGGCATCGCAGCAAAGATCTCGTTCACAGACTGACCGGAACTTTTCATGGTCCCATACTTGCTCATTCCTGAAACCACCATAAAGAGAATGCCGACGCACCACCAAATCATGGATTTACGGCTGTATTTCAACTCTCTCCAAAAGATGTTCATCGTTTATCACCTCTTCCTTATCCTGCTAGGCCGCATGGATGTCTTTTTTCGTAAACAGCACATAACTGGCCGCGATCGCCACTATGACGACGGCAGCTTCAATACTGATATAAACCGGCTCATAAGAGGAATGCTTCATAATATATGACAGATCAAAATATTTAAACGGTGTAATATAGCGAATCGCTTTATCCCCTATGACAGAGCCGAACATGCTGAGGATAAAGAAAGCAAAGACCGTACCTAGCGAGAGCGGCAGTACCGATCTGATCCTTGAAAAAGCTGCTGATACAAGGAAACCAAGCGACGCAAACACGAGCTGTACAAAAAAGTTTGTCGCTGACATGAAGAAGAAAGCTTCTTCGTTAAAATCTGCTGTTGCCACTGCAAACGCCATACCGTATGAAACGGCAATAAAAATGACATTCGTGAAAATTAACGTACAAAGTACAGCCAGCAGCTTAGCGGTGATGATCTGCGCTCTCGTCACTGGCTTCGCGAGAATAAACTCTGCTGTCTTCCCGCTGACTTCCTTGGATAAAATCCCGGTTCCAAGATTCATCGCCTGAATGGCACCGCACAGCATCACATATAAAAAGAAATACGAGTAAAATCCAAGGAGTGACGTGACCGTGTTGATCTGAACGCCTAATGCCTTCAACACACCTTCCGGATAATTTTGAAGGACCTTAATAAACTGATCTCCATCTTTTTCAACCGATGGGTAGATCGAGAAAAACAGTACCGTGACTGCCGCTAGAGCAAATGCCCAGATCAGCATGGACTTACGGTTCACCTTAAGCTCATGCAAGAAGATATTCACTTGGAACCATCCTCCTTCTCATAATAATGAAGAAAGATTTCCTCAAGGTCTGGCTCATCCACCCAAACGTTCGAAAGTTCAATTTCCGCAAGCTTTTTCATGATCAAGTTAATGTTGCCACTGTATAAGAAGCTGATCTTATTGTCCTCACTTTGCATGTTCGTCACACCATCCACTGCAAACCATCCAGCATCCACCGGGTGTTTTGTCTCAATTCTAATCTTCTTATGGTTGTTTTCTTGAAGGGTACTGATCTTCTCAACCGTAATGAGCTTTCCTTCTTTAATGATGGCAACCCGGTCACACATCTTCTGCACTTCGCTCAGGATGTGCGAGGAAAACAGAATGGTCGCTCCCTTTTTGTTCTCCTCTTTCAAGAGATCAAAGAACTTTTGCTGCATTAATGGATCCAGTCCCCCGGTCGGTTCGTCCAGAATGATCAGCTTCGGTTCATGAAGTAAGCCTTGAACAATACCAACCTTTTTCCGGTTTCCGTAGGACAAGTCATCGATTCGTTTATTAAGATCCAAATCCATGATTTCTGCGAGTTCACGAATCCGTTTCTTGCAGTCTTTTTTATAGAAGCTGGCTGAATAGTTCAGCAGGTCCTTCACTTTCATTTTGTCGTAGTAGAACACCTCTGAAGGCAGATACCCGATCTGCTTTTTGATCTCCGGCCCGTACTTAATGACGTCTTTTCCGAAAATCGCAGCGCTTCCACTCGTTGGATAAATGATGGACAGCAGCGTGCGGAGCGTTGTGGATTTACCGGCACCGTTCGGACCGATGAAGCCAAAGATCTCCCCTTCTTCCACATGAAAGCTGATGTCTTCGATTCCCCTGGCATTGCCATATCTTTTCGTTAAATTTTTGATCTCAATCACATTCATGGCTGCAGCCTCCTGTTCATTTATAAAAAGCTTTCTTAAACATTTCAATGTAAGCAGTTGCTTCAGCAAACACCTCGTCATAATCAACCTCAAGATCTTGGAGTTTCGCTTTGGCCAGAATTTCTTCACTGAGCCCTTCAAATGCCCACAGCATACTTTTTATGACCCTTGAGAGATCCAAGTCATCACGGAACTTCGAGGTGTCAATTCCATCAAAAAGCCAAGTGGAACTGCTGGCCGTAAAGGTTTTAATCCTGCTTTGAAATTCGCTTCGAATTTGGTCTGACTCTTCCAGCATCGCTTTCTCAAAGAAACGAAAGATGTCAGGATAGGTATGAAGCAGCTCCATCTTAATAAGCGTCATGTCGTGAAGCCTTTTGAAAAAATCCGTTTCCTCCATGACTACCTTTTTATAAAAGTCTTCCATGACCACCTCGATACAGTGATCAAATAAGAAAAGATACAAGGTCTTTTTGTTCTTGAAATAGTGAAACAGCAGTCCTTTGGATATGCCGGCCTCCTTCACAATTTCATTGGTGGATGCATTGTCATAGCCCTTTTGCACGTAAACCTTGATGGCAGCATTTAAAATTTTAATTTGTTTCTCATCTTCAAGATTGTAAAATTTCGAAAACACAGGCAGCACTTCTTTCGTAATTTATAACGTTATATAGTCGCGTTGACCAATTCGGTCAATCACAGTATATGCGCATTGACCTGTGTGGTCAACCACAACTTTTCGACAAAATTTAGCTGTTTGAACCTTATGGTTAGCAAGCGGTGAAGTGTTTTTAAGGATTGGTATGAGTTTTGCCTGTTTTGGGGTTCTTTTTTGGCAGAAAATAAATGATGTTGAGTAAATAATGGTTTTCTGGCTTGTCTGAGGGGTTTGATCGGAGTAATTTTGGTTTATTTACAGATCTGGGGCTAAAATCCTGAGATATTATGGAGCATGAAAGCCCAGTCAACTTTCTTATTATCGATAATCCTGATTTATTATCGAAAAGCTCAATTTATTATCGAAAAACTGATTTTATTATCGAAATCCGAGTTTTTATTATCGAACCGTTTATACACGACTCTGTTCGACATGTTTTGACACATTCATTTCCCACCACCCACCAAAGCCGATACACACAGCACGCACACCAGCCAGCAAGCACGCAGCACACAACAAAAAACACCCATCCTTCACTAAAAAGGATGGGCGCTCTCAACATCATCTCCCGCGTTTCCACCTCGGAAGCTTCGGTTCTTTGACACGGATGAACCGGATGATGATGAACAGGATATAGATGGCCAGTGCAACGTAGAAGAACACCGGCACTTTTTCAAACCTTGCTTTTGCTAAGAGGTAGAACATGTAGAACAAAAACAGAGTGACGATCACACCGTTTTTAGGCAGTTTGATGTTTTTGAAGCTTGGTATTTTAATCGTGCTGACCATGAGAACGGCCAGCCCGTAAAAGGCGATGATGAAGACCCCCAACGGAATTACTTTTACAAACAGCACAAGAAAGGTAACGATCGCTCCAGCCAGTGTGATTGGGATCCCTGTAAAGTGTTTCAGCGACTCTTCCTGAGCGGTCACGTTGAAACGGGCCAAACGGTAGGCACCGAACACAGGAAAAATGCCGGACATCGCCACACCGTATATATAATGAAAGTCTGCAAAGAAAGTGTGAGCGGCCAAAAAGGCAGGTGCGACACCGAAAGAAACGACATCGGCAAGGGAATCCAGTTCCTTCCCCATCTCATTGGTTACGCCAAGAATTCTTGCCACCCTGCCGTCAACCGCATCAAGCATGATTGCAATAAAGATCAGGATCGTGGCGTTCTTGCTGTCGCCATCTATAATATAGCCGATGGAAAAAAAGCCGCAATATAAATTTCCAAGTGTAAGCAGATTGGGTATATGCTTTTTCATTGAGCACGTCCTTTGTATGTAAACTATACACTTTAATACTAATGCATTTTAGGAAATTTACAATTGCTTTCCCTATTTATAGGGGTTTTTTCCCAGTGTTTCTTCACATTTTTATTTTATTCAATAACTTGATAAACATTTCTATTTCTTCTTCTGAAAGTTCACTGAACGTTTCTTCATAGAAATCCTGCAGCACATCATCCATTTTATCCGCCAGCTGCTCTCCTTTTGGCGTGATCGACAAATAAACGATTCTGCGGTCCTGTTCACTATGCTTACGTGTGACCAGACCGCGATTGATCAACTTATCGCTCGTTACGGAAATATGGCTGTTCGTCACTTGCAGCTGATCAGCGATTTCCGATACCATCTGGTCACCTTGGCAGCGAAGAACCTTTAGTGCCGCATATTCGTTCAGCGGAATAAAATCCTTTAGCAAAGGATGAAAACATGCCCGGATTTTCTTTGTTTGGTTTCTATAGTTTGTCACGAGATCCTTAACGAGAGTTTCTCTATTTTTCATAACGATTCTCCTTGCTTGCAGCGCAGGAAATGATGATGCAATAGATTGGCACACATCAAACTTTGGCTTTAATTCCAGCTTCTATTTTTTTTAACAATCGAATGTATTCATCTTGCTCTTCCTTTGACAGTGTTGCAAGCATCTCTGCCCAGAAGTGATTTCGCTTTTCTACAATAGCAGAAATCAGCGATTCACCCGTTTCCGATAATACGATCCAGACCACTCTCCGATCCTTCTCATCCCGCGTACGAGAGATCAGCTGTTCTTCCTCCAGCTGGTTTAAGAGTGTTGTTGTGGCTCCGGAAGTCATTCCCATCGTGTTCGAAATATCCACAACCATGCATCTGCGTTTCTGAAACAGCATCTTTAATACCGCATACTTGGTAGCCGTTAAACTATACGGAAATTCCTTTATTTGATTTTCAATAAACGCTCTTCGCAATTGAAAGAACGTATCCTTAATGTGATCCAGCTGCTCGATCTGAGCTTGTAATTGTCGGTCCATGACTGATCCCCTCTGGGTTATTGCATTGCATCATGATAGTATCATTAACCCAATAAAATTTAAAATTCATTTTTATTGTGCCTTTCAACCTTTTTGTGGTAAAGTGTTTATTTATACAATACCTTTATCATAAAGTATCTTTTCTAAAAAGTAAATCTTTCACAAAGGTATCAAACATTAACAGTTAGCTATGGCCTAAAGTTAATAATATTAATAATTAAGGAGGGCAACTAAATGTCTAGAGGTCGTCTACTCATGACCAACATCATCGCATTTCTAGTAGTAATCGTTTTAATTGCAGGAGGAGCGTATTACTATTTCCAAAACAACAACTACGTTTCGACGGACAATGCAAAGGTAACAGGTGAACTTCACAACATCACTGCTCCAACGGATGGAAAACTTTCAGATTGGAACTTGGAAGAAGGCAAGAAGGTAACAAAGGATGATAAAATCGGAAAAATTTCCGGTGCTGAAAAATCCATGTCAATCACAACTCCTGCCGATGGAACCATCATTAAAAAACAAGCCAACAATGACCAAATGGTGCAAGCTGGCCAAACACTGGCAAGTGAAGTCAACATGGATGAACTATACGTGATCGCCAACATTAAAGAAGATGAATTGAAAGATATCGAAGAGGGTGACCAAGTTGACGTTACTGTAGATGGTGACGATGAAACCACTCTTGATGGAAACGTAGAAAAAATCGGTTTTGCTACTAACTCTTTATTCTCTTTAATGCCTAAATCCAACGATGACGGCAACTACACAAAAGTAACGCAAACTGTACCTGTTAAAATTTCAATCACGAACTCATCTGATAAAGTATTGCCAGGTATGAACGCAGAAGTAAAAATTTCTAAAAACTAATCCATCATTAGAACTGCACTTCCTAAGAAAGGAGGAAGAAAAAATGTCAAGCGAATTTCAACAGCCTCAAGGCTCACACGATATCAAAAGATACATTCCTTTATTAGTCATACTCATGATCGGATTATTCCTTGCCATCCTAAACCAGACACTGCTGAACGTGGCTATTCCCCACTTGATCACAGAATTCGGAGTTTCTGCCAATACAGCTCAATGGTTATTGACAGGCTACATGCTGGTCAATGGTGCGCTCATTCCGCTATCGCCTTTTCTGATTGAACGGTTCGCGGTCCGCCGCCTCTTTTTGTTTGCCATGTTCTGCTTTACGTTAGGTTCATTGATCTGCGGGCTTTCAACGGGATTTCCTGTCATGCTAGTCGGGCGTTTGATCCAGGCCGTTGGCGGCGGTGTATTAGCACCTCTTGTCATGACCATCATCATCTTTATATTCCCTCCGGAAATCCGGGGTAAGGGGATGGGGATCTTTGGTCTCGCCATGATGTTTGCTCCGGCGGTCGGTCCTACGCTTTCTGGCTTTGTCGTGCAAAACTATGACTGGCATCTTCTCTTTACCGGAATGGTGCCGCTGGGCGTCATCGTATTAATCTTTGCCTTTTTCAGCCTGAAAGACATTCAGCCGCCGAAAAAGGTTAAGGTTGATGGCCTTTCCGTCTTTACGTCTCTTGCCGGTATGTCGCTGCTTCTATATGGGTTCAGTGAAGCAGGAAATGACGGCTGGGATGATGCGGTTGTTCTTTCAACCATGATTGCAGGTGCTGTCCTGCTCATGATTTTTACCATCAGACAGCTTCGTATTGAAAAGCCGCTGCTCGACATGCGGATTTTCAACTATGGAATCTTTTCATTAGCAAGTGTTATTAACGTCGTTTTGACGATCAGTCTGTTTTCCGGGATGTTCTTGCTTCCGATCTATCTGCAGACGATCCGGGGATATTCACCGCTTGATTCCGGACTGCTGTTGCTGCCAGGAGCTTTGATCATGCTGGTCATGTCACCTGTTTCAGGTACACTGTTTGATAAATTGGGGCCTCGTCCACTTGCCATTTTCGGTATGGCGCTCACAACGATAACGACGTATTTCTTTACAAGGCTGACAATGGATACCCCCTACACATTCATCGTGGTTCTCTATATGTTCCGTATGTTTGGGATGTCCTTCTTGATGATGCCGATCATGACAGCCGGCCTTAACCAGCTGCCGAAGCACTTGAGCAGCCATGGCACGTCCATGTCCAACACGCTTCGCCAAGTATCAGGCTCGATCGGTATCAGCTTGATCACGACCATCTTTACGAACCGAACAACGTTCCATATGAATGAGATGGAAGGAGCCATGAATACGGCCGATCCATTCTTTATGACTTCATTCCATGACTTTGTTCAAAAGGTAGCGGTCAGTCTTCATCTTCCTGTATCACAGGCCCAGCAGCAAGCAGTTCAAATCCTTTTCGGTAAAGCGAGCCAGCAGTCCAGCATCAACGGCATTAACGATGCCTTCATCATAGCAACCGTTATTTCCGCCATTGGTCTCGTATTGAGCTTATTTCTCCGTGATGTCCGAAAAGACAAGGTTAGAGAAGCGGCTGCACCAGTACCTCAGAAAGAGGAAGTACTGCTGTTGCCAGCGCCAAAGAATGTATCTTAACACCCTACTCTATTAAAATCTGGAGGAATGTTTCATGAATATATGTATTGTCTACGATAGTGAAGGCGGCCATACAAAGGCACTTGCCGAATCCATCGCAGCTGGAGCACAGCAAGTGAACGGCGCAAATGTCTATCTGCAGCATGTAGATGAAGCAGATGTTTACTCCCTTCCTAAGATGGATGCGATCATCTGGGGATGCCCAGGACATTTCGGCACCATCAGCTCAGGGCTAAAAAGCTGGATCGACAAGCTTGGCTATCTATGGGCAGAAGGAAAACTAATCAACAAAGTGGGGGCTGTGTTCTGTACAACAGCTACAACTCACGGCGGTTTAGAAGCGACTCTTCTTAACCTCATTACTCCAATGCTTCACCAAGGTATGATCATCGCAGGACTTCCAGGTAATGTCCCGGAAAACGCCCTGTATGGATCTTACTACGGAGTGGGAATAACTTGTCCGATTGAAGGGAATGAACTCATTACCGAGGACGACCAGGCTCTTGGACGCGCATTGGGAGAGCGTGTAGCTCTTGTTGCACAGCAATTTACAGAACGGTAGGTGATGGAAAAATGATCGGCATATTACTTATTGTAGTCGCCGTGATTTTAATTGCAGTCTTAATTGTTATTAATACGAGGGCTTTTGCCGCTAAAGGCAAGGCGAATACAGCAGATGAAAACAAGTCTCCGGTTGCGGAAGAACCGATACAGAAGCCTGTACAAGAAGAAACAGCTGCCGCTGCCCAGGAAAATCACGAGAATATGGCTCCACCATCGCCAGCAATAGAAGAGAACGTACCAGAGAAAGACCCGAATGCTATGAGTGACACGGAGTACCGTCATGCTCTGCGGCGGTTAAAAACACCTGCTAAGCCTGCCGCTCCTCCGGCTGAAACAACAGAAAAACATTCAATGAAAGATAACGATTACCGCAATGCTTTAAAATCAATGAATAAAAAACGCGATAACTAACAAGGTAAAAGCCATAGAATGATGACTTCTATGGCTTTTCTTTAATCCATTTTTATAGTTTATACGATAAGAGGTACTTTTTATGAAAGTGTAAGTGTTCATCTAATATTGTTTCTCCTCACGATGAGATGGATCATGATACGATATGAAACGTGGGCGAGGGAGCGCGCCTGCCAGCTGATCCGCTGCCTGCGCTCAGGCAACGGAGCGCATCAGTTTTAAAAGATACTGGCTATTAACGGGTGAAAAAGCAGGAAGAGTTTGAACGTAAACTTTAAGAAAAGAATTTTACTTGCAGTTCGACAAGAGTTACTTGCAAAAATACTGACTTTACTTGCAATAATCCACCATTTACTTGCGAGAAGGCCGACTTTACTTGCGAGAATCTACCATATACTTGCAAAACACCTCATTTTCATAAAAAAGTCAGCCCACTGCCTCATTTCACCATACAAAAATAGAAAACCTGTGCCGCCATAAGGCGATACAGGTTTTACTTTTTTCTTCTTTCCTTCCGTATACGTGGTCAAGCCAAATTTGAAGTACTGCGTCTGCTCGCAAAGCACTATTTTAAAAAACTTCCCGCTGTAGACAAAGAAAAACGGCAAATCGGTGTCATAAGCCGCGGTGATGTCAGCCAAAAAATCCAGCAGGCCCTTCTACCGCAGCTCTAACGGCTTCTTTTTATTTTGCAGAGATGTTCGTATACTTTTCACGCAGCAGGAATTTTTGGATCTTGCCGCTCGCGTTTCTTGGCATTTCATCGACAAAGATAAATTTCCTCGGCCGCTTGTAGTCTGCCAGCTTATGGCTGTTTCTGCAGAATTCATCAAGCGCATCTTCGGTCAGCTCTCCTGCTTTTTTCACGATGACGGCCGTCACCCGCTCTCCCCACTTTTCATCCGGCTCTCCCAGCACAGCGACATCAAGAACCCCTTCATGCTCGTATAAAAGGTCTTCCACCTCACGCGGGTAGATGTTTTCTCCACCACTGATGATCATATCGTCCATCCGGTCAGAAACGAAAAGGTATCCTTCCTCATCCATATAGCCGATATCCCCGCTATGGTACCAGCCTTTATGTACAGCTTGATCTGTCGCCTCTTCCCGGTTGTAGTACCCTTTCATCATACTCGGCCCCTTGACGATGATCTCTCCAGCCTCTCCCGGCGGAAGAATGTCTTCCGGATCAGACGGCCCTTGAGTTCCCGGACGCACGACACGAATTTCATGGTTAAAGCAGGCTTTACCCGCCGAACCTGCTTTAGCCTCCTGTTCGTCTTCAAACAAAAAGGCGATAGCCGGTCCCATCTCCGTCATGCCATACGCTTGTACAAGCTTAATGCCCAACTTTTCACCAAGTTCCCGCACGAGAACCGGTGCCATCGATGCCCCGCCATAAAGCCCAAATCTCATGGAAGAGGTCTCGTATTGCGACAGATCTTCCTGCAGCATCATATTCCACATGGTAGGCGCTGCAAACATGACGGAAATTTTCTCGTCCTGAATCGTTTGGAGAACTTCTTTTGCATCAAAATGGTGCATGATCACTGTCGTACATCCATTATGAACACGCGGCAAAAAAGCGCAGTGCAGTTCAGCACAGTGGAACATCGGGGCTGCTGTCAGCCCTCTGTCAGATGGTCTCAGCTGCAGCGCCTGCATGCAGGTCAAACTTTGCTCGATCATGTCTCTGTGGCGGTGCATCACGCCCTTCGGCTGTCCGGTCGTCCCGCTCGTATACATGATGGCGTACAAGTCGTTTTCATCCAACTCAACATTCGGCGCCTGGGCTTGAGCTTCTTGAACCCGATCGTGAAAACGGACTGCCTGATCCGGAACCTTCTCGCTGACAGACCAGAAGGAGACAAGCGGAAATTCATCAAACAGAACCTTCACCTGCTGCTCCAGATCTTTTTCATAAATAAAAAGAACAGGCTTGGAATCGTTGAGTATGTACAAGACTTCACCTGACTTTAACCGAAAGTTGATGGGATTGATGACCGCGCCTATTTTTGCACAAGCGAAGTAAACCGTCGCAAATTCACTTGAGTTGTACATAAAAACAGAAACAACATCCCCCTTCCTTACCCCGGCTGCCAGAAACGCCTGTGCCGTGCGGTTGACATACTGATCCCATTCTCCGTACGTCCACCTTTGGCTCCGGGATAGATCGACCAGCGCCTCTTTACCTGGATACTTTCTTACCGTCTGCTCAAATAACCTTCCAATCGTCGGATACATTCATTCTTCCTCCCATTATTTTTAGAGTAGAATCGAGCAATGCCATCACAAAAGTTGTAAGAGCCCCTATTTCCTGTTAGGTACTATTTCCCCAGAACTATTAGAATCCCTTGTTATTTAACTACTAAAATAGAACTATTTTATCGAATTGTTAACTAAATGTAATAAAACAATTCAGACCATTTGCCGATACACATCTATGAATCAAACAATTGTGAAACGTTTTGATTTTAGAATGATGTGCAGAGGAGATTGAGATGAAAAAGCTAGCAATTCCGGGGTTTTGTTTTGCCGTACTAACCACAGCCGCTTTATACCAGGGTATACATGCCAATCCCGTGTCCGCTCAGGAGTTAAAAACAAAGTATGTGAATGTCAGTGCAAGCTCAAGCCTGAACTTGCGTAAAAGCTCAACGACAAAGTCAGCCGTCATCGGCAAGCTCGTAAAAGGCAACAAAGTAATCGTCTATTCTGAAAGCAAAGGATGGGCTAGGCTCAAATATAACGGGAAGTATGGCTATGTCAGTTCAAAATATCTGGTTTCCAAGCCTTCAACCACCAAAACCACGATAAGTGCCGCCAAACCTACAACTGCCATTAAGTATGTAAAAGTGACCCAGGGCACGTTGAATATGCGCAAAAGCGCTTCATCCAGTGCAACGGTCATCGTCAAATTAGCAAAAGGAACAAAGGTTACGTTTTATTCCCAATCAAAAGGCTGGTCTAAAATTGCAGCAAGCGGAAAAATCGGCTACGTCAGCTCGGCTTATTTGTCCACTTCTAAACCAGCAGCCGCCACTGCAGCACCTAAACCGAAAACCGTTACGAAATATGTTATGGTGAAAGCAGGAGACACTCTCACTCTGAGAAAAAGTGCCTCCGCAAGTTCAACGGCCGTAACAAAACTAAAGAATGGTTTGGCTGTTACGGTATATACCGAGTCGAAAGGGTGGGCCAAAATCAAAGCCAATGGCAAAAACGGGTATGTCAGCTCCGTGTACCTTTCTGCCAAAAAGCCGGTGGTTAGTGCACCCAAGCCTGCTGCCCCTAAGACGACAACCAAATATGTAAAGGTAACATCCGATACACTTAATCTTAGGAAAAGCCCTTCTGCAAATGCAGCCATCATCACCAAACTAGTAAATGGCCTGGAAGTTACCGTCTACTCCGAATCAAAAGGATGGGCCAAGATCAAGGCCAATAACAAAGATGGGTATGTCAATACAAGCTACCTCTCTGCTGCTAAGCCAGTGGCCAGCAAGCCAGCAGAACCGGCAAAGACAGTGATTAAGTTTGTGAAGGTCGGAATAAACTCCAACCTCAACATGCGTTCCGGTCCGGCCACTACCTATTCCGTCCTGGCCGTACTTAAACACAACACACCTGTTACCGTACAATCGGAGACCAAAGGCTGGGCCAAAGTATCCGCAAGCGGAAAAACCGGCTATGTCAGCTCCTCTTACCTGGTGGATCAGGTAGAAGCAACACCTGGTATCACAAATACTGCCTACGGAAAGACATTGGATGAGATGGTAGCCATTCAGATGAAGGTAAACCCTCAGACCGATAAAAAGTACAATACGTTTATCCGCGAAGATGCACTTGATCTGACAAGCAGTACATCCGGAATTGTTGATGGAACCGGCTGGCGCGTCAGAGGCGGTGCCGGGGACCAGTACTGGGCAGTAGGCAATGTCAGCAACGGGGACATCCTTCAGATCGTTAACACCGTGAAAGGCGCTGACGGCTACAACTGGTATCAAGTGATCTACAATAACAAGTGGGTCAATGCGAGCCCTGATGACGTAAAATATTATTTGGACGTTAACAATTTTAAGGGCGATGCGGTAAAGTCCTTACAATTTTTAAAGCTCTCTCAAAGTGCAAGTGTTCTTAACAGTGAAGTCAATGATCGGATCCTTGCAGGCAAAGGTATTCTTGCAGGAAAGGCAGATGCGTTCATTGAGGCAGGAAAAGCATATGGAGTAAATGAAATCTACCTGATCTCCCATGCACTTCTTGAAACTGGCAACGGTACATCCAAGCTGGCAAACGGAATCCTCTATAATGGCCAGATGGTTTACAATATGTATGGAATTGGAGCGGTTGACAGCGATCCTATTAACATGGGGGCAAAATACGCTTATGATAAGGGATGGTTTACCCCCAATGCTGCCATTATTGGCGGAGCACAATTTATATCCAATGGCTATATCCAGGCTGGACAGGATACGCTCTATAAAATGAGATGGAATCCGTTAGCTGCGTCACTAACAGGCAAAGCCACTCATCAATATGCAAGCGATATCGGGTGGGCCTCTAAACAGACGACCCAGATGTACAATCTTTACAAGCTGCTTTCATCCTATAAACTTATATTGGATATTCCTGCTTATAATACAATCAGCAAATAAAAATAAGAAAAAGCAGACTTGTTGTCTGCTTTTTCTTATTTTCTTAATTCCAGTTGATTTTTTTCACCGTAGAAAATCCATTGTGCTTTTGTAATTCTGTGTCCACATAAAAATACGGTTTTACTATGGATGGCCTAACATAAATGTACCTTGAAGTCCCTTGATTCCACATTTTCATTTGGTAATCAACACCTGCTCCATAGTAGTAAGCCTGCCAAACTATTTCAGAACAATAAAGATATTTTCTATTTGTAGGATCAGTAGAAACCTTGTATGTACTGTTTTTATACTTGGCACCTGTTTTCCAGTAATTATCATAAGCGTTCTTCGCTGCTTTTCCTGCTACAGTAGTACTTTTATGCCGGACTACTTTGGTTGTATCATAGTGATCCAGCCATTTGCTGATACTCCAAACGTAAGGCTTTTTGTTGTTGCTAGTACTTGTAAAAAGTACATTCTTTCCGTCAGGCAGCACAATTCCAGCATGTCCTACCAGTTTGTAGGAACTATACGATTTTGTGATCAGTACATCGCCAGGCTTGTAATCAAAACCTTTAACTTTTGCAGCTTCTGCCGAACTCGGTCCATAAGCAAGAAACATTGAAAATAATAAAGCTGAAACCAAAATTGACTTAACTAGTTTCATAGAATTCTCCCCCCTTTGTTAATAAACACAAGTCATATTATTCCATAAATTCCTTTTGTTTGAATGGGATATATTAACTCTTTTTATTCATTATACATGGTAAGAATTCCTTAAATCGATTTCCAATCCTATTGGGCATCCCATACTGATGCTTAAAAGAAGCCCTAAAGTCTTTTCTCCAAAAATAAGGGGTGATACACACCCTACCAAAACAACAACATGAACAAACAGAAAAAAAAGCAAACCTGTTCGGTTTGCTTTCAATACGATTTAACCTCATTTACACATTCTACAATATTCCTGGCCGTCAGGTTGTATACTTCCTTCAAATATTCCGTTTTACCTACCTGGCCAAACTGTTCCTTGACGCCAATCCTTCTCAAAGGCACAGGACAATGCTCGCTTAATACTTCAGCAACGGCACTCCCCAGCCCTCCTATTACATTATGGTTTTCTGCTGTTACGATTGCACCTGTTTTCTTTGCATACTTTATAATTAACTCTTTATCAATCGGCTTAATGGAATACATATCGATAACCGTTGCCTGGACTCCATTATTATGGAGGATATCAGCAGCCTTTAAAGCCTCAGCCACCATAATTCCACTAGCGATGATAGTGACATCTCCTCCTTCACGAAGAAGCTTCCCTTTTCCCTCTTCAAATGTTTCACCAGAAGTGTAAATTTTCACGGCTGCTTTCCGCATTGTCCGTATATAGTGAACACCATATTCACCGGAAACTTTACGGAGTAAATAGGACAGCATGGTTGAGTCGCTTGCTTCGTACACAACTGCATTCGGTATGAGACGAAGAAGACCAAGATCTTCGAAAGCCATATGTGTTCCACCATTATGTTCCGCTGTTACTCCTGAATCCGATCCTAAAATTTTTAAATTTAACCTGGCATATCCCCCTGATACAAACAACTGATCAAAAGCACGGCGGGTAGCAAACTGAGCAAATGTATGAAGAAAAGGAATTTTCCCAGTCAATGCCAGCCCGGCAGCTATCCCCATCATATTTGCTTCCATGATGCCACAGTTAATCAGCTGATTTGGTATTTGCCCTTGAATTTTATTGGTAGAAATGGAACTCATGAGGTCAGCTTCCAGTGCAATGATGTTTGGATTTTGTTTTGCCAGTTCAAGCAGAGTGCTGGCATATGCCTGCCTCATTTCAACTTCTTCCACTTCATAGGATGCAGCTGCTGATTCAATCATCCTGTTACCGTCCTTTCCATCCTTCTCTCAAGGTCTGCTATAGCTTCAAGTATGGCCGCTTCATCCTCAGGATTCGGACGGATGTGGTGATTGTCTGCCTTTGTTTCAAGATATGGGACACCCTGACCTTTTATCGTATCTAATATAATGGCAACCGGTTTTTCATTTTGTATCTTTCCAAGCTTAATAGCATCATAAATTTCCTGAATGGAGCTTCCGTCTACTTGTAGAGTATAGAAGCCAAAGGCCTTGAACTTTTCAGCAAAATCGATAGGATCGATAATGTCCTTTGTTAATCCATCGAGCTGCTTTTTATTATCATCTACAAAAACAGAAAGATGGTTCAATTTGTGATGGGCAGCAAACTGAAACGCCTCCCAGCACTGCCCCTCATTTAATTCACCGTCACCCACAATGCAATACGTGCTATTAGAATTCCCTGACAGCTTATGGGAAAGTGCCACACCAACCGCTGCAGAAATTCCCTGGCCGAGTGAGCCTGTTGTCATATCCACTCCTGGTGTAAGGTTTCGGTCAGGATGAGAAGGCAGCGATGTCCCGTTCTGATTTAGTGTGTATAGCAGCTCTTCCCGGAAAAATCCCTTTAATGCTAATGCCGCATAATAAGCTGGACCTCCGTGGCCTTTAGATAGGATAAAATAATCCCGTTCCTCCCATCTGGGGTTGGCAGGGTCAATCTTCAAGACGCCGCCATACAACACAGCCAGGGTTTCGACTATCGACAAGCTTCCTCCATAATGGCCAAAGCCCAGATGATAGAGTTCCTTTAACGTTTTCAGCCGAATTTGGTCTCTAAACTGTTCAATTTCGGAAATTGTATTGCTCATTGAAAACCTCCTATATTGGTACTAGCCTCAAGCAGAAACCTCTTCCTTTTCACTTTGTGGTTTTTTTCGTAAACCGAAGAGAACTGCAATAACTAACACTGCTGCCACAAAGATCGTAACGCCTGTCGCACCAAATGAATCGGCCACGTTTCCTAGAATGATTCCTGTTCCGCCAAAATCGCTGTCTGAGAAGGTGGTATTGGCAAAACCGAGATCTCCCAGGACTGGAAGCAAGAAAACAGGAAGAAATGTAATTAGCAAGCCGTTAGCAAACGAGCCGATTGTTGCACCGCGTATGCCGCCAGTTGCATTACCGAATACACCTGCTGTAGCCCCTGTGAAGAAATGAGGTACAACTCCTGGTAATATGATCACCGCACCAGCCCAGCCCAATATCGCCATGCCTACAATTCCGCCTAAAAAGCTGCAGAAGAAACCAATCAATACCGCATTAGGTGCATAGGGGAATACAATTGGACAATCAAGCGCAGGTTTGGAATTGGGTACCAGTTTAGTAGAAATCCCTTTAAATGCCGGTACAATTTCAGCCAGTACCAGTCGAACCCCAGAAAGGATGACGAATACCCCAGCAGCAAAGGTTACCGCCTGGATAACAGCGAAGACAAGGTAATGTGTTCCATTACTTAATTCTTTTTCAACATATGAAGGGCCCGCAAACAGCGCAATAACCAAGTAGAGAATCGTCATAGTGAGAGCAATAGTAACTGAACTGTCACGCAGAAAAGCAAGGCCTTTAGGGAAGTTGATTTTTTCAGTAGAACGAGATCCCTTTCCAACTACTTTTCCTACTAATCCTGAAAGAATATAGCCAAGAGATGAAAAGTGCCCAAAGCCTACATTATCGTTCCCTACTATTTTCCGCATAAAGGGCTGGGTCATAGCCGGAAATACTGCCATCGTTAAACCAAGGGCAATTGAACCTACAATAATCAGACCTATTCCTTTTAATCCTGAAACAACTAAGATGATGGCAATCATACAGGCCATGTATAATGTGTGATGTCCTGTCAGAAAGATATATTTTAATGGAGTAAATCTGGCCACCAGAATGTTGGCAATCATTCCAAAAAACATGATTAAAGCCGTTGCCGATCCGTACTTTGTCAGTGCCATCGCTACAATGGCTTCATTATTAGGGACAACCCCATTTACATGAAAGGCTTCCTGAAACATTTTTCCGAATGGATCCAGTGCCCCAACCAGGATATTTGCCCCTGCAGCAATAACAAGAAAGCCAAGGAAAGACTTTGTTGTTCCTTTTACAACTTCACTCGCTGGTTTTTTCTGAAGAAGCAGACCTATAAAAGAAATTAACGCAACAAGAACAGCAGGCTGACTCAGAATGTCCATCATCAATTTAAGAAATCTTTCACCCATTTCCAGTTCCCCCTTTATGCTCTCTAGAGCATTCCTTTTTTGGTAAACTCTTCTCTTAATTTCTCCCGGATTCCATCCATATCAATAATGCTGTCAATAACAACAACCTCTCCTAAGTGGGTGGCACTTTCCGCAATATCCCTGGCAGCTATAAATAGATCTGCCATATCAGGGGTAGCCGAACTTAAATCAGAATGGCTTACCTCCACGCCTGTCACACCGAGCTCGTTAATGATTTCCTGAACGTTCATTTCCAGAATAAAGCTGCTTCCTAAACCTGAACCGCAAATGGCTAAAATTCTCATTACATCTGCCTCCCCTTCAACTCCCTCAGTTTAATACGATTTTCTTGCGAATACTCGCTTATTCACAGGATTTCAAAACCACTGAATTTAAGCTAACGGGTAGATAGAGTAACTTTGGGATCTAAAGGCTTCGTGAAGGCAT
>NZ_JAMXKG010000009.1:0-166527 GCF_024494405.1 Fictibacillus sp. WQ 8-8
GGGACTAGCGTGACAGGTGAGACTCCCGCCGGTGCTTGCACCAAGAGGCTCACCGCACGCCCCGCGGAAAGCGAGCAGCCTGGAACGGAAATCAACAGCTTACAGACTTCTTGGACAGCCCCTTTTTCATTCCTAATGTCAACTTAATTTTATTTTTGGTTGACATTTAATTTATCAATCAGGCAAACTTGTACTAGGCTTTTAATATTGAGGAGGTGATCGTCCTGAACGCCAGAAGCATATCGTATGTAGCTTTATTTGCTGCCATGACGGCGATTGGTGCATTTATTAAGGTTCCCATCCCGTATATCCCTTTTACCCTGCAGATTCTATCGGTCTATCTTGCCGGTGCCCTGCTCGGTCCGCGATTGGGCCTGATCAGCCAGCTATGCTATGTCTTGATCGGCCTCATCGGAATTCCTGTTTTTGCTGATGGCGGTGGGTTCAGCTATGTATTTAAACCGACTTTTGGCTATCTAATCGGCTATGTCATCGCTGCCTTTGTCAACGGCTGGATTATCCACCGCTTTCAGCTTGTAAAAGTTAAATCTGTGTTTGCTGCTAATTTAGCCTCACTGCTAACTGTCTATTTTTTCGGCTGTGCTTGGCTTTATGCCGCCATGAACTGGTTTGTGAATACGCCATTTACGCTAAGCCAAACGTTTTTTTACGGCTTTTTGCTGCCTGTTCCCGGAGACTTGCTTCTGTGTTTATTATGTGCGGTATTTATCGTGCAGACCCGTCCCCGTATGGCACAATTCATCAACAGAAAGGAGAATGAAAGAACATGGGCCAAGCCTACTTTATAACCGGAACCGGAACCGAAATCGGTAAAACGGTGGCCACCAGCCTGCTGTACCTATCCCTTACTTCCTTGGGAAAAAGCGTAACGATATTCAAACCGTTTCAGACCGGCCTTGATCGTGAAAATCATACATATCCTGATATCTCCTGGTATGAGGAACAGCTCGGTGTTAAAGATTGCGGCATGTATATGCTGGAGCCGGAAACCTCTCCCCACCTCGCGATTAAATTGACAGGCAGAAAGGTTGACGAACAGCGCGTCATCGATCGAATTCACGCACTTAAAGAAGAATACGAGATTGTCCTTGTTGAGGGTGCCGGCGGGATTGCCGTCCCTCTCATTGAACAGGATACGCATTTTTATATGACAGCTG
Organism: Fictibacillus sp. WQ 8-8; assembly: GCF_024494405.1. Taxonomy (NCBI): domain Bacteria; kingdom Bacillati; phylum Bacillota; class Bacilli; order Caryophanales; family Fictibacillaceae; genus Fictibacillus; species Fictibacillus sp. WQ 8-8. The sequence goes on from NZ_JAMXKG010000009.1 coordinate 1,179, forward strand.
ATCTTATTAAAGATTGTGGACTGCCTGTCATTTTCGTTTCAAACAGCGGACTTGGATCCATCCATCATGTTCTTACCTCACAGTTCTATACAGCCTTGCAGAACATTGATATCAAAACCATCCTTTTTAATTTCTTTCAACATGACAATATAATCCACAGAGATAATGTTGAAACGATAACAAAACTGACCGGTCTGGAGCCGCTTGTGCGCATCCCAGCTTTTAAGAATGTAAAAGAGGATCTTCCTGCTTACATTGCATCACTTTTGAAAGACCAACACTATTTACAGCTACTGAAAGAGGTGTTTTTCAATGAGTACTCCATACACTGAACTAGAACAATGGGACAAAGAGTATGTCTGGCATCCTTTTACCCAAATGAAAACCTACCGAGAGTCCAAACCGCTGATTATAGAGAGCGGAAAAGGCAGCTACCTTTACGATACAGAAGGCAACCGGTATCTCGACGGCTACGCTTCACTATGGGTGAATGTCCACGGCCACAGCGAACCAGAGCTGAACAGAGCACTCATCGAACAGGTGGAGAAAGTTGCCCATTCCACCCTGCTCGGTTCAGCGAATGTTCCTTCCATCCTGTTGGCTAAAAAACTGGCTGAGATCACACCGGGCAATCTCTCCAACGTATTTTATTCCGATACAGGAGCAGCAGCAGTAGAGATTGCGCTTAAGATCGCCTACCAATACTGGAAAAATCTCGATTCTGAAAAATATTCCAGTAAAAACAAATTCGTATCAATGAACGAAGCGTACCACGGCGATACAGTCGGTGCTGTAAGTGTCGGAGGGATGGATTTGTTTCACAGAATCTTTCGGCCGCTTCTCTTTGAACGCATCCCTTCTCCGTCTCCTTATTCTTACCGGATGACAGATCTGGGTAATGAAAAAGCAGTAAAAGATTACTGCCTTACTGAACTGGAATCACTTTTAAAATCACATTCCGAAGAGATCGCCGGAGTAATTATGGAGCCGCTCGTCCAAGGAGCTGCCGGCATACTGACACACCCTGAAGGCTTCTTAAAAGGGGTCGAACAGCTGTGCCGAAAATACGATGTGCTATTGATCTGTGATGAAGTAGCAGTCGGGTTCGGGCGAACTGGGACACTGTTTGCATGCGAGCAGGAAGACGTTGTTCCTGATTTAATGTGCATGGGTAAAGGAATCACCGGCGGTTACATGCCGCTTGCCGCTACCATCACACATGACAGGATCTTTAATGCCTTTTTAGGAGAACAGGACGAGCACAAAACCTTCTATCACGGCCACACGTATACCGGCAACCAGCTCGCCTGTTCCCTCGCATTAAAAAATATAGAGCTGATTGAACAACGGAATCTTGTGGCGGACATTCAGCGAAAAGCAGAAAAGATTTCCGCAAAATTGGATACCCTTTATGAGCTTCCGAATGTCGGTGAAGTGCGGCAGCGAGGCTTGATGATCGGTATTGAAATTGTGAAGGACCGCACGACCAAAGAAACGTTCAGTGTCCAGGAAGGCGTTATCTCCCGTATTATCCAAAATGCCCGGGAGCATGGACTGATCATTCGGGAACTTGGCTCGGTCATTACGATGATGCCGATCCTGTCCATGACTGATGAAGAACTGCACAAGATGGTGGACATCACCTACCGCTCGATTCAGGAAGCATGCGAAAGCCTGGCCGTTCGATAAGTCGGTCTATCAAAAAAGGGGCTGTCCAAGAAGTCTGTAAGCTGTTGATTTCCGTTCCAGGGTGCTCGCTTTCCGCGGGGCGTGCGGTGAGCCTCTTGGCGCTAGCGCCTGCGGGAGTCTCACCTGTCACGCTAGTCCCGCAGGAGTCTCGCACCTTCCACTTCAATCAACTTTTCATTGAAGATTTTCAAGCCAAAAAGGAGCTGCTGAAGGTCGATTTTCGACTTTCAGGACAGCCCCTCCTTCATTACTTCTTTTTTTCTTGTTTCTCCAAAAATGCACGCATCTTCTGCAAATATTCCGGCGCGTCCATCGGATCTTCAACGACCAGTTCGATCATACAAAGTTTTTCTCCCTGTAATCGTTCAGCCTCAGTGATGGCATCGTCCAGTTCCTGGTTCGTCCTCACCTGTTTCGTAAACGCCTCTCTTCCGAACGCTTCTGCCAGCTTGGTATAATTCCAGGAAGGGATCTCGTTATACTTCTGTTTCTCAATCTCCACTTTAACGTTCAGGTACTTTTCAATGGTATATCCATTGTTATTCAAAATAAAGATGATGGGTTTGCAGCCGTTCTCTAGCATCGAGCTGATTTCCTGTACTGTCAGCTGCAATGAGCCATCACCAGTAAAAAGAAGAACACGCCGGTCCTTCGCTGCCATACATGCCCCGAACGCTTCACTGAATGCGCCGGCAATTGCGTTCGTCGCACTCATTTCGCCGACCCCAAATGTTGTAATGAGTGCCGATATACCATTAATTCGTGCGTATGCATCTGCTGCATATCCTGCATTCAGCTCATTTCTATTCGTAATAAAAGAAAGGCCGCTATCCCTTTCAAGCGTATCAAGCAATGAAAAGTTATAATCACCCGGCACCCCGAAGACTTCTGATATTCCTTCTCTTTTTAAACAATCCAATAAATATTGTCCCACCGGTCTTCTTTCTGCCAAACTACTCACTCCTTCAAGGTTCATCTACTACTCCTATTTATATACCCAAACCCTTCTATGCTAATCGCTGATCCAATATGTGAGGCATGAAGAAAACTCCTGAATTACTTCAGGAGTTTTTCTGTCTATCGTCTATCATTGTTCTCTCCTTCATTACAAAAGAAAGGTGATGGCAACATCATTTGTTTCAAGAAAGTATAGGACACAATAAAACAGAATGACTGCAAATACAAAAGTAAAAACCAGCTGGGATAATTCTCGTTTCATTGCCCCACTCCTATTTTTACAGAAATAGTTTCTGGAATTTTTTCATAGACTCTGGACTGCTGATTACTGAAAAATGCTGTAACAGCTTCTGGAGTGCTTCCTCTCGATCAATCTTTATATTCTCTATCTTATTTTTTTCTGTCCAATGCTCAATCGTCTCATAGGAAGTGCTGTTCCAGCCATTTTTTTCGCCGATCGCATTTTGTTTCTCCTTTGTACCGGAGACGACAATATCAAGAGAGGCCTGAAGTTCGAGCAATCCGTTGTCGAAGGCTTTCTTTTTCTCTTTTGCTTTCATATCAGCCTTTGCCCTTAAAAGCCTCGTATCAATTCCTTCTTCCTGCAGGATGTGTGAGTGAAGATCGAAGGCATCTTTTGAAAGCATGCCATTATAATAACGGTCCTTCACAGACATTGGATTCCCCAGAACCGTTCTTATATAAAGAAGGAGTTCGCGGGAGATGAGAACAGATTTTTTCTTAACAAATTTTCCGTACGCGGCTATTCCATCTGCAGCAAACCGCGTTCTCCAGCCCCAAGGATCAAATTCGGTCTCCGTATACCAATTTTCCTTAACCGTAATACTGCTAAGTGAGGGATAATCGGGAAACAAAGGAGCAAGCGGCAGCAACCCTACTTCATTCACAATATCAATGGCTTCTTCGTACGTTTTAATTTTATAATCAAGCATTCACTCATTCCCCTTTGCTCTTTCCTTATTATGTATCCATCTTTCCCCTAAGCTTCCAAGTGCCTTTCATACGCCAGATAAGAGTACAATCGGTATATAATCGGGATAAGAACGAGAAGGGAAACAAACCTTAAGGACCCTTCTGTAAAAAAGGCTGCCCAAAACGCAACTACGATGGAAATCACAATAGAGATGTTGCCAGACAGGCCATTGAGCGGCCGGTTGTTTATAAAGAATGATTTCGTTCCTTTTAAATCGTGCGCATAGCACTCCTCGGGATAAGGGATCACCTCAAAAAACATCGTTACCGTAACTAAATCATCTTTAAGCTTGATTTCTTTTGTACATCTATCGCAAATATTCTGTAAGGGCGGTTCGTCACACACCACCCAAAATCAAAAACATGCCTGAAAAGATCCACGTAATTCCATTATATACCATAATTAATCGAGACGTATTTTAATTTTGCATGGACTTTCCCCATTCAGCCAGTCATTTTAAAGATGGGATCAAGTCCTCTCCTGCTTTTGTTAGTGAGTATTCTACTCTTGGTGGTATTTCCATAAACTGCTTTCGTATGATAAGTCCTTGGTTGGTTCTCCATTAATCAGTTTTTTCTGACTTAGAAATAAAATACTGCATACTTGTTTTACTTTGATTATGTAATAAAATTATATCGTAGTTGATTATTAGTAGGATAAATAAAGGAGTGATAGTTTTGAAGTTAAAATATGAAGTTTTACCTGATGAAAAAATTGAATGTTGCAGAGAAATTTGCAATGAACTCATGGCCTTTCAAAAATCAAAATCCTACATAACACCTGAATTGTTTGACAACATGAATTTTGAAACAAGGCTGATTCCATCAATAAATAATGCCGTTCACAATTATACAGTGGTAGTTAAAGATGATGATGATCAAATTGTAGGTTATGTATATTCCAATATCTCTCCTAAAGAAGCCTATTCCAATGAATTTGCCACTTTTTTTGATCTTTCTTCTGTTAATAGAGATCATGTAGGCTGTTTATCTCAATTTTATATTAAAGAAGAGTACAGGCAATATGGGATTGGATCCAAACTTTTTCATATGTCCATGGATTGGATCAAGCAATTTGACGATGTGGAAGATTATTTTATTTATGTCTCAAATGGCAATACTAACGCACTGGAATTCTATAAACGTAAAGGATTTACGGTGAGTCATGATATATTGGATGGTTTTATAACTGTTTTACGAAGCAAAAGAGAGATTGGATGTAACCATTAAAAAGGGTGGAGCTGATATCAGCTCCACCCTTTCAGTAATGATATTTATCTTGTTCTTGATACATACGGATAAATCGACTACAACTTCTAATTCTGATACTTTCTTGAAGAATGAATCAATAGGAGGATAAAATGTACAGCATTAGTGAGGCAGCAAAGTTACTGGAAATCAGTTCTCACACATTGCGTTATTATGAAAAAGAACAAATTATTTTACCTGAACGCAATGACTATGGTGAACGCGAATATGGCGACTCCCACATTGCCTGGCTGCGGTTCGTCATTAAATTAAAACAGACGCAAATGCCGTTGGCTAAAATGAGGGAATACTCAAGGCTGTATCAAGAAGGAGAACATACGCGGGAAGCACGTCTCCGTCTCCTCGAAGTGCATCGAACCTCGGTGAGGGAGCAAATCACCACCCTTCAGGAAACTGAAAAGATGCTGGATCATAAAATCGGATCCTATAAAGAAATGATGACCATACGAAAATATAAAACCAGCACCTAGTTCTGATTTCAGAACCTAGGTGCAGGTTTTCACGTTACTGGTCTGTTTCAACGGTATTCTTTTCCAAGGAACTTGGCTTTGTTTCCGCTGGTTTTTTACTATCATCCTGTTCTTTCGGCGGCTCGGTTCCAGGATCCGTTGGTTTATCACCTGTATCCGGTTTGGTGGTTCCGTCTCCTGGCTTATCTTTAGGCGGGGTTGTTGGATCTGTCGGCTTATCCTGATTGCCCCCGCCTTGATCATTCCCACCCTGATCTGTTCCGCCATTTCCGCCTTGGCCATTGCCACCCTGATCGCTGCCGCCTTGATCATCTTTAGGCGGTGTGACAGGAGTATCCGGTTTTGTTTTACCGTCATCATTAGGTTTTTCTTTATCATCATTATTCTTTTGGTCTTCTTCTTTTTTCTCTTTTTCTTTATCTTGCTTTTCTTTTTCAGCATCAGCTGATGGATCTTCTTTTTTGTCTTCCTTATGGCTTGGCTGTGCTATAGGAGGCATCGAAGTTCCTTGCACGTAAAGCTCAGAGCCTCGTGAAACGACAGATCCCGGTTTTTGGAAATCGGCAGTGAGCTTATTTGCTGAAACATGGGATACCAGTTCTTTAAAGATCAGCTTAGCGATCACTTGGTCTTCTTTCTTTACATAAGCATCCTGGCCCGGGTGATCATATCCTGTCCAGACAGCTGCTGTATAGCGTGTGGTATAACCGACAAACCATGAATCGGTCGAGCCGTTGCCATAGACATTGGCTGGAAGGTTCGTCGTTCCTGTCTTACCGGCTAAATCCAATCCTGGAATCTGAGCCATGCGGCCAGTTCCGTTATTGACAACACTCTTCAGCATATCCGTTACCATGTAAGCTGTGTAATCGCTCATGGCAGTTTTTGGCTGATGGCTAAACTGCTTCACTTCTCCATTCGGATATTCAATCTTTCTTAATGTTGTTGGCTGATGATAGACGCCCTTGTTTCCAAAAGCAGAATACGCACCGGCCATCGTTAATGGAGAAACCCCTTTATTGAATCCGCCGATCGCATAGGACGGATAGATCGTATCCAGCTTAATTCCTAGGTTTCCTGCAAACTGTTTCGCGTTCGCTTCTCCTACTGCCTGGAACGTTTTTATGGCAGGAATGTTATACGATTGGACGAGTGCTTCTCTCATAGAAAGCGTACCATGATAGGTTTTATCCCAGTTCTGGAACTGCTTGCCGTTGATTTCGAGCGGCTCATCCTTGATCGGGGTACTCGTAGACCATTTCAAGTATTCAATCGCCGGGCCGTAGTCAAGAATCGGTTTAATCGTCGATCCCGGCTGCCTTTCTGTATCGGTCGCATAGTTAAATCCTCTGATGGCCTGTTTGTTGTCATCCAGCCTGTTGCCGCCTATAGCACGAATCTGGCCGGTTTCAGTATCAAGGAGAACGGCCCCCGCCTGAAATTTATTGTCTGGGTAACGGACATAATCCTCCGTTGATAAGATTTTTTCTGCTTGAGATTGGGCATCCTGGTCAAGCGTCGTGTAGATTTTCAATCCGCCTTCAAACAGTTCTTTTTCAGAAATGCCTTCTTTTCGTGCGTCTTTAATGACCTGCTGTAAAAACGCTTCATATCTCGGCTGAGACTTCTTAGGTTTCACAAGCATTTTCTTAATTGGCTGCTGCTGCGCTTTTACTTTTTCCTGCTCAGAAATATACCCGTTTTTGTGCAGTAGCGACAAGACCACATTCCTTCGCTGTTCTGCTAACTCTGGATGTACGAATGGATCATACCCGCTCGGACGCTGTGGCAGTCCAGCAAGCAATGCAGCCTCGCCGATGGTCAGCTGGTCCAGAGGCTTATTAAAATACGTTTTTGCTGCTGTTTTTACTCCATAGGCACTATTTCCGAAATAGATTTTATTTAAATAGAATTCAAGAATCTGATCCTTGGAATATTTCCGTTCAAGCTGTATCGCCAAATAGGCTTCTTGTACCTTCCTAGTTACTGTCTTTTCTGGTGATAAGAACGAGTTTTTTACAACCTGCTGTGTGATTGTACTGGCACCTTCTGAACCAAATCCGTGAGTTATATTGGAAAGAATGGCTCCTGCGACCCTTTTCGTATCAATTCCGTTATGTTTGTAGAATCGAACGTCTTCTGTCGCAATAAAAGCGTTCCGAACGAGCGGCGGAATATCTTTAATGTGAGCATAATCTCTCTTTTCCTTCCCGCTGATTGAAACGACTTTCTCATTGTTCATGTCATAGACGGTGGAAGTACGTGAATACTTCAGGTTTTCGGGGTTCAATTCAGGAGCGCCTTTTGCAACTGAAAATACGGTTGCCCCCCCGCCAATAACCACTAAAAGAAAGAGAACAAGAAAAGTTAGTGTACTGTATGTAAGGAATTTTCGAAAACGTTTAGGCCTTTTGTTCTGTTTTCTTCTTTCCAATCGTGAAGCTGAATTTTTCTTTTCCATCATTAACTCTCCTTAAATTGTTCCATGCTGTTCCCTATGCTGAAATAGTTTATTTTTCCTGAACATCAATTTTATACTATTTTAATAGAAAATAATACGAATACATCTCACAAATGTTACATTTTTATTACAAACAGGTCAGAAGTACTAGTACCCGTTTTTCCAGCTTTTTAATCTATATGAATTAAAAAAAGAACAAGAACATGATGTCTCGTTCGAATGCTGCTTTTAGTGATATGCAGGACCAATAGCCTTTGTTTCCATTGGATGCTCAGGGTAATAAAAGGATAAGTTTTGGTAGCTCCAGGCAAACTTGCTTTTAGAAAAGTACTTGCCCAAAGAGAGGTATCTCATTTTTTGATGATCAATATAAATATCTTTATTCCTCGGTTTGTCAGTATCGAAACCAAATTCCAGTAAATTTTTGTTAAAATACATTCCATCTTTATTGATGCTCTGATATAAAAGATTTACATCAGCCAGGGATGCTTTATATTTACCGAAATGCTTTGTTATTTTAAAAACATAAATTTTATGAGGTGCGTTCGTAATCTCCAGAACATAAGGGCTATTGGGGACAGTAACCGATTGAACCTTCTCCGTGTTTAATTCAATGGCTTCTTTCGTCCAGCCCTTCTGCAGTGCCTCTTTTTTGGTGTGGTACCCGTAATTAACCACATATAAATAGATTCCTGCTGCGATAAAAGATAACACAAACGCAGCTCCCCAGCCGTTTTTCATCAACAAACCCCATTTCCATTGAAGGCTATTCCTCTTTTTCTTCTCATTTTTTGCAAAGATGGATACAACCAATGTAATCAGAAGGATGCGTACTAAAATAGACCATGTTTAAGATCAATTCCCAAACAATTCCCAATTACTTACAGTTTATCATAAAATTAATTGAAAGTTTTACTAAAATAAAAAAGCAGCCCTCATATCATGAGAACGCTGCAGTATTCTTAGTCAATCCCGCTTCTTCCTTTTTTAACTCCCAATTCAGCATTTCACCCTCTTGCCCTAAACGCTTCATGTTCATTTTTTCCAATACCCGAATGGAAGGATCATTGTTTATCAAGCATTCTGCAATGACACGGTTAACTTGGTCAGAAGTAAAGGCCCAATCGATTATCGCCTTTACCGATTCGGTGGCGTATCCTTTTTGCTGAGCAGACGGAATGATTCCATAACCGACCTCTACTGTTCGTTCGACACTGGGTTTCCCTTTGAATCCAATATCTCCGACAATCATTCCCGTTTCCTTTTCTGTGACCAGCCACACACCCCATCCGTATAGCTCAGGGTCTTGTTCTAACTGTTCAACGTGGGACTTAATTTGGTTTCTGATTGGATATGCATCAGGCGATAGTGATTCTATGTATGGTCTGCTGCAGGGTATGATGGTTAACCGTTCTGTTTCCAATTTCATCTGTAACTTCCTTTCTCTATTCCATGTCTTCTAAAAAACTATTCTTCTCTCGGTCTGCTAATCCTCTTTTAACCTGCCGAATAATGAATGAACGGAGAATCATCTGAAAAACCCTCGGCGAAGTTATCTCAATATTCAGTTTGGTTCAATTAATCTGAGTTTGGTTCAATTAATTGGACTTTGGTTCAATTCTCTTCGATTTTGGTTCAATTCGCCGACGAGACACCATAAAAAAGGCTGCCGAGTCTCCTCGACAGCCTCATTAAATACAGTTTTACGCTTGTTTACTCTCACCAACCGGTTTTCCCTCACTAGCTGGCACTTCTTCTTCCCACCATAAAGCTTCATCAGGATCCTGCAAGATCTCTTTGATCTCGCCTGGGTCTTCAACAGCTGGAAGAGATCCACGCAATGAACGGCCTGCTGTTTCTTTGACAAAGAAAGCTACAACAACAATACCGATCGTACAGACCGCCATTAAATAATAGGCCGGCAGCAGTTTATTATTGGTTTCTTTCACCAGCCAGGCAACAATGAGCGGAGTCGTTCCGCCAAAGATGGAAGTAGATACATTGTAAGTAATGGCTAGTGATCCATATCGAACGTTTGTAAAAAATAAAGAAGGAAGTGTTGCCGGGAGCGTTCCCTGAAAAGCGGTGAGCAGACATCCCAAAATCAGCACTCCGAAGAAGGCATTATTGCCATTTTCATTCCCCGCCAGCATAAAGGCCGGTATGCTCAAAATAATGGTTAGAATCAAAGCTCCTATCAAAATTTTATTTCTTCCAATCCGGTCACCCAAATACCCCATTCCCAAAACGAAAGGAATCATAATAACCATCACAATGAGAATGAGCAGCAGCCCTTTTGTTTCTCCATAACCGATCTGTTCAGAAAGGTAAGTCGGCATATAGGTTAGCACCATGTAGACAATTGTATTGTAAAAGAGGACAATGCCTACACAGATCAATAGGGACCTCCAATGATTGAGGAAAATTTCTTTAAGAGACGAATCCTTTTTCTTTTCCTCTTGTTCTTCCTCCATTGCCTGAAAAGCAGGTGTTTCCTCGAGGTGAGAACGGAAATATAAACCAATTAAACCTAGTGGAGCTGCAATAAAGAACGGAATTCTCCAGCCCCATTCCAGCATGGTTTCCGAACCTAGAATAAAGGTCAGCAGGGTCACAAGCCCTGAACCAGCAATATAGCCGGCCAAAGTTCCTACCTCTAAAACGCTTGACATAAAACTGCGCTTTTTATCCGGAGTTGATTCTGCAATAAACGTCATGGCCCCAGCGTATTCTCCGCCGGTTGAGAAGCCTTGCACCAATCTGGCAACCAGCAGAAGGATGGGCGCCGCAATCCCGATAGACTTATAGCCGGGTATTAGCCCGAGGCTGAGTGTTGCAATCGCCATCATGATCAATGTAATGGCCAGTACCTTTTTTCGCCCTAAACGGTCACCCATTATTCCAAACACTACACCGCCGATCGGCCTCGCGATAAATGCTACTGCAAATGTCGCAAAAGCATAAATCACCTGGGCAGAAGAATCGACTTCAGGGAAAAAAACTTTGCCAATGGTTACCGCTAAATAAGAATAAATACCAAAATCAAACCATTCCATGGCATTACCAAGCGATGTCCCCAGGATCGATTGTTTTGCGATTTTTGTATCAACAACCGTAATATCTTCTTTTTGTAATCTATTACTATTTTTTCTATCCACAGCGTGCCTCCTCATACTGCTTAAAATTAAAAGTTGTTGTACTAAACCTTTTCCCTAAATCGATCCCAAACTAACCATTTTCATATAAAAAGGCTGCCGAGTCAGCCTCGGCAGCCTGCAACAATTTTATCGGATGTTTCCTACATTTTTCTGCTGAGATCCCAAAATGCTTATTTTTTCTTTCATTGCTGCTCTTTCATTTCTCTCCCGAACTTCTTCCTTCCACCACAAAGCTTCCTCTGAATTCATTAGTATTTCCTTTATCTCACTAGGATCTTCGACAGCGGGGTACGATCCCCTTAATGACCTTCCTGCTGTTTCTTTAACGAATAATGCTACTACAAAAATCCCGATAACACAGACCGTGATCAAATAATAAGCCGGCAGCATACTGTTATTCGTTGCTTTAACGAGCCATGCTACGATTAAAGGTGTAGTTCCGCCAAAGATTGAGGTTGAAACATTGTACGTTATCGCCAAGGAACCATATCGTACCTCTGTGAAAAAAAACGACGGCAATGCAGCAGGTAATGTGCCTTGAAAGGCTGTAAACAAACAGCTCAGGGTCAGTAATCCCAGAAAAGCCAAAATGCTTGAACCCGTGCCCATCATGAGGAACGCTGGAATGCTGAGTACGATCGTACCGATTAACGCTCCTTTAATCAGGCGGTTTCTTCCAATCCGATCACCCCAGTATCCCATCGCCAAAACAAAGGGAATCATTGCAATCATGACAAATAGGATGAGGACCAGCCCCTTTGTTTCACCAAAACCAAGCTGTTCTGATAAATAAGAGGGCATATACGTAAGAATCATATAGTTTATGGTGTTATAGAAAAAAACGACGCCAATGCAAATCAAGAGGGAACGCCAGTGTTCCGTAAAAATATGTTTCAGGGAGGTTTGCTGTTTCCTCTCGTTTGCCGATTCCTTCATCGCCTGGAATGCCGGGGTTTCTTCCAGATGCGATCTGAAATAAAACCCGATCAGCCCTAAAGGTGCGGCAATTAAGAAAGGAATTCTCCAGCCCCATTCAAGCATAGTTTCAGATCCAAGCAGAAAGGTAAGCAGAGTAACTAATCCCGATCCGGCGATGAACCCGACAAGTGTTCCGACTTCAAGGCCGCTTGACATAAACCCTCGTTTCTTATCAGGTGTAGATTCAGCGATAAACGTCATCGCACCTGCATACTCTCCGCCGGTAGAAAATCCTTGTATCATTCTTGCAACAAGCAATAAAACTGGTGCTGCGGCTCCGATCGTTGCATAGCCCGGAATGAGTCCGATGCTTAATGTAGCAATGGCCATCATGATTAACGTTATGGCCAAAACTTTCTTTCGGCCTAAACGGTCACCCATCATTCCAAACACTATACCGCCGATCGGCCTCGCGATAAATGCCACCGCAAACGTTGCAAAAGCATAGATTAACTGGGCAGAAGGATCGATTTCAGGGAAAAATACTTTACCAATCGTAACCGCTAAGTAGGAATAGATGCCAAAATCAAACCACTCCATGGCATTGCCAAGAGATGTTCCAAATATTGATTTTTTCGCAATATTATTGTCAACAACTGTGATATCCTCTTTGGTCAGCTTTTCTATTTGTCCTCTTTCCACATCGTACCTCCTCTTAATACCGTAAATCTTGCTCGTTTTCTCACTCATCTCTTTTCAGTTTGATAGTTTATAACAAACGACTTTTGGTTCTGTCATTTCTTGTATCGCAAATTTAATGCCTTCCCGTCCCAAGCCAGACTTCTTCACGCCACCAAACGGCATGGCATCGATTCGGTAGTCACTGCTGTCGTTGATCATGATGCCTCCTACATCCATCCTGGCAATCGCTTTTTGAGCTTTATCAATGTTTTTTGTAAAAATACCTGCCTGCAGCCCGTAGCTTACTTCATTGGATTTTTCAATGGCCTCATCCACATCCGCAACAGCGTATAGGAGTACAACTGGGCCAAAAATTTCTTCTTTTGCAATCGTGCTGTCATCCGGAATATTCTTTAGGACGGTCGGAGAATAAAACGCTTGATTACGCTTGCCTCCTGTCAGCAGTTGAGCACCTTTATCAACGGCTTCGTTCACAAGACTCTCTACACGCATCGCCTCCTTTTCAGTAATTAGCGGACCTATATCGGTAAGCTCTGACAGCTTATCGCCTACGATATATTGTTTTGTTCGCTTAACAAAGGCCTTTTCAAAATCGGACATAATGCTCTGCTGCACATAGATTCTCTGCACGCTCAGGCAGTTTTGGCCGGCTGCCCAATAGGCTCCGGAAACCGTGGATTCGACGGCATCATGCAAGTCCGCATCTTCCAGAACAATAACCGGAGAATTAGAGCCGAGTTCCATACTCACCTTTTTTAATCCGGCTTTTCTTACAATTTCTTCTCCGGCCTCTACTCCTCCTGTAAAGGAAATCATCCGAATGGCAGGGTGAGTGACAAGAACATCGCCGATCTCGCTTCCATATCCCGTAATGACGGACAATACTTTTGGAGGCAGCCCCCCATGGGCGAATGCTTCAGCCAGCAGCAGCGCACTAAGCGGAGTAACCGTTGCCGGCTTTACGATGATAGCGTTTCCTGAAGCAATTGCCGGCCCTACTTTATGGGCGACCAGGTTCAGCGGATCATTAAATGGAGTGATCGCGCCAATGATTCCAATTGGAAAACGATGATAGTAGCCGACCCGGTTGTTGTTCCCTTCCATCTGGTCAAAGGGAATGGTCTCCCCCTGAATCCTTCTTGCCTCTTCTGCACTGATACGGAGGGTCTGAATGCATCTTTCGGTTTCTTTTGATGCTTCACGGATCGTCTTGCTGCCTTCCTTCGCAATGGTCAAAGTGTACTTTTCTTTATTGGCTTCAATGTAGTCTGCCGCTTTATGAATGACAGCCATCCGTTCATACACCGGCATGGCGGCGGCAATCTTTGCTCCTTCTTTTGTGTGCTCAATACAAGCCAGCATATCTTCTCTTGAAGCTGCAGGAACAGTGTCTATCATTCTGTTATCCTGCGGGTCCCGAACCTCAATGGTTCTATCACGGTGTACCCACTTTCCTGCTAAAAACATCTTTTGGCCAGCAACCTGAGTCGTCATCAACATCCCCGCCTTCCTCTGTTTAAATGTTTACGAGTTTTCTTTCGCGATCAATGTTAATTAAATCGATTAACAAGGAAAAGCCTGTTTCAACCTTACCTGCACCTGCTCCGCTTAGCGTAACGGTTCCTAAGAGATCACAGTCATAAGCAATGGCGTTTACAGCTCCACTGATGGAAGCAAGCGGATCGGCCATGTCCACCTTTTCAGGGGCAATGGAAGCATTAACTTTCCCGTTTTCTTTACGGGCTTTGGCCAGCAGTTTCCACCGTTTCCCTTCGGCTTTTGCCTCTTCAATATCCTTCAGGGTGAGATCTGTAATCCCCCGGCATGTTACTTCTTCTACCAGCAAAGGTTCGTTCATCACATAGTTTGACAGAATGGTAATCTTATATCGTGCATCATAGCCCTCAACATCGCTGGTTGGATCGGCTTCTGCATAACCGAGTTTTTGGGCTTCTTTCAACGCTTCCTCATACGTTACTCCCTCTTCTTCCATCTTGGTTAAGATAAAATTGGTAGTACCGTTTAAGATGCCGCGAATTTCTGTAATCTCATTCCCCGCCAAAGCGGCAGCAGGCATCCTTAATGAAGGGGTTCCGCTCATGACGGTTCCCTCAAATCCCCAGTACACCCCTTCCTCTTTTGCCAATTCAGAAAGCTCTTTATACGCCAATGCAACCGGGCCCTTATTGGTCATGACCACATTTTTTTTCGCCAAGAATGCCGTCCGGCAATGATCGATGGCAGGCTGTCCTGTACGTACATCGGTATACGAAACCTCAATAATGGTATCCGCATTAGTTTCACAAATGGTCCTTAGGCTGTCCCAGCCGGTCACGAGGCCAGGGGCCGGCGGATAGTTTTCCAGATTTCCAGTCTCCCGCAGCACTTGTAAAACCGTATTAATGTTCAGACCGTTTGGGTGATAGATTGAACCTTTGTTAAAATCAGAGATGGCCACAATTTCCGCTTCAAAATGCTCTTTAGCCTTTAAATCTTCGTGCTTGTCCCTTAGAATTTCAGCCAATCCCTGGCCGACTGTTCCAAACCCAATAAAAGCAAGTTTATGTGCCATATGTGTCTACCTCCACCTTTTCACGGCTTGGCAGGAATACCTCGCCTTTTAAATACTTTAAAGCTGTCTGTGCTAGAATCGCTGTCCCGATTGGCAGGCAGTCTTCATTTATATCAAAAAACGGAGTGTGCAAATCTCTCTGGTCTTGTCCTTGCTCGGCACATCCCAGAAAGAACATGGCACCCGGTGTTTTCTGTGTTACATATCCAAAGTCTTCTCCGCCCATTCCAAACGGGCCTCTTTTAATCGTGATTTCTGGATAAAGCTCTCTTGCCGCCTCCATAAACCACTTGTTGATGGTTTTATGATTCTTCAGCGCAGGCTCGCCCCGGTCTACTTTGAAAGAGTACTCTCCTCCTAGAGGCTGAACAATCGAAAACGCCTTTTCCAATTCTGAGGCGAGCATGCCGCGTATTTCAGGTGAATAGCTGCGAATCGTTCCCGATATGGATACCTCGGTAGGAATAATATTGCTTGCCGAACCCGCATGGATCTCACCTATGCTGATCACGGCTGACTCCATTGCCGATACTTTCCGTGCCACAATGCCATGCAGTGCCTGCATGACAGGCCCCAGCATCCAAATGGGGTCGGTTCCCTGTTCAGGATAAGCACCGTGTCCTCCTGTTCCATAAATTTTGCCCTGGAACACATCAACATTGGCCATGCTGTAGCCATCGTTCACTTGAATAGCACCAGCCGGAAGCCAAGGGCACATATGGAGGGCTATGGCTGCGTCTGCTTCATCATAGACTCCTGCCTGAACCATATACGGAGAACCTGAAAGTCCGTGTTCATCAATGCTTTCTTCTGCCGGCTGAAAAACAAATTTTACCGTACCCTGTATATCTCCCCGTTCAAATGCATCTGCCAGAAGGCTGGCAACCCCCAGCAGGATGGACGTATGGGCATCATGACCGCAAGCATGCATCACACCCTCGTTCCCGGATTTGTAACCAATTGCATTTTTCTCATGAATGGGTAAGGCATCCATGTCTGCGCGGATGGCGATGACCGGTCCTTCCCCTGAGGTAAGGGTTCCTACAACACCAGTGGGAACACCCACTCCGATCTCCGTTTTCATTCCGGGAATCCGCCTTAATGTTTCTGCCACAAGGCTTGACGTTTCAAATTCCTGAAAACTGACTTCAGGGTTTTGATGGATCTGCCGCCTCCATGCAATCAATTTTTCATTCAACCCTTTTACCGAAGCAGCAACAAACTGATGATTTGCCATTTGTCATTCATCTCCTCAAACACACTTGCTATCTTTTAGACTTTTAAAGCAATTTCCACATGTTGAAAAGCCTGCTCAAAGTCTGCAATAATATCTTCGATGTCCTCTATGCCGCAGGAGATGCGGATCAATCCTTCAGGAATTCCCATCGCCGCCCGTTCTTCCGGTGTACATTCCACGTGGCTTGTCGTACGTGCAGGGCCGACGGTTGTTTCCACTGCGCCAAGATTGGCCGCACGGTTAGCAAATTGCAATTTTGGAAGCAGGTCCCTGACCGTTTCGACGCCTCCTTTTACCGCAAAGCTGAGCATTCCGCCAAATCCCTTCATCTGCTTTTTCGCAATTTCATGGTTTGGATGTGTTTCAAGTCCAGGATAATAAACTCCTTCTACCAAGTCTTGCGTTTGGAGGAATTTAGCAAGCTCCATTGCATTTTCAGTTTGCTGGCGAACACGCAGCTGAAGGGTTTTCATCCCCCTTAAGATGAGGTAAGCAGCCATCGGATCCATCGTTGCTCCGTTGATTTCACGGAAATGATAGATTTTTTCCACCAATTCCCCCGAACCGCAGACTACGCCTCCAAGCGCATCGGCATGTCCTCCCAAAAATTTGGTCGCACTATGGATGACAAGATCTGCTCCCAAAGCGAGCGGATTCTGGTTGATCGGTGTTCCGAACGTATTGTCAACTACCACTAACGCACCCGCTTCACGTCCTGCTTTGGCCATCCTCTCAATGTCTGTAATTTTAACCGTTGGATTGGTTGGTGTTTCCAAATACAGAATACTGCAGCCTTTTGCTACTTCTTTTTCAATCTGTTCATGGTTTCCGGTTTCACATAACGCAACCTCGATCTGCTGCCGGGGGAGGAATTCTGTGAATATTTTATTGGTTCCGCCATAGGTATCCTTGATGGAGACGATCCGGTCACCAGGCACTAAAAAAGTAGAAAGTGTATTGCTGATCGCTGCCATTCCAGTTGAAAAACTCGTAGCTGCTTCGGCTCCTTCGAGAATTTTTACTTTGTCTTCAAAAGCCTGGACCGTCGGATTTGTGTTTCGTCCGTATATATGCCCTTTTTTCTTCCCAATGGCGACGTCATACCATTCATCCATATCGTCGTAGCCATACGCTACACTTAGAACGACCGGCACCTGGGTGGCACCGTGCACCAAATACTCTTTTTCCCCTGCCCACACGGACTTCGTGCCTGCTTTAACGTTTTGATTTGTCATGAGATCACTCCTCGTTAATTTTTTAAGGCTGCTTCTTTGTTTTCTATTTTCAAACCAAGTCCTCGTTTCAACATTTCTTGAAAAGCAAACAAAGCGATGGCGGTATCCTGTACTCCTGTTCCGGTTAAGTCACAGACCGTAATCTGTTCTTCATCCTGCCGGCCTACTGTTTTTTGCGAAGTCAGCTCCCCGAGCTCAACGATAGGTTGTTCACGGGATAAAACTCCTCGATCATATGCATGATGAAGTTCGCCCAACCGCTCACATTGACCGATGGTGTCGCAAACAAGCCGGCCGGCCTGTGCCAATACTTCAGCCTCGAGTTCCTGCTTGTGCTCGGCGTCCGATCCCATCGCTGTAATATGAATTCCTGGATGGAGCCATTCTGCTTTAATCACCGGTTCCTTTGCCGGCGTTGTTGTAATGACGAGATCGCTGTTACGTACAACCGCCTCTGCGCTTTCGACCGCTTTTACCTCAATCCCAAGCTCAGCTGACATTTCCTCAGCATAGGCCTTCGCCCGTTCAACTGACCGACCATAGACGAGCACCTCTTGAAAGTCCCTTACTAGCCGCAAGGCTTTTACCTGGTATCTCGCCTGGCTTCCTGAGCCGATCACGCCAACGGTTTGTATCTTTTCTCTTGATAGATATTTAGCAGCAATAGCACCCGCGGCAGCCGTACGAATATCGGTAAGATAACCGTTATCCAGCAAGATCGCCTTCGGCACACCTGTTTTTGCACTGATGAGCATCATCAGTCCGCTTCCGCTCGGCAGGCCGATCTGGTAATTGTTAAAAAATCCAGAAGACACTTTAATCGCAAACATGTCTTTCCCTTCGACATAGGCGGTTTTCACGTCCACTTCTCCGTTATGATCATGAACATCAACCCGCATGATGGGCGGCATGGTTACTTTATCTTCGGCTAGGTAAGAAAAGCCTTCTTCAACAACGGAAAGAGCGTCCAGGTTTAATGAGATATGCTGCTTCAATTCCTGCTCTGTGAAAATATACATTTTTCCCTTCACCCCTTTTAGTTCATGTTCGTTTCCAGCACTCCATCTTTGATAAACAGTTGTCTTGGCATTGAAGCAAAGGCTTCACAGCCGTTCGCAGTTACCCGGAAAGATTCGCTGGCTTCAAAGCCGTATTGATCAAGCCAGATTCCGGGGATAAGGTGGAAGGTCATATTCGGCTGCAGAATGGTTCGGTCTCCTTTCCGGATGCTTGCCGTGTGCTCACCCCAGTCCGGCGGATAATTAAGTCCCATCGCATAGCCAAGCCGCGATTCTTTAACAATGCCGCTTTTGTGGATCGTCTTTCTCCACGTTTCTTCAATTTCCTCACAGGCAATTCCCGGCTTGATCATGTCCAGGCATGCATTCAGCCCTTCTACTACAACATCGGAAAGATTTTTGAGCTTGTCGGATGGCGGTCCGATATTTACGGTTCTTGCAAGCGGTGAATGATACCGTCTATAGCAGCCTGCCAGTTCCAAAATGACGGAGTCCCCTTTTTTATACCGGTCATCCGTCCAGGTTAAGTGAGGCGTAGACGTTTTTTCTCCTGAAGGCAACAGGGGCACGATCGCCGGATAGTCACCGCCAAAGTCTTTCGTCCCTTTGATTTGGGTATGAAAAATCTCGGCGGCCACATCACATTCCCTGACGCCTTCATTAATGAGCCCGATTCCTTTCATCATGGCATTTTCCACAATTTCAGCAGCGCGTTTCATATACGTAATTTCGGCATCTGATTTTACGAGGCGAACCCAGTTTACTAATAATGTGGCATCTTTAAACGAAGCATTGGGCAGTCCCTTCTTTAACTGCTCATAACATTTAGCCGTAAAATAATAATTGTCCATCTCCACACCGATCGAACGCTTGTCCTGCCCGATCTGCTTTAGGATATCGGCCACAAAATCCATAGGATGCAACGTGATCGATTGGACATAATCGTCGGAATAAGGAATCAGGTTCTCATGGTAAAGCCATGACGTTGCTTTTGCCCCATTGGCATCCTGGCCGCGGCCGATCCAGATCGGCTGATCTTCGTCATTAATAACGATCAGCATTTGATGGACGTAAAACGACCATCCATCGTATCCTGACAAATAGTTCATATTGGCCGGGTCTGTAATCAGGAGGACTTCTATCCCTTTCTCTGCCATACTCTTTTTCGTTTTATAAATTCTTTCCTGATATTCAGCTGTCCCAAATGACATAGGACCTTCCCTCCTGTTTCTGTATAATTATTAGAATTTTATGAATAATGAATTTATAAACTTAGTATAGAACACCCTCTATCTATTCATCATCTGCAAATATGTATGAACTTTTGTAAAAAGTTTTAGTCAATTTTTCAGAATAGCTAGCACACATAAAAAAAGAGCTTGTCCATGTTCAGACAAGCTCTCAAATATTTTATTAATAAAAGATTGTTAATTTATCTTTGAAAGTATTTAGCTGTTAATAGGATATCGTGCTTCAGTTAACCCTAACTTCCAGGTTTTGATACTGAGATCCAATAAAAATAAATCATCCGTGTCGATCAGGGAAAGGCCGGTCAGGGTCTCTATTTTACGAAGCCTGTACAATAGGGATTGCCGGTGAAGATTTAACAGGCGCGCGGTCTGACTCACATTTCCGTGGCATTCATTGTAGGTGGTGAACGTTCCGATAAGATCCATAGTGCGCTGCTGGTCATACTGAATAAGCGGTTCGATCGCTGATACGATGATTTCTTTCATTTCTTCGTTCTGTGCAAGAGTCAACAACACCCGATCAACCTTTGTGTTTTCATACAGTACCCGGTGTCCTGCTCCCTTCTTATTTCTTCCGATCTGCAGTGCGGTCTTTGCCTGGTCAAATCCTTTATTAAACCCAGTAACCTCCTCCTGATGACCGCCGATTCCCCATGAAATGATGACATCCGGCAGCAGATTCCGGAGACGCCTCTCAACCAGATCCAAAAAATGATGTGCAGGGTTCTCATTGCTTGTGATTTCTACAAAAAGGATAAGTTTTTCGCCTTGATAGGTCATCATCACTTCTTTTTTTAGAGATTGTGCCGCATAATAAATTTCTTCCTCAATGTAGCGGATCATGCTGTCAAGCCAGTGCTCATACGAATCATAGTGCTGCTTTCTTTTTTTGAACAATAGTTCCAGGTTTTCAGGATAGCCAGCAATACAAACATAAGGGAGTTTAATATTAAACCCGAGCAATTTTGCTCTGGATTCAGCTTGTTCCCGGGAAGAAAACTCTCCTTTTGCCAATTCCTGAACAAAATCACTGCGAAGACGCATCTCCGTTTCTTCAATGGCATTTTGGCGCGACAGCCAAAGAGCGATCGTGGTAGCAGAATGTTCGAGCACGTTCACACGGTATTGATTTAAAAACTCTTCGATCACCAAATCGTTTGGAGGCAGAACAAATAAATATCCCTGTATATCACCTGAAGCCTTTAGTATTGGCAGTTGAAGAATTGACTCACCCTCACGTTCAATAAGATGAAACTTTTGAAACATCGGATCCTGCGGCAGAACGGCAGGTGTTTTTTCTGTGGAGATGCAATCTTTCATGTCATAGTATTTCCATCTGGCGTCAGGCTCGCATGCTTCAGCCCTGTCCTGAATAATTCCCGCTCTGTCCGTAATAACGAGAGGACAGCCTATATGTTTTTGAATATAACCGGATATTTCGTTCAGGCTTGTCTCCTTCAGAATGAGTTTAAGGAGTTCCTGCTGAACTTTTTCAGATTTTTCCCGTTCTTTAAACTGCCTGTCATTGAGTTCTCTAAGAACATCTTCAATGATGGTAGCAAAACGGATTTCCCATGGAATTTCGATAATGATAAAGTTATGTTTTTCTGCAAGCTCCATCACTTCTTTTGGAACATCATATATGTAACGGCCTAAAGCAATAATAAGCGCTGAAGCTTCAGATTGTATGATGTCTTCAACAAATTTTTTGAATAACAAAACATCATGGCCGCACCCAATGGCCGTGCTCAGGACCACTTCATTTTTGCGGACAAAATTCTCTACTGGCATCTCTATAGCAGAAATCCATTGAACATACCGTTCGTTCAGGATATGGCCCCCAGTTCGTACTCTGGCATTTTTCATAATCTCGAAGTTTAATATATCCCCTACTGCTAACCTCATATGAACCCTCCTGACCGCAAGATGTTCCTTCCTGAATTATACATATTGTTAAATATAGCACATCACAATAATCGGGAAGATCTCTACTATATTTTCAACACAAAACCAAATTCCCCTGTACAATCTTACGGAAAAATGGGTAATTTCAAGAAGGTGAGTAGGTTTGAAGAATTCGTTGTACCACCGAAAGATCTACATTATGGCCTGTGATAATGACAGCAATTGCTCCTTCCTGGTGCTCTATTTTCTTTCCTAATAATGCTGCAATTGCAGTACCTGCTGCTCCTTCCATGATCATTCGGTGATGATCCATCATATAGGCCATGCTGTAGGCAATCTCATCTTCAGAGATTAATAGAACCTGGTCCATATACCTTTTTACCATTTCAAAGGTATGGCGATTGTCCAGGCCAATTCCTCCGAGCAGGCTGTCAGCAAGCGTGTCCTTCTCAGGTAGTTTTACGGGTTTCCCTGCTCTAAGGCTTTCATACATCACTGCGGATTCTGCCATGGAAACCCCAGTCACCCTGATCCCCGGGTCGTTTGACTTAACCGCCATACCAATGCCGGATAGCAGCCCCCCACCCGAAAGCGGCACGATCACATCAGTTAAACATGGAATATCTTCAAGCAGTTCCAAACCAATGGTACCCTGTCCTGCGATTATGTGCGGATCATCGAATGGCTCGATCACGGTCAATCCCTGCTCTTTTTCTAATGTGAAACATCTTTCGCCAGCCTCATCCTGGCTTTCTCCACAAAATTCAATGACAGCACCCAGTCTCTTAAGAGAATCAACTTTTGCTTTTGGCACCCGGTTGGATATACAAACAGTGGCCTCAATGCCTAGTTTTTTCGCCACATAGGCTACTGCCATTCCATGATTTCCCGTAGAATACGTTGTAACTCCCCTCTTTTTTTCCTCTTCACTTAAACTAAAAATTTTGTTCGCTGCCCCCCGGACTTTAAATGCTCCTGTATCATGAACCGTCTCAAGTTTAAGATAAACTGGCCGTCCTGCTCTTTCAGATAGAATAAAAGATTCAACAGCAGGTGTTTTTTTTATCAGGGAACCGATCCTCTTTTTGGCTTCCCACACCTCCCGAATCGTCACTTCAGCTTTTATGTTTGTACTTATTATTTCATTCATGCTGGTCCCCTCCCTGAGTATCATTCCTACTTCGGATTATATAGTATGAATATTCTGTAATCTACTGTTAATAGTGAATAGTGATTGAATTGAGTTTTCGTACAAATTGACATCAAAAAGGCCGCCGGGTTACGCCGGCAGCCTTTAGCTTTAGCTTTTTGTTA
Source organism: Fictibacillus sp. WQ 8-8 (assembly GCF_024494405.1). Taxonomy (NCBI): domain Bacteria; kingdom Bacillati; phylum Bacillota; class Bacilli; order Caryophanales; family Fictibacillaceae; genus Fictibacillus; species Fictibacillus sp. WQ 8-8. The sequence goes on from NZ_JAMXKG010000009.1 coordinate 24,328, forward strand.
TTTACCTTCAAGAACAACAGCACTAAGTGCAGGAACCTTTATCTTTTTGCCCAGCAGGGTACCGAGTGATTTGTTTCCCGCTTTCTCACCATTGGCAAGCACCTTCCATGGTCCGACCGTTGGAAGAGAGATCGTTTGTACAGTTTCGTTGGCGTTGTACACGACAACTAGATCTTTTGCCTTGTCTTTGTTTGCGTGTCCTTTCAGATCATAAATGACTGTATTTTTCTGAGCTGGAAGGAACATTAAGTGATTTCGGATATCCTGTGCTGTTCTCATTCGGAATGCCGGATGGCTCTTGCGCAGCTTAATAAGGCCTTTCATATAATCTACTTCTTTGCTGAAGTCTGCTCGGCGCTGCCAATCAAGCTGGTTCACAGAATCAGGAGATCTGTAGCTATTATGGTCGCCGCCTTTCGTTCTCATGAACTCCTGGCCGGCATGCAGGAACGAAATGCCTTGTGACGTCAGGATAATAGAGGACGCAAGCTTGTGCATTTTCTTACGGGTATCAACTGAACTCTCCGGATTGGTCAGCTGCAATTTATCCCATAAGGTGTGGTTATCGTGAGCTTCTACGTATGAGATCACTTGCTGCGGATCCTTATAGGTCGCCGTCGTGCTTGGATAATCGATGCCTGCTTTTACACCTTCTTTAATGGCATCCTCTGTACCCGGTTTACCGTTCACAATTCCTTTATCTGTATCATTGAACACGCTGCCTTTTAGACCATCACGTATACCATCGTTGAAATGAGCGATTCCCGGCATTTTTCCGGCATTCTTTTGATTCGCTTTGGTTTCAGGATCAATCGGTGTGTTGAGATCCCAACCTTCGCCAAGCACTATAATAGAAGGATCAATTGTATTCAATGCTTTTCTGACCTGGTTCATCGTTTCAACGTCATGGATGCCCATCAAGTCGAATCGGAAACCATCCAGATTGTATTCTTTGGCCCAATAGCTCACAGAATCTACGATAAATTTGCGCATCATCTTACGCTCTGATGCCGTATCATTCCCCACACCTGTACCGTTCGCCAACGTCCCATCTTCGTTATAGCGGAAATAATAGCCCGGTACAAGCTTCTGGAAGTTAGACTCCTTTGCTGCGAACATATGGTTATATACCACGTCCATGATGACCCGAAGTTTGTTGTGATGCAGGGTGTTGACCATCTGTTTCATCTCTTTGATCCGGACTGCTGGCTTATAAGGATCAGTAGAATACGAGCCTTCTGGTGCATTATAGTTCTTAGGATCATAGCCCCAGTTGAATTGCGGTTTATTCAATTTTGTCTCATCAACCGTATTATAATCATAGATTGGAAGCAGCTGAACGTGTGTAACACCGAGATCTTTAATATGGTTCAGTCCTGTTTTTACTCCCGCTGGCCCGGTTGTTTTTTCTTCAGCTACTCCCAAGAACTTTCCTTTATGCTTGATGCCGCTTTTTGGATGCATGGATAAATCTCTGACATGAAGCTCGTAAATGATAGCATCTTCAGGAGTGAAGGCCTTCATTCTTTTGTGAAAATGCTTCGGATCGGTATTATCCAAATTGATAACAGCACCCTTATCGCCATTTACCGTTACTGCACGTGCGTAGGGGTCCACGGCTTCATTCCACTGGTCGCCAATCTTTACTTTGTACGTATAAATCAGACCCTCTTGATTGCCGTTAAGAGTTGTTTTCCAAGTGCCGCGCTCGGACTTCTTCAATGGCAGCTCGGTCCCCTTCTCTTCTTTCCATGATTTGTAGACCACGATCTTGGCTTCACTAGCAGTTGGTGCCCAAAGCCTGAAACTCGTTTCTTTTTTAGTATAGGTGTTTCCTAAATCCTTACCGTTATAGAAAAACTGCTTATCAAATTCCGGAGTACGGACCACCTTGCCTGTCTGGACGGCAGCTACTCCAAAATTCTCTTTAGAGATCTTGTAAACTTTTGTAAGATCCAGATTTTTCGAAGTGATGACTTTAACTTTGTTTGTAAAATCTCCTGCTTTGCTGTCATAAGGAACAACTTCTTTTATAGCTGCTCCGCCTGAAAGGGAAAGACCGTGATTTTTTATATCAAACGGGAAGTTGGTTTCAAACGTAATTTCATTGAACCCATCAAGGCTGGCTTTTACGATTTTCGGCGTACGGTCGACCAAGTCTTTGTCATAATAAATGCGCTCCTGCCCCTGTGCGATCCACACTTCTGCAGAACCGTCTTCGTGAAACTTTGTTACGTATCTATCATTAAATTCCTTATCAGCCCACTCATTTCCGGGCACGCTTTTTCTTACAATAAGCCCGATTTTATGAACGTCCTTCAAGTTATCCATCTTGATGTTGGCCACTTTGCCAAATTCATCTTCATCGGTAAATTGAACCGCTTTTCCTTCGCCGTTCTCCGGCCAGGTCCATAGGTTCCAGCCCTCATATTGATTGTCGTATCTGAAATAGTGAACCTTCACATTAATATCTTCATAAGCAGGAAGGTCTCGATACTCTCCATCTGGCGGCTCTGTGTAAGTATTGTCATCACCGGACTTCACCCAAACTTCGCCTTCGCCGGCAGAGATATCAATAAAACGGTCTCCGCCATCCTTTTCCCAGCTGTCCGTTCTTACGATGAAGCCAACTTTCTTGTATGTACCGTCAAGCTCGATCTCGGCTACCTTTCCGAACTTGTCCTCTCCTGTAAACGGATAGGCTTTTCCTTCTCCGCCTTCAGGAAAGACCCATAAATTCCAGTCCTTCGTGTTGCCTTCTGCAGGCTTGTAGTGAATCGTGACTTTTGTTTTTCCACCTGTAGACGTCGCTTCCGCAAACGATTGCACAGAATGGAAAGAAAAAAGACCTCCAATGACCAAAGTAAAAATCGAGAGTAATGCAATAAATCGCTTGAAAGATGCAAACTTCATTCCTTATCCTCCCTTTACAATTACAAAATGTGGATTCCAAACCTAACTTTACCATGATAAAGAAATAAATGAAAGCGGTTGCATAATAGATGGGTAAATAGTCTGATTGGCGAAAAAAAAACGAATTAGAGGGTTCTAATCCGTTTCCGCTTTTACTTTTTCCAGTAACTCGCTGTAATACCTGACTTGCTCAGGAAACAAAGACATCTCTTTCTTTCCTTTTTCACTGACCCCATACATTCCCCTGGCAATTTTCTCAAACCAGCCATAATAATTTTTGTTCAGGATCGAGAGGGTTTTCGCACCTGTCCCTAGCTCCCGAAGCGCTTTTGGGGACAACTGCCCAAGCTGATCAAGCAGAAAGGCGATCTGGATGCAGTTTTCTTTGTAGGCGGTCATGAGCTTCTTTTTGTTGCTGCCTCCAACATTATAATCTCCATTTCTTCCCTTAATTTCTTCCAGAAGCTTGGTTCGTTTCTTCTTATAGCGCTGCTGGCTTTTTAACCGGTCAAACGCTCCAGGAGAAAGAATGGTTTCCACTACAGGTCCGCTTTTTGGAAATGAAACGAGCAGCAAGCCAAGCTCCAGCCTTCTGATCAAATGAAGGGTGTCCTGCCACTTTTTTGATCTTAATTTGTATTTAGGCCTCGGAATAGCGATGTATACGAAATCCGTCAGCCTCTGTCTGTTTGTTGCCTGGACGAGGAGCTCAACATTCAGATTCAGCTTCAATTCGACAATGATCAATTCATCTTCCTTGACCACCACAATGTCACAGTGGTTGACCTCCCCATACACTTCAAAGCCTTTTTCCATAAAAAAATCCCTTACTGGTTCGTACAAGTCTGTTTCATATCGTTTGTCATTTTTGTTATTCATAAAAACCTCTGCCTGTTTTCGCAACCATTGTTGCTCTTGAGAGTGGTTGATTTCCGTTTCAGGATGCTCGCTTTCCGCGGGGCGTGCGCTGAACCCCTCGGCGCTAGCGCCTGCGGGTTTCACCTGTCACGCTCGTCCCGCTGGAGTCTCGCACCTTGCACACCAATCAACAATCATTGAAGACTTTTCACAAAAATGTTCCCAAGCACATTCTTTTAGAAAAGATACATTTTAATTCATTTTTAATTTAATTTTCAGGTGAATTTAATTGCTCTTAAGTATGGTTGATGATGTAATCATCCATTTCAATAAAAAAGGAGGAAATAGATTTGGAAAACATTGAAAACACTCAAACCTCTATCGGACGCCAAATGCTGAATAAAGTTCCGGAGGTCACCATTTTCTTTTGGGTCATTAAAATTATGGCCACAACGGTTGGTGAAACAGCAGCCGATTTTCTTACCTTCAAGCTGCACTGGGGACTGACCAATACAACCTATGTCATGAGCGTTCTCTTGATCATCACCTTGGTCTTTCAGTTTAAAGCTAGAAAATATATACCGAGTATTTATTGGCTGGCGGTCGTGCTCATCAGTGTAGTTGGAACATTGATCACCGACAATCTCACCGATCATTTCGGAGTGCCTCTGGTGACATCGACGATTGTTTTTTCCATCGTATTAGCCATTACCTTCGCTGCTTGGTATGCCAGTGAAAAGACCCTTTCAATCCACTCCATCTTTACAACGAAACGGGAAACCTTTTATTGGCTCGCTATTTTGTTTACCTTTGCACTTGGTACAGCAGCCGGAGACCTTGTCTCTGAAGATATGGGATTAGGCTACTGGAAATCCGGAATTATTTTCGCTGCTGTGATTGCTTTAGTAACCCTTGCTTTTTACAAGTTTAACATGAATGCCGTTCTTTCCTTCTGGATCGCCTATATTTTAACACGCCCACTTGGCGCTTCAATTGGCGATTTTCTTTCACAGTCCCACCATGCAGGAGGACTTGGTCTCGGAACGACTGGAACAAGTGTGATCTTCCTGGTTATTATTTTGGCTCTCGTTACTTATCTGACGAAGACACGAAGAGATGAGTCCCCGTTGGAAAGTTAACCTTTATGCTAGCATAAAAAGCGCTCCATTTTCAGGAGCGCTTTTTTGTATGCTTACATTTTTTTATTTATAATTCTTCAAAATCACCTTTCGTAAGCATTTCATAGTACTCTGTTTCTTCAATCTTTCCTTTTCCGTCACAGTATTCACATGCTATATCTGTATCAAATTCTCCCGTTCCCTCACATTCAGGACATGAGATATACTCATCCTCCTCTAATGAAGATGATCTAAATTGAAAGAGCGAAAGAAGTTTTTCTAAAATAGCCACAGTGTATCGCCTCTTTTTGGTTCAGTTCACCTGAACCTTGTGTCAACTGTAGCATGTAAAATCCTTTATTTTTGGTTTTTCATTTATTATTAATGTTCTCCTCAGCAAAATTTAATGTTATGCCTCTTGAGTCGTTTGGTAAAAAATCGGAATTCGTAATTCAACCTCTGTCCCTTTTCCTTCCCTGCTTTTTATATCAATATCGCCTCGATGAAGCTTCATAATGATTTTAGCAATGGATAACCCGAGGCCTGTTCCTCCCGTTTCCCTGGATCTTGCCATATCCACACGGTAAAATCGTTCAAAAATGTGGGTGACATCCTCTTCTGGTATACCGATTCCATAATCTTTTACATGAATAAAGGCTTGCCCTTCTTTTTGGCGGACCGTGACTTCTATTTTAGCTTTGCTGTATTTTATCGCATTATCGAGAACGATGATGATTACCTGTTTCATCTTTAATTCATCAGCTTCAACAAACACTGGCGGATTTTCCTGATGAAAGAGGATTTCCCGTTTATAAATACTTTTCAGCTGTTTGGCAAGGCTTTCGCAAACTTGAGTAAGATTTACTTTTTTAACATGTAATGAGGTTTCATTTTCAGATGAGGCCAGATCAAGCAGTGTCTCTGTCATTTTTTGCATCCTCATCGCTTCCTGATGAATGGCTTCTATCGCTTCTTTTGAGAGTTTTTCGTTTTTTAATCCTCTTCTTCTTAATAAGTTCGCATAGCTGCCAATAACCGTAATTGGCGTTTTCAACTCATGAGAGGCATCAGAAACAAATTGCTTCTGCCGTTCAATATTTTCTTGCAATCTGCTGATCATGTGATTAAATGTGTTGGCAAGGGTATAGAGTTCATCCTTCGATCGATTTTGGATAAATATCGTTTTAGGAACCCCGCTCTGTTCAATGTCCTCCATCGTTCTAATCATTCTGGAGATTGGCTTCATGATCACGTTGGAAAGCAACCTTCCTCCTACCAAAGAGAGCAGAATCGTAATGGCTGAACATGCCGCTAAGATTGATAATAGCTTGTCTTTCTTCACTTCAAGCCCTGTTACCCTCTGTGCAATCTCCATCGTATAGGAAACATTGTGATTCGTTGAGATGGGAACGCGGACAAACTGGAACTGTTCTTCACCGATCTGCCGGAGCTCGGATTCCTCTTTGGGTGAAAATTCCGCTTTTACCTTTGCCAAGTCTTGATCATCTGTAATTTGCTTGGTGACCACTGAATTCTTATCTACTAAACGGATAAAAGAATGATCCGACAGATAGACTTCCAACAAGTCCTTAGTCAGAACTCTTGAACCCTGATTTTCTGTTTTTTTAATAATCTCGTGAGCCTTCTGAATGAGGAACCGTTCTTCAATATTGCCGATGGTTTTCATAAATGTAAAAAAAACAAGAACATTCATGATGAGAAGGATAAAGACCAGCCAGGCTGTTGTTAAGATGTTGATCTTTGTGGTGATTTTCACTTTACTTCTCCTTCATGGTGTAACCGACACCACGAACGGTCTGAATTAATGGATCGGATGAATCATCTTCGAGTTTTTTCCTCAGGTGCCGGATATAAACATCGATCACATTGGTTTCTCCTTCAAATTCATAGCCCCAAACATTCGTTAATATACCTTCGCGTGTAACGATCTTATTTTTATGATGAAGAAGATAAACAAGCAAATCATATTCTTTTGGAGTAAGTGATATGCTTTCTCCACTTCTTGTCACTTCCCTTGATTCTGTGTTCACACTTAAATCCTTAATCGAAAGCTTCGGCTGCTGGTTTCGGTCCGCTTGCCAGCTGATGATGGAAGAGTGATAGCGGATGGAGGACCGCACCCGCGCCAGCAGCTCTTCAATCTCGAACGGCTTCGTGACATAATCGTTCGCTCCCAGATCCAGGCCCATCACTTTATCCAGGGTTGTATTTCGGGCAGTTAATAAAATTACCGGTGTATGGCTGCCTGCTTTTCGCAGCCTTCTTAACACTTCTATTCCGCTCAGTTTCGGAAGCATGACATCCAAAAGGATCAAATTATAATTTTCTCCTAGTGCGTTCTCCAGTCCTGACAAGCCATCATGCTCGATGTGGACTTCATAATCCTCATATTCCAGTTCTATTTTAAGGACTTTAGCAATCTGCACTTCATCTTCCACGACTAGAATCCGTTGTTTCACTCCATCTCACCTCTTTAATGCTGTACTATTATTTTTCAACTTTATCATGAGACACGTTTCAAACTTCTTATTTTAATTGAATTTTAATGTGGTCTTCAGTGTTTTTTCAGTTTACAGAACTATACTTAATTTTTGATACAGAATCATCCACACCTGAGATTCTATGTATGTAAGGAGAGAAATGTATGAATGATATTATCTTTCAATGGATCAACAGCTTGGCAAATCAATCGGTCTTTTTGGATAAAAGTATGATTTTGCTGACCAACAGTGTGCCCTATTTAGCCGTAGCCATGATCTTGCTGCTATGGTTTATTCCAGGAACGTCACACCATATAGAAAATAAACGTACCGCGATATATGCTGGATGTACAACTGCCTTCGCGCTATTGCTGAATCTCATCTTACACCTTGTTTACTATCATCCACGCCCGTTTGCCGTACACCATGTACACAAACTGATTCCACACTCCATGGATTCTTCTTTTGTAAGTGATCATGCCATAGTAGTATTCTCTATCGCATGGATTTTATGGATGAGGGGCAGCCGTTGGCGTGTGCCTGTCCTCTGCTGGGCGGTGGTGATTGGAATTTCACGAATTTTTGTTGGTGTTCATTACCCGGCTGATATTGCAGGCAGTGCAGTAATTGCTTATGCATGTGGATATTTGGTTGTGCGGTTTTCAGCTAAGCTGGAATTTTTCGTACAGTTTATCTTGAACGTGTACCGCAGAGTAAATTTCTTTGAAACAGATGAACTTGAAATAAAAGAAAAACTATAACCTATTGTGGAAGTGATCACACATGGAACAGCACATCAGTTATCTTCTTGCACATTTTGGTTATTTCGGGATTATTATGGCTTTGATTGGAGGAATTGTAGGGCTTCCTGTACCTGACGAGCTGTTCCTCACTTTTATTGGATATCATATCTTTAAAGGTGAGATGGCCTACATTCCAGCTTTACTCAGTGCATGGGCTGGATCGGCTGCAGGAATATCCATCAGCTATCTTTTAGGCGTTAAATTAGGTTTACCGTTTTTAAAGAAATTCGGCCCGAAACTTCATCTTACTGAGGATAAAATCGATACAGCAAAAAAACTTTATGATAAATACGGTCCCTTCCTATTGTTTATTGGTTACTTTATACCGGGTTTAAGACATTTGACCGCTTATCTTGCGGGCATAAATGGTTACTCGTTCCGAAAATTCTCCTTTTTCGCTTATACAGGCGCCCTGATCTGGACCATTACGTTCCTGACCTTTGGATACCTTCTCGGAAACCAATGGAAATCCATAGAGATGTATATGTCAAAATTCAGTGTAATCCTTGTGATGCTGATGGCATTCATCTTGCTTGCTGTTTTTGTGATTAAAAAAAGAAAAACGATTTAAGTTCGAAGCCTCAGCCCTTTAAATATCAGGGTTGGGGCTTTTGTCTTATAAATCCTTCTCACCATATCTTCACCTAAACATATTCTGTATTACCACCACCATGGGCATAAGCCCGTTTGAGGAATATGAAACGATGAAGGGAGAGAAAAAAATGGGCGTTGAACTTACAGCGCTTCATTGGATTTATGTCGTGTTCATCTTTTTGATTATCGGCTTTATGGTATTAAGACGGGATACGACCCTGGTCTGTATCATCGGGATCTTCTTAATTGCCATAACGGCTACAGGCTCGTTAAGTGCTTCCGTCAGCAGCATCTTCAACAGCTTTGCTTATGCAATCACTGAGCTGCTCTCTACTATCCTGGTCATCTCGATTATCGTGGCGATGAGCAAAACGCTGACGGCTACAGGGATTAATGATGTCATGATCTCCCCGTTTTCAAAGCTGATACGGACTCCCGCTCTTGCCTACTGGACGATTGGAATTCTCATGATGATCATCTCCTGGTTTTTCTGGCCTTCTCCTGCTGTTGCCTTGATGGGAGCCGTCCTGCTTCCTGTCGCAATACGTGCCGGGCTCCCCGCTCTCGGTGTGGCGATGGCGATGAACCTCTTCGGACATGGAATTGCATTGTCTGGTGATTATGTCATCCAGGCCGCTCCCAAACTGACAGCAGATGCTGCCGGACTCCCGGTCAGCCAAGTCATTCATGCCAGCATTCCTCTTGTGGCGGTTATGGGAGTTGTGACGACATTAGCTGCTTTCTACTTTTTAAAACGCGACTTAAAATCCGGAAAATTAACGGCAGCTACTGGACTTTCAACCGCAGCCGAGCCAAAAGAACTGCCTCAGAGCCAAATAAACCTTCTTTCTGAGTGCCAAAAACGCTTGTTTGCTTTGCTGATTCCTCTGTTGTTTGCTCTTGATGTTGCCGCCATGTACATCCTTAAACTTCAAGGCGGCGATGCGACCGCACTGATCGGTGGAACTTCCGTGTTCATTCTTCTGCTCATCACCATGGCGAGCCACAAAAATGAAGGGCTTGAAAAAACAACAAGCTACCTGATTGAAGGCTTTCAGTTCGGTTTTAAAGTATTTGGCCCGGTCATTCCGATCGCTGCCTTCTTTTACCTGGGAGATGCCGGTTTTATAAAAATCATCGGTGATTTTCTGCCAAAACACTCTCACGGCATTGTCAACGACTTAGGCGTCTCTCTTGCTTCTGTTGTGCCATTAAGCAAGGAGGTTGGTGCCGTTACACTAACCGTAGTGGGTGCTATCACCGGTCTCGACGGGTCTGGTTTTTCTGGTATATCGCTTGCTGGTTCAATTGCCGCTTTGTTTGCTCACTCCATTGGAGCAGGAGCAGCTGTGCTTACTGCTTTAGGGCAGATTGCAGCCATTTGGGTAGGGGGCGGCACCTTGATTCCGTGGGCGCTGATTCCCGCTGCTGCTATTTGCGGAGTTGATCCTTTTGAACTGGCTAGGAGAAATCTTTTGCCGGTTGTCATCGGTCTCGTAGTAACGACCATCGTCGCTATGTTTATCATCTGATCCGTATGGAGAAACTCACACATGGAAATGTGTGAGTTTTTCTTTTTTTCTGACTAACACCCTTTGATTTCCCTTTTTGTCTTATATCCGTTATAATGCGCACCAAGGATGTTTTGAAAGGAGTGGAATGATGAAAAAAATCATTTCGGTACTAATGGTGTGTTTACTTGCCGTAGCATTAACGGCTTGTGGATCAAATGATAAAGAGAAAAAGGCTTCGGACAACAACGATAAAGCGAAAACGTCCCAAGCTCAGAAAAAGCAAGAAAAACAAATGAAAGAAATGCAGAAAAAACTTGAAGCTCAAAAAGTAGGAAATAAAAAAGTTGTTGCGACAGTAAACAATGAGAAAATCAAGGGCAAAGACTACAACCAGGCTCTTTCCTCCTCCCAAATGCAGATGCAGCAGATGGGACAAGACCCTTCTTCTAAAGAAGCGGCAAAACAGATAAAGAAACAAACGATTGAAAGCTTGATCGGACAGTCGCTGATCATGCAGGATGCCAAGAAAAAAGGCTATAAAGCATCCTCAGCTGAAGTAAATGCTCAGCTTGAAAAAACAAAAAAACAATATAAAGGCGAGAAAAATTTTACCGCCGCTCTCAAACAGGCTAACCTTTCTGAATCTCAGTTAAAAGCTCAGATCGCGGAGGGAATTACTTCTCAAAAGTATATTGATAAAGAAGTACCTGCCGATACAGTAACTGATAAAGAAATTCAGGATTACTACAACCAGTATGCCAAGCAGGGAACAGGCAAAGGCCAAAAGCCTCCAAAACTGGAAGAAGTAAAACCGCAGATTAAGCAGCAGCTCGAACAGCAAAAGAAACAGGAAAAACTGATGAGCCACGTAAAATCTCTTAAGAAAAACGCAAAAATTGATATTAAAATCTAATATGGTTTGAGAAGGGGTGACTTGAATTGAGTCACTCCTTTTTTTGTGGGATGCTTCGGTTGAAACCGGTCAAATCCTGTCGTGTTTAACCTGTTCGATAATAAAATTGGGATTTCGATAATAAATCCGTTCCTTTCAATAATAAATTTGCATTTTCGATCATATATTTCTAAATTCGATAATAAAATTTCCCAAAGCATAAACGGCCCTCAAAAGAACTTCTATAGTGAACAAAACAAGGTGTGTTGAAATAAGATAACGAACAAAACAACATTAATATATTAAGCGAACTGCAATTTAGCTGTATTTACACCTTTGCACAGCATCTACTTTCTCCAAAAAGCCTCTCTAACTAAATTTTTTTATATTTAAAAACAACTTATCCGCCCACCCTACATATAGTTTAAAAGACAAGCTAATGGAGGTGGAATGTTTGAAAGTGCTGTATGTTCCAAGGAAATGGATACTTGCCTTTATTTTATGTATTGGTATCGGGCTCGGCACATGGTACGTTGTAAAGCCGGAAGCGGTCCAGACAGCTGGTTCTCCAGCGGCATCAAAAAGAATTGTGATCAACATGGTCACTGGGGAATTTAAGTCCAAGCTTGATAATGGCAAGGAAATCGAAGCTTACCGCTGGGACCCCGGAACCATCCATATCCCTCACAATCAGCCTGTAACTTTAAGCATCTATGGAGTGAATGGCAAAGAACATCCGTTTTATATTGAGGGAACGAATGTTAAAGGAAATGTCGTTAAAGGGAAAGAAACGGTTCTGCACCTGCGTTTTAAAAAAGAAGGCATTTACCGTCTGATCTGCAAGACACATGCCGATATCTCCCACAACGGTCCCATGATCGCCTATCTTGTTGTCGATTAGCAAACATAAAAAAGCATTCTGAAATCATATTCAGAATGCTTTTTTATTTAGGATAGCTTGTTGATTGTGGATGATAGTCACGGCAACACTAATAGGAGGTCAAAGAATTTTATTTATACAGAGATATTCCTTATTCTCCTCTTTAAAATTTGTTTCCCTCTCTGGCGAGCAGTAAGAATTAATGGGCGGCGCTTTTGGCCCTGCACTAATCAGCCGATTAATTGAATTTCATATAGTCGGGTGGAGTAAAAAGGAATTGCTATAATTCCCTGCTAAAAGTAAATGAAGTGTGGAAAATTTCAGGGATCATTATGACTGCTAAGTGGGGCTCAGGAAATCAAAATCTTCTTGCTGATCATTGATCCATATTATTAAAAAAATGAAATAATAAAAAGCCTTGCGAACATCATTAGTATGTTTATGTAAGGCTTTTTACTATTTTCGAATAGAATACATAATAAAAAGCATATCAACAGCAATGTCTCCTAAGCATGGAATTGTTTAGAATGATTTTCACTGGCTCCAATATAAAGAGAAATTTTGATGTCTTTGATACAGAAATGTCGGCAATGCAAATACTATGTCAACCTAATGATATTGCAAAGGTAGTAGCATTCTCATCCAGCGATGATTCGGAATGAATTAGCGGACAGACTTGATAGACTAACTCATTTATAACGTAACTTTGAAATTTATATTTCTTTAAAACCATTCATTTATTTGCAAAATATGTTTTTAAATCCTTTTCCTGCACTATAATTTAAGGGTGAGTGTCTTGAGTTGAAGGGGGAATGGATGTGGGCGGTCGTAAGGGCATGAATTACAAGGCGTTGCTCTCTTATCTGGTTGTAGCTCTATTTATTGGTTATATCGTTATTCAGTACATTGTGTACGGGCCTAAACAGTCGGGAATCGTATCAGGAAAACTTGAGGATCCTGGATTTCCCTACAGCCAGTGGCAGGTTTTTTTCTTTATCCATATAGCAACCGGCGCTATCGCTTTAGCAGCTGGACCTTTTCAATTTTTAAAAGCGAGCCGAAAGAAGATTTCCATCCACAGAATCATTGGAAGAATTTATGTGTCTTCCATTTTTCTCAGTGTCCCTGCCGGTATTTACCTTGCGTTTTATGCCACCGGCGGAATGGGATCAACGATTGGTTTCTTATGCCTTGATGCCGCCTGGTTCATTACTGCCTTTGTAGGGTTGAAAAGGATTAGGGAACGGAAAATCAACAGCCACCAGGAATGGATGATTCGCAGCTATGCAGTTACCCTCGTTTTTATCACGTTCCGGATTTTTCTGCCCCTACTTACATTCGTTGCAGGTACAAGTTTTGCTCTTGGGTTTCCGCTTGCTGTCTTTTTGTCGATGATTTTGAATCTAGGACTGGCGGAGTGGTATTTGCACAGAAAAAGATCTTCAAAAGTGAGCCCCAGATTGTCTGTGTAATATAAAAAGGAGAAAAAATAAGACTACATTTTTTCTCCTCTCTCATCTATAAAGACTCTTTGTATAACTGATTAAGTTTTTCATAATAATGATTGGCGTTTTTATAAGAAAACTTGTTGGAATAGTAGATAGCCAGTTCCTCATACATTTCAATCAGAAGCAAACGGTCTTGCTTTTTTTCTAAAAATGGAATGGCCTTCTCTTCAATAAACTTACGATATTCCTCGGTTTGCTCCAGTTTAAGAAGTTTGAACTCCAGTATCTTTAACCGGATATAGCCAGCAGTAATATTTTCTTCACCTGTAATTTTTATTCCTTTTCTGATCCATTGCTTCGCTTCCTTCACATCATCTTTCATATAATAATTATGGGCAATTAAGCCAATGGTTATTGCCGTGTTGATCCCCTTTTTCTTTCGCAGGCTTTCCTTTAAAACGGATAGGGCTTCGTCATACTGTTCTGCTTGAAAATAGGAATGGCCCATGTTGTGAAGAATGTTTGGCAGCATGATTTTTAATGCCGGGTTAAAAGTAGCTGCATTCAATGCGACAAGATAATGAGATTTCGCCGACTCAAAGTCCTTTAATCGGCTATATGTAACGCCAAGTATAATATGACAATCAATGCTTTTGGCATAATTGGCTTCTGCGTTGAATGCCTCCAGCGCTGTTTTCGCATAAAAATGAGATTGAGAAAAATATCCTAACCGGCCGGTAATATTCGCTAATTGATAGATTAAATCAGGATCTTGAATGCTAAGCTTACTTGATAAAAAATAAGCCTTTTTATAGAAATATAAAGCAGATTTATGATTATCCAGCAAATATTCATAATGAGCTGTAAACTGAAAAATATAAAACTCCATTTCAGTGGTATACGTCTTTTTCACTTCAGTCAGCTTATCAAGCAGTTCCTTTGCCTTCTCCAGGTCATTTTTATAAATGAAATATCGTACTGAAAAAATTTGAAACAGGTTAACAAGACCTAAGTCATCCACATGGGTCATCTGGGTTTGCAGTTCCTCAAATTTCCGGTGAACATCTTCTTCGTTCCTGTACTTAATATCCTGATACCATTCATAAATTTCTTTCTTTAAATTATTGATGAACTCCTCGCTAATATGAGAAGTTTCGATGTCTAACCGTTCGCATAATAACTGTAGAATTTCAGGGCTTGCTGTAATGCTGTTGTTTTCAATTTTGCTTAAGTATGAAACCGAACAGATTCCTTCACAGGCAGCTTTTTGGGTTAAGCCTTTTTTAATTCTGTAAAAGTAAATTTTTTTACCGTCAATCACGTGCTGCCTCCCCCTCATATCATTAAAGACAGAAAATATTTCTCTGCTAAAGATTTTACCATAAGTTTCCCTATCTACATATATGCAGGAGAGTGTTTGGTAAAGAAGGATGTGCAGTGTAAGAGAGTGAAATAGGATAAGAGAGACAATTAATTGGATAAGGAAGTATTTTAAACAGGGCCAAATCGCTAGATTCTGTCCGTGGAATGAATAGAAAGCAGCTTATGATAACAGTTTAATAGTTCATTCAGTTCATTTCCTCGGCAGATGGTCTCCTCACTATGAAACCCTTTCTCCATTGCTGAAAGCACCATTTCTGTTCGCTTATTCTCAATTAACTCTAGTAATTCCCTGTTTAACGCTGGACTCATGCCATTCACTCCTGATTTATTAAAATCTTCTTACACCATCATCTTAAATCAAAAAATAATCCAATAGTAGCAAAAACAGCATTTAACAGGTTGAGAAATATTATGAAAAACGAACAGCTCTCAAGGCCATCTGGCTGAAAGTTTCTCAACATCCTACAAAAAGGAAAAAAAGCGGCTCCAATTAAGAGCCGCTGCAGTTATCATTTGTATACATAGAGGGCTTGGTTTTGAGAGCACCTTTTCACAGTTATTCTTGATCCAGTCGGTCACCTTCTGGCTTCCGCGGCCCCTCGGCCCCTGTAGTGTCCGAAGCAACTTTACAGCCAGTTTAGAAGGAGAAGCTTAACTCTTCCTTAAGATTGATAAAAGAAAAAACCAGATTCCAAAGCACAGAATCTGGTTTCGCTTATGTTTCATAGATGATTTGCCCGGTAAGATGCAGATCATAGCCTTTCAGCTGGCTTAACTGGGATTTAAAATCCGAAGAGGACAAAGTGTTCATTACATGATGAAGCAAATTTTTATTTTCATTTGTTTTTAAAATAACAAGATCATATTGTTCTTGAATCATCGGTATAAAATCAACTTCTGCCATCTTTGCCACGTTCTCAATGCCTATGCCTGCATCAGCTTGTCCGCTGGCCACAGCTGAGGCGACAGATAGATGATTGGTTACTTCTGTTTCATAGCCTTTAACGTTTACATGTGAAATTTGATGAAGCCGCAATTGCTCATCAAGCAGCACCCGCGCACCCGAACCTTTTTCCCGGTTGACGATAGTAACAACGGGCTTGGCCAAATCCCTCCAAGTTTTGATTTGAAGAGGATTTCCCTTCCACACATAGATTCCTGCATTCCGGCAAACTAAGTTAATCAGCGCAAAAGGCTGGCTGACCAGCATCCGTTTTACATAAGGCACATTGTATTGCCCGGTCTCTCCATCGTACAGATGGACACTGACAAGATCACACTCTCCATGATACATCGACATTAAACTATTCAAGCTTCCCATATACAGCCTTAAAGGAGGTGTTCTTAATTTAGGCTCCAAGTGCTTGCTGAGCAAGTCCAGCACGATATCCTGGCCGCTGATTACTGTTTGATGCGAATGAAGCGCAGGTACTGCATTCTCGGAATAAGATTTTACCGTTCTGCTCCCTGCTTTATACGCCACAAGATCTTCATGGTCAATCCTCATTTGCCTTCCGACCCTGAAAGCCGAAATCTCACCTTTTTTAATAAGATCATAAATGGTCAGCTTTGAAACTTTTAACAACGCGGATACTTCCTCGATCGTGTATGATACTGGTTTATCCATACAATCCCTCCACTCCCAAGTGTAACTTTTTTTATCGAAAAAGTATTCTTTTATTCTGATTAACCGCATTTATTATAACTAGTTATATCTAGTTATAATCAGTTATAATAAATATGTATTGAATATTGGTAATTGGAGGAATCTTCTCATGAAAAAAACAGTAAGCCTGCTTCTGCTTCTTTTTTTGTTCACGACAATTACGGCTTGTACGGGCCAATCGGACAAGGATCAGGATTCAAAAGAAAAACAAACAATCGACTTAACGATTTCTGCTGCCGCCAGTCTAAAGGATGCTCTTACAGACCTTCAGCATACATACGAGAAAAAGCATCCCGACGTGAACCTGCACTTCAATTTTGGCGCTTCAGGTACCTTGCAGCAGCAAATCTCGCAAGGAGCACCTGTTGATCTGTTTTTCTCTGCAGCTCAGGACAAGTTTGAAGCCCTTGTAAAGGATGGAAGTATTGAAAAGAAAGATGGGACAGATTTAGTAGGAAACGATTTAGTCCTGATTGTTCCAAAAGGGTCTGACTCCGGGATAAAGTCGTTCAGTGATTTAACGAACAACTCTGTTAAAAAGGTCTCCATTGGGACGCCTGAAGCCGTGCCCGCCGGCCAATATGCCCTGGAATCTTTTAAAAACATGAAGGTATGGAGAGAAGTAAAACCAAAGCTGGTCTATGCAAAGGATGTGCGTCAAGTTCTTTCCTATGTTGAAACAGGAAATGTCGATGCCGGGGTCGTTTATAGAACAGATGCACTGGTTTCAAAAAAAGTAAAGATAGCTGCTTCCGCTGATCCTGAATCTCACTCTCCAATCGTTTACCCATTAGGAGTCATCAAAGACTCAAAACATAAAGCAGAGGCACAAAAATTCTATACATTTCTTAAGAGCGACTCGTCCGTAAAGACTCTTGAAAAATACGGATTTAAAAAGATCAATTAAGAAAAGGCAGATCCTCTCACCGGTGGGTCTGCCTTTTGTCTTTCCTTAATAATATATTTTAGGCCTGCGTATGCGTAAAAAACATTCATAAAGAATTAGCCTTCTCCATACATATAGTATGCATTACACATTCCTACCTTGGGACAGGAGCTGAGGGATTGAACGTTAAAGTGATCAACCGCAAACTCGCAGTACATGAGGTCAATATTGTGGGTGTCAGCATCTCCTCCATCTTATTGATCGGTGACGCTGAATCAATCTCAACTGGTTCGGCCTTCGATACCCCGCCTACCTCACTCGTTGTTGGTCCTTTATTGACTCCGGTTCAGGGTACGCTTCAAACGAAACCACCTGCCCCTGCTACTCCCGCGCAGGCTGGGGCATCTGTGCCGTTAACACCTGCCGCACCGGGCGCTCCATCTGCAGGCAGTGCAGCACCGGGTGCACCAGCTGCTCCTTCAGGCAGAGGAGGACCCGCATCGTAATGGAAGAGGTAAAGCCGATTCTCCCCCATAGAGAATCGGCTATTTCTTTAAAATGTTTATTTTTTATTGATTTCCTTTTTTGACCCACTCAGCAACCGTCACTGTCCGTTTTGCCTGATGAATGACGGCATCTTTCACATCATCCTTCATGTTTCCATTTTGGTCTACCGTAACACTGGTTCCATATGGATTGCCGCCAGCTCCATATAAGACGGGATCCGTATAACCCGGAGTCGCCACAATAGCACCCCAATGGTACATCGTTGTATATAGAGAAAGGATTGTAGCTTCCTGTCCGCCATGCGGATTCTGGGCAGATGTCATGGCACTGGCCACTTTATTTACCAGTTTTCCATTAAACCAAAGGCCGCCCGTCGTATCGAGAAATTGCTTAACCTGAGCAGGCACGTTTCCAAAACGGGTAGGGATGCTGAATATAATGGCATCTGCCCACTCTAAATCATTTAGAGAGACTTCAGGAACATCCTTCGTCTCATCTACGTGCGCTTTCCATGCAGCATTTGATTCAATGGCCTCAGGTGGTGCAAGTTCAGGCACTTTTACCACTTTTACTTCTGCTCCTGCTTCTTTTCCGCCTTCCGCTGCCCAATTCGCCAGCTTGTAGTTGGTTCCTGTAGAACTGTAATAGATAACCGCCAGTTTAACGTTTGACATGCAATCCATCTCCTTTGTTATAAAAGTACATATCTCTTTAATATCCTATTGTCCGCACTTTAAACCTGTCATTTAAAGTAAATAAGCAGATTTAGAAAATACCTTAATAACGTTTCGGAAAGATCTTATTGATTGGCAGACGATCTGAGGATGACAACCTGATTGATGTCATAAAAGTCGGCGGACGGTTTAATGTAAGCAATGCTTGTCAGTCCGTAGGGATCCGGTTTCACTTTGACGATGGTTCCGATATCCAGGTTAGGCGGCAGAATCTCGCCCAATCCTGAAGTTACTACCTTTTCACCCTTTTTAATGTTTTTATTCAAAATGTCTCGTACCATTAAATATTTATTGCTCGGGTCGTAGCCGTTCAGGATACCGTTGATGTTCTTTTTTCCCTTGATGGAGGCAGAGATACGGTACCTTTTATCTTTGCTGCTGAGCAGCTTGACTTCTGAGGATGTTGGTTTTACATTGGTTATTTTTCCGATCAATCCGTCTTTCGTGATAACAGCCATATTGTTTTGAACCTTGTCTTGGCTTCCTTTATCAATAACAACGGTTTCATACCAGCTGGATGAATCAGAATTTCTGTACATAACGCTGGCTTGCAAGGGATCGTATTGTTCCACTTCTTTAGTTTTATCTACAACGGCTTGAAGGTTTTTATTTTCTTTTTCAAGTTCCACTTTTTGTACAGAAAGAGATTCCTGTTCCTGGAGCTTTGATTTTAAGATTTTATTTTCTTTTTCGATGGAAGCCATATCTTTAACATTATGTATGACATTAAGAATGGGTTGTTTTCCAGGAATATTAATATTTGTGAAGTAATACAGCAGCATAACGGCTAAAACAGCCGTACAAAATAATAAAAGCAGAAATTTAAAACTTAAAAATCTCATGAATGAAAATTCACCTTTCATGTTATTGTTTCAATCACAGTAAAAGGCAGCAAAATGCTTCTGATCTGCTGCCGCCTGCAAGACAATTTATAATTTATTTCTCCTACCATATATTAACATAGTTGAATATAAACAGATCACACAATACTATCATCTTATCGTTATTTGTCAAATGGACCATGAATATATAAATATTTACACACAATTATTAGATGCCCATCTGTTTCAGGCACTTCCCGAGAATCGTGTTTTCAATTTTATTCACCGCGCCATATTTTTTCAGCGTAGATCTGCTGGACAATCTCCCGTACATGTTCATCATGGACATTTTCACCGTCCAAATTCTTAAATAGAAGATTAAGAGGCACTGTGGGGTCATCCGGATGAAGCGGAGGCTGCACATAGTCTATACCAAGACAGGGTTGGTATTGGTTTTTGGCAAAAAATGCATTCGTTTTCTGCATTCCATTTCTTCCATTGTTGTTACAGCTTCTTCTTCCTTTTCTGTTTCCAAAATAATGCCGCTCACCTTGCTCTTCCCCGCTAAAATGGCTGCTTCATTGAAGACGTCTTCCATTTTAGCAAGTGTTTTTGATCCCATGCCCCTGTTTCGGTGGTTGGGGTCTGCTGCGATATAAACAACAAAGCCTGTATTCACTTCTGCTAAAAAGTGCCCGGCTGCAAATGACAAAAGCTGGTCCCCTTCCACGCCGATCAGCAAACAGAATTGATTGGGAGCAGCGGTCTGTGCATACTGAAAGCCGCTGTAAAATACATCATGAGGTTCTCTTACCTCCAAGGGAAATGACCGGTCATACAGCGCCAGCACTTTATCCATCCTAGCTGAATTTTGACCTCTCATCTGTATCCATTGAATCGTCATCCTGCATTTCCCCCTTTAAACTTCTACTATTATAACGCAATTTGGTGCCAGGCACCTCAATTACACAAGTGTGTAAATGGGGTGACTGGCACCAGCAATGAGGACTTAATTTTTTCTATGATGGAAGGGGCATTTGCCCTCAATTGGTTTTACATCATCACCGATAAAGTATTGCTTCCACTCACGATGCTCAGGGTCGCCATAATGGCTGATGTTCGGATGCGTCGGCAGGTTATCCCACTTTTCCACCCGTTCCCGAACCTTATCCCGTGACATGATTCCGCCTTTCGATGTTCCTTCAAGACCCTCGAATATTCTTCGCGGCTGGAACCCAAGTACAAGACTGTTGCCAAGGTCTCTTGTTTTTCTCTGTTTGTAGGCTGGTGCATTTCCGAACACAAAGAACGGCTCTCCTGCAAAGGTAAAGTTCCATAAATAATGATCCGGATCTGTAGGCTTATCCTCAGGCCAATCTTTCTCATCCTGATCATGCATGTATTGAAGCAGGTTCCAGAAATATTCCCTGTAGTAAGGAATGGATTTCTCTTCTGTCTCCGGCTCTACAAAAACAAATAATCCGTAGCGAATGAGTTTCGGTGCATCAAACAGCTGGATAAATTCTTCGACGGCTCCAGGCAAGTTTGACCAATCTCCCTGTGAAACATAGGCATACCGCAGCTCGCCCTTCTTTTCCGCATTCATGCCGAAATAGCAAGGAAACGTTTTATCTGTCACTGTCTCATGAAAGTTTTTGTATTCTCGAATCACCCATTCCGGAACGATTTCCGGGTTTATCATATCTTCTTTTTCAAGAAGATATTTATTCGCTGTTTTCAAGCACACCCCTCCATTGCATCCACTAGATTCAAATTACTGACTCAGCTATTGTAGTTATATGAAACAGTACCCTGAGAGCCTTTCGTTTAAACTGCACGATCAAATGTAAAAAATGCCACCTTAAAGGCGGCATTCCATTTCTATATGACTTGCTTATTTTCTTAAGATAGGCATTGTGCAGCAGCGGAACGATCCGCCTGATTTGATGATCTCAGATAAGTCGACTTCAATGACTTCATATCTTCTTTTCCGAAGATTGTTGTTCACCTTAGGATTCACTGGCAGGCTGAACACTTTTTTATCCCCAATGGAGAGTACGTTCGTGCCTAACGAGAACTGTTCTTCCTTGCTGACTTCAATCAAATCATATCTTTTGGCTAAAAAGTCCAGTTCCTTTTTAAGGAATGCCTGCGGAAATACGAGTGCTTCCGTGGATGAAAGAATGTTGAATACACAATCAAGATGCAGATACTTTGGATTAAACGGCATGGAAACCACCTTGTGTTCTGGCAGCCTTTCCCGCAAAGACTGGATAGATGACTGTGCTGTCCGGCCGCTTACACCAATATAGATCGTATCCCCATCAACCAGCACGTCTCCGCCCTCCATCTTTCCGTCAGAAATCTTTTGAAGGCGGACATTTTTGTTTCCCAGCCATTCTTTTAATATGTCTTCCTCACCTTGCCTGATTTTACTTCCCATAGAAGAAACAAAAATAGTGGACCCCAGTGTAAAGCCAATATCACGTGTAAATACCTGCTCAGGAAATTCCTGATGAGGGGGAAGTTCAATCACCTCAACTCCATGAGATCGAAGGGTTCGGACAAAATTCCGATGCTGATTGGTTGCTAATGTCTTGTTAATATTTTCATCTGCATAATGCCGCTGTGTTTCATTGATAACTTCAGAGATATGCATAAATTTGGGTTCACATACGACTACACGGGCGAGTGAATCATACTCGCTCCTGCACGCTACTTTTTCTGTTGGTTTGAGTGTGATGGCCATTCTGTACCCCCGATTCAATGATTTATTGTGATATTTCCCGTTTTCCTCTCGAGGTTAAACAGTAAATTTAAAATAAGTGAGGCTCAACGCAAAAAAAAGCAGCCGTTGCATGAAACGGCTGCTTCTGTTCACCTATTCTTTTATCGCGAACTCAAGTCTATAACTGATTCTATAATTTGATCCCAGTCTTCACTATGAATCTCATGCCCGGATCCTTCTAGCGTCACCAATTCTGCATGGGGGATGGCTTTCACAAGAGCAAGCCCGTGTTCGTATGGAAGAGCAGGATCATCCGTGCCATGAATAATAACAGCAGGAACGCTGATTTCACCCATTCTATCAAAATACTCCCCGCCGCCCTGCAGCATCGCATGATTAAATCGGCTCGTCAGCTGTTTCGCCCGGTTAACTTCTCTTTCCGCCAGCTTATACATTCTTTCCTGCTCATATGGCTTGGAACCGGCTAGTGTTTTCCAGCCATCCGCGAGAAAAGAAATAACAGACGCCCGATCCGTCCAATCCAACGTTGCACTTTTCGCATGATAATCCAGTATTTTCTGATCCATCGGCGGCAGTTGCTCCTGCTCTGTTCCAAACACGCTTGAAGCAATGACTGAAAGAGAGAGCACACGTTCCGGATACCTCAAAGCAAGGATTTGGCCGATCATACCGCCCAACGACATCCCGACAATATGGGCTTTTTCAATAGAATAAGCATCCAATACACTAGCTGCATCATCAGCCAAGTCCGTTATCGAATAGTTTGACGTGCCTGGCTCATAAACGGTTGATCTTCCTAAATCCCGATGATCGTAGCGGATAACGAACCGCCCTGAATCTGCGAGGCGGAGACAGAAGTCCTCATCCCACCAGTCTAAAGAAGACATCGCTCCCATGATCAGCAGCATCGCAGGATCTTTCGGATTTCCAAAGCATTCTGTACATATCTCTACTTTATTAATGTTCAGTATTTGTTCTCTCATGTTTAATACCTCCGTGTTTTTTATTATCCAACCGCCGTATTTTTGGCGCAGATCAATAAACTCTCTACGGAGTATTTGGCCTGCACCCTTAATTATCTTTGTTTGATCCACTTGATAATCATGACGAGGCCTCCTTTTCACTGCATTAAAAAAAGGGAATTCCCCCCAATTAAGTATAGCATGGTTTTTCCAAACTTTACTTGAACATTTTTCCCTATTTATGCTAAGATGCTACTATACCTTTTAATTCTAGGTAGGTGAAAATAAATGTTTAATCGTGAACTTTTAAAAGGCAGTACTTCCTTAATTGTTCTTCAGCTGCTGGCTGAGCGGGATATGTATGGGTATGAGCTTGTAAAAGAGCTGGAAAAACGAAGTGACCAGCATCTGCAGGTGAAAGAAGGTACTCTCTATCCTGCCCTTCACAAGCTTGAAAAGCAGGAATACATTGAGTGCTACTGGCAAGAACAAGCAAAGGGCCCGGCACGAAAATACTACCGGATTACCGAAGAAGGCATACAGATGCTAAAAGAAAAGACATCCGAATGGGAGCAATTCGTTCAAGTAATAAACAAGGTGATGAGAGGTCCGGAGCATGATCCATCTTGAAGCTAAAGAACATTATTTACAGCAATTAAAAAAGGAATTAAAGAAACACCCCCAGCGAGAAAGCATTGTACAGGACTACGAAGCCCATCTCTATGAGCTAGTGGCAGAAAAAGAAGACGAAAAAAAGACGGCGGAAGAGTGGCATTTACTTTTTTCAGAGGTGATTGGACATCCGAAGGAAGTTGCCTCCATGTGGAAGGAAGAGCTCTCTGTTACACCCAATAAGACCTTCTACCTTTTTCTTTTGATGAACGCTGCTTTTTTTGTGGCAGGAAGTTTACTGACTTTCGCTCATCTTCTGAATGAATACACATGGATTCAAGCTGTCTGGCGCACCCTAACCTCCATTCCTTTCATCATCATGATGCTTTACATGGGGTTTTGGGCATTTCTCGGGTACGAAATCGGAAAAAACTTTGGAGCAAGAGGACGGCCGCTGCTGAAAAAGACGTTCCTTATTTCCGTTCTTCCCAACCTGGTCTTGATGCTCCTCGTCCTGTTTCGCATCATACCCCATGAATGGTTTCATCCGCTCCTCTCCACTACATTTATTATGTTGTGTATCGCAGCCACCATTCTGCTGTACCCGATTTGCTGGATCGCCTTCCGATGGGGGAAAAAACAGTCACTTTAATTTTTTTTGGTTAACTACATAGAATTACTCAGTATATAGAAAAACGATATAGGAGGAATATGATCATGATGGAGATTCAAACTTCAAAGAGTGATTTGGTTTTTTTAGTGATATGCGCCTTGCTCGGATTATTGGCTGAGCTTTCCTTTTTTCACGGGGAGATCGGGATTTCCTATTTCCTTTTTGTTACGGCATTTTATTGGGCATTCTTTTGGCGGTTTAGAGGATTTCCGTTCACCAACCGGCGGATTGGCTTTTTGCTGCTCTTCTGTATCTGGCTGCTTTCCGCCGGCTATTTTCTTTATTGCAACACGCTGTTTTATGCACTGAATATTTTGGTCATTCCCGTCTTGGTCATTTTGCACGTCATTTTGATTACTGGATCGCCCACTATGGACTGGTATCGCCTTTCCTTCATACCTTATACGTTTTCTAAGCTGTTCGCACTCTTTCCTTACAACATCGCTTTTTTTGCAAAAGAAAAAGAAAATGTGAAGACAAAGGTCGACAACAAAGCTTATCAAGTGATCACCAAAATTGGTATCGGCCTGCTCATCTCGGTTCCGCTGCTTCTGATCGTTGTTAATCTCCTTTCTTCGGCAGATTCAGAGTTCAGCCAAGTGATCGACAGATTCCCTTCTCTCTTTGTTCATGTCAACTTGCTGGAAGGAAGCTTTCGAACGATCGTAGTCCTGCTCTATACGTTTGGATTCTTTGGTTTTTTACAACTGTTAAAATCAAAGTGGGAGCCGCCTGCTCTTCTTGAAATGAAAGGTAAGCCCAAGTTTTGGGATCCTGTGATCGTCTCAACATTACTTGTCCTGATCAATGCGGTTTACGTTCTTTTTGTAACCATTCAGTTTCAATATTTTTTCAGCGGCAATTTACAGGACAGCTATACGTTTGCAGAATATGCACGCCGAGGCTTTTTCGAGCTGATGGCTGTTACCATGATCAACCTAACCTTTTTGATCGGTACGCTCTCGTTCAGTAAAGAGAGCGGCAAAGGCATTAGGCTCTTCATCAAAGTCATGCTCACTTTATTGGTAGCCGTTAGCGGAGTCATGCTAATTTCTGCTTTTATGAGATTGTCGTTGTACGAGAGTGCCTACGGATACACACTCGCGAGGGTATTGCCTCACTCGTTCATGATTTTCCTGGGTGTTATCTTCCTTTATACTTTGGTCAATGTATGGATTGAAAGGCTTTCGCTGATCCGCTTCTACCTGATCTCTTCCCTTGTCTATTACACGCTATTAAACATGGTGAACATTGATCAGTTTGTGGTAGACCAGAACTTGCAGCGATACAAAGACACAGGAAAAATAGATATTTATTATCTCGATTCGCTTTCTTATACGGGAGTGGACGGATTGCTGGACCTGTATGAAAGCCATCCATATCTGCCAGGTTTGGAGAAAGCTTTATCGGACCGAAAAAAGTACACCTTTGCAGAAGATCACTCCTGGCAATCGTTTAACATCGTGAAACACTCTGTGCGGGAACGGCTTCAGGAGTTCAGCAAGTAATACTAAGGGGCTGTCCTGAAAGTCGAAAATTGACCTTCAGGCAGCTCCTTTGACGTGAAAAATCTTCAATGAAAAGTTGATTGGAGTGCAAGGTGCGAGACTCCTGCGGGACTAGCGTGACAGGTGAGACTCCCGCAGGCGCTTGCGCCAAGAGGCTCACCGCACGCCCCGCGGAAAGCGAGCAGCCTGGAGCGGAGATCAACAGCTACCAGACTTCTTGGACAGCCCCTTTTCCTCGCTTCGTTCCCTTATTTTAAAAAATACTCTTTGTAATAGACAATTGTAGCAATTAGAGAAATGAGCGTATAGGCAATCGCGGTATAAAACGGAATGCCGGGTGTGTAGGCTTTTTTTTCCTCCTCAACCTTCATTCCTGTTTGTGCCTGTGCCTGAAGCCGAATCATATTGGACGTTAAACCGCCGGATGAAGGAAAAAACTTAAAAACAACAGCTGAAAGCAAACCTACAATGAACGCTAAATCAATAAAATGGACGTTTATGACAAATGAGAAGACTACATTAACCAAAACGATTACTGCTGATGTAACGATGAATACAATTACATTTTTCATTATATCCCCCCTAATCGTTACCTAAAATCTACTCTCTTGCCTCTGCATATTTAGAATCTGAGATGGTTGTAGGCACTACCAGCACATCGTTGCCCTCTTTTTCACCTTTACAGCCTGTCAGCACAACATTTCGCCACTCCAGTGCTTTACATTGATAGGTTTTTAGCTCGCCAAGACCAGGGACGGTATTTTTATAGATAAAACGCTTCCCGTCAAAAGTTAGCTTATTCATATACACTCTATTTTTCTTTATATAATAGATGTTTGTTTGAAACGGCTCTCCCTTCTCTCCCTTTCTAATAAGCCGAAGCATGTACTCCAAATTATCTGTTTTGCTGTCGAACATTTCTATTCCTTCTTTTAAATAAGAGACAACCTCGCCTTTTATATTCGCTTCCTTTAGGACGCTTGCTTTAACCATTTGGCTTTTTGTCAAGGCATCCCCTGAATTAGGATCAAGCTTGGCAGTATGGTCAGTCACAAGAGAAGCTGTAATGAAGAAAAACAAGGCGCAGACGATCACACTGACAATCGGCATAATAACCGTTTTACGGCGGAAAGCAGTACTCTCTGATTTCATATCCCTGTACCTTTGATGGACGATCTGCCGTTGTTTTTCGCCAAAGTTCCGGTTCTTAAAGGTGGTATTTTCCATGTGGTTTCTAAATCCTTTTAGTTCCTCCATGTCACTGCCCTCCTTTTAAAGAGTGTTTCAGCAAACTTTTTGCTTTCGTTAATCTTGATTTAATCGTGTTAATGTTGATGTTCAATGATTCACTGATTTCCTGAAGTGACAACTCATCATAATAAAAGAGAAAGATCACTTCACGGTATTTCACCGGCAACCGAAAAATGTGCTGATATAGGGTTTGTTTTTCATCTTTATAAAGAGCCAGATCTTCAACGGAAGAAGAGGTTCCTTTTATGTACTTTTGAATCTTTTCTGTGACCACAGAGTAACGGTAATGAGCGCTTTTGATATAGTCTTTGCAGTGGTTGACGGCAATCTTGTAGATCCACGTCTTTCGTTTGGCTTCACCTCTGAAGGTGTCAGCTTTGCTATAAAATTTCACAAAAACATCCTGCGCCAGATCCTCTGCCAGATTCCATTCCTTCACATACGTATAACAAAGGTACAGAACATCCTTGCCGTAATCCTTCATGATCTGCTCCATCAATTCTTCTTTTGTCACGGGTGTTTCAAATACAGGCATGCTGTTAAACTGCTGATTGTGCATGATACCATCACCTCCAACCCCTCTCTACTACTATAGACGAAGTTTAATGGAAAGAAGTTTATATTTTAGAAAAAAAAGTAAAAATCCAAAGAAAAAAAGGACCCTGAATAAGGACCTTGATCTCAGAACTATGATAAGCTGCTTTTCACTGCTTCTTTCTCATTGCTTTCTTCTGATTCCCAGCCTTTGCAAACATCTATCCATTCCTTAGCATTGGAATATTCGTATATCTCATCGACTGTTAGTTCAATTGCAGAATTCGAACTGCCACATGCCGGAAAGAGTGTTTGAAATCTTTTCATCGACTCATCCAGATAGACATCAATCTCATTCTTTAAACCAAACGGACAAACACCGCCTACCGCATGACCGGTTTGCTCCAGCACTTCTTCCGGGGAAAGCATCTTCGCTTTAAAACCGAACTGCTGGCGGAACTTCTTGTTATCAATCTTCGCATCTCCTGCTGCTACGATCAGCATAGCGGTTCCATCTTCTCCTTTGAATGATAACGTTTTGGCAATCCTTGCAGGAATGACACCAATCGTATCGGCTGCCTGTTGAACGGTTGCGCTGGATGCATCGAATTCCATCACATCTTTTTCACGGTTCCATTGCTTCAAATAAGCTTTAACGCTTTCAATCGACATTTCTATCATCCTTCCATGCTGATATTGATAAATTACCTTTTTCAAAATGTTTTAAAGAGATGGATGAACCTTAATAAATCAACGTTTTTCAGATTTTCATTTTCAGAATGTTCTCAGGTTTTTCAAACTCAATAGGCACGAAATGGCACAAGAGGAAAGCGGTATTTTAGAATTAATTCCATAATATGCATTCCAAAAATGGCACCTATTTTTCTGAACTTAAAAGATTATATATTTATGATCTTTTTTACATTTATCTCAAAGTTAATAACCACTGTCAAGGTAATGGAATTTTTTGATTTGCAGGTTGATGTATATAGCATAAACGGTTTAATGAATAAAAAGACTTGAGCTTCACTTTCACCTTTGGCTACATCCAGACCAACGACTGGAACATAGCTAAACTCAGCCACATTGTAAACATTCTTGGTAAGAAGTGTTGAACCGATTGAAGCCTGCAAAAATCTTACGCACCGATCAAAAGGGCTCCATCGTATTTACAACAAACGGCAGCACGTTAAGTTTTTAACTTCATAATCTAGCTTTTATAATAGTTCCTGCTCCATTACTTAATTAAAAAAGAAGTTGCCGTAACCACTAAGAAAAAGTCAATAATAATGGCACCTGAGAAATTTTTATATTTAGATATCATATTGACTTTTAAATTCGAAAATCTCATCAACAGCTTGGTGATACCCACCCGATTTTTGAAAGGATTCCCTAATATTTGCAACAGCTTTATGGAAAGATGGGTGGTTTAACACATGATTTAAGGCCTCACGTAGTTGATTTGCAGTCAAGCTTTGCATTTGTAATTGAATACCGGCTCCGATATTGGCAACTTGTTGAGCAATTATCGGCTGATCCGCGCTTTGCGGGATTACAATTAGCGGAACCCCGTAATAGAGACCTTCATTGGTACTGTTCATTCCACCATGTGTGATAAATAATTTAGTGTATTTCAGCACCTCAGTTTGTGGAACATAATTTTTTACAATGAAGTTTTTAGGAATCTCCCCCAAATCAGATATTTGAGCTTTTTTCCCGATAGACATGACAACAGTATGATCAGTGTTCTCAAATGCCTTAAAACAAAGCTTATAGAAATCAATTGCTTGGTTAAAGACAGTACCCAGTGAAATGTAAATTAGGCTTTTTACCTTGATTGCGGTAAGGTCGAAGTTTTCTTGCGTTGATCGTAAAGAGATGGATGGACCTACAAATTTGTAAGTTTGGTCAAATGTTTCTCCAAAGGGTTGAAACTCCCTAGTTGTATAAATGATTGTAAATGGTGCAGGGTTACAAAAAACTTCATAAGGAGAACGAATTTCAACATCATATTTTTCTTTAATTTTTGTTGTCAAGTTTTGAAAATCATTATTTATCGTATTAACAATTTCTGTTGGGATATTTTGTGAAAGATGTTCCAACATTTTATCAAATGATGCTTTGGTCTGTGCAAAAGAAGTACAAGAATTAATTGCCGGAAGTTTAAGTATTTGTGCAAGAAAAAGTCCACAACCAAACATGGAATCGTGAATGATATAATCAAAATGTTCCCCTTCGATTTGCTCCAGAACACTAGGTATTATGATATCTGCCGTAAGCAAAAGACCATTAATTCTCTCGAGTAAATAATTTCTTCCACCTGAGATAAAAGCTTTTATAAATTTTTCACCGTCAAATGTTCGTACAGTAGCTCCCGTCTTCTCAATACGTTCTCGAAAAGCTTCTATCGTAAAGTACACTACCTCTTCTCCACGCGAAATAAGCTCTTGCACAACTCCAATAGTTGGATTAATATGTCCTTCTGATCCACCATTAATAAATAAAACACGTGCCATTATAACCACTCCTTGGGTAAAATGTTCTCTGGATTGTGTAAGAGAAAGGGCACCAAATTTCGTGACGGTTTTATATGGAACGTAGAAAATCTTATTACCGGGGAAACTAGATTTTAGAAGTACCATTGTCACAATAAATAAAAAAGTGAGAATCATCGACTGAAAACTCGCAGTAGAAAAGGTGAGGTCCGAAGACCATCACCTCAACTTTGAGAATAAGTAACTTTTCTCTTATGCCTGTCGAATGCTTGATTGTTCGGTTTGAGTATTAACCCATTCCTGCTGACGGAACTCTTTTTCCCACTTTGAAACCACAATACAAGCGAGAACATGTCCGGGTGTATTACAGGCAGTACGTGCCATATCCAGCACACGGTCAATGCCTGCGATAATGGCGACGCCTTCTGCAGGAAGCCCTACTGCTGAGGCGGTGGCTAAAAGTACAACCAGCGAGCCGGATGGAACAGCCGCAATTCCTTTTGAGGTTGCAACAAGAACCCCCATTAAAATTAACTGTTGGCCAAAATCCATCGGGATTCCAAATGCTTGTGCTAAGAAAATAGAGCAAACTGAAAGGTACAATGTCGAACCATCACAATTCAATGATAGTCCAGAAGGAATAACAAAAGATACAACACGTTTCGAACAACCATATGCCTCCATTCTACTCATTAACTGCGGAAGAATAGTTTCCGTACTTGTTGTAGAAAATGCGATAAGGAACAAATCCCATATCATTCGAAACAATTTAAAGTAAGAAATCTTTAAGAACCAAGCGATCAAAGGAAACAGACCGAAAATAACAATAGCAAGCCCAAGATACACGACCCCAATTAACTTTGCCATAGGGACTAAAAGGGCGATACCAAACTGACCTACAGAGGCTGCCATGAGAGCGAGTACACCAATCGGTGCAGTTACCATGACCATTTGTGTCAGTTTAAACATAATTTTGGCGACTGACTCCATAAACTTTATTGCCGGCTCTGACGTTTTGCCAATGGCTCCAGCAGCAACACCAAATAATATAGCGAAGAATATAACAGCTAATAAATCACTTTTTGCCATCGCATCAACAATGTTGCTTGGGATGATGTTAACTAGCATCGTTTTAAAATCAACAACTTTGGAAACGCCCTCATTTAATGGTGCGATATCATTCTTTGCAAGATGAGACATATTAAGCCCGGCACCTGGCTTTAAAGTGTTAGCAAGTAAAAGACCAATACCTAGAATCAACGTGGTAATGAATTCAAACCAAATAATTGTTTTAAGTCCTAATGAACCCATTTTTTTCATGCTTCCGCCGCCTGATGACCCAATGACAATTGTAGTGAAAACAATAGGCACAACAATCATTTTAATAAGATGAATAAAAGCGTCGCCAACTGGTCTTAAAGCTTGGCCAAGTTCAGGAAAAAAATGTCCGATAAGCGCTCCTATAACCAATGCAATTAACACTTGAAAAGCAAAAAACTTTTTCATAGGCTGTCCTCCCTGAACGAAAAATTAATAGCATCGTCCCATTTTATATTATTTCTTAGATTATTTCTTTCTCTTTTGAACCTTTTCAATGAGAAAGTAAAAATCGCATCTAAAATTATTTCTACATTTTTCATGGATAACCTCCAATATAAATAATTTTGTGAATATTGTAATATCATAGTTCCTAATTTGGACGATAGTACCAATATTTGACACTTACCCACACTATGGCTTTCAAAGGTAGGCTCCATCATACAAGACCATTTTTAATAAGCTAATAAAGATATAAAGAAGAAAAGCAAATTTTTTCAACTCTCCTTTCTATTAAACTTTAATATATTCTATGAAATTAAATGAAACCTGATTGGATAAAATACGATAAAACCTACCATTTTTGAGTTTGGCACGAGGCTTTAAACATGAAAAAACAGCCAAAGCTTTCATGAAAAAGTGTTAGGCTGCTTGTTTGTCTCTTAATTCGCTTAGATAAAAATCAATGTTAATCAACCTGCTGCACATATAAATATTAGTACATCCATTTACCTTTAACTTTTTTTACGCTTCATTGACTCTCCATGAGTCATTTGTTGGTTTAAGATTACACTGTACTTTTTCATCAATTCAGGACTATATTGATCAACCCAACACATAATCTTTGTATTTTCAAGTTTTATTGCACAAATACAAAAAAGATGACTGCGAAAAGCAATCGCCTTTATTAACGAAATTTTACGTAATTAAGTGGTTATTAAACTAGGCCGTTGTATGATCGGTATCTTCTCCCCTTAAATCAATGAGATTGGTCCCATGTGCTGTGGCCATTCCAGTGATTAAGGTAGTTGCCAGCAACAGCCCGCTCAAATCGAAATAGCCTAATATCCATTTGCGCTTCATCTTCTCGAAATCCACATGAGGCAGCATCTCAATTAGAAGTTCCCCGCCCCATGGAGGAATAATGATATCGATCCCTTCACTCTGCATCGTCTCGTTAAATTCATCGTCACGTGCTGCTGCATCTGCTGATTTGGCCTTGCTTTGTGTCCAAGGCGTCTTGCCGCTTTTTACTTGGAATCCTTCATCCTTCATTTGCTGAATGGCTTGTTTTAAAAGGTCATGAAGCTCAGGCTGTAAACCAGACGAAGGGGCTGTTACCCCAATAGTGGCTCCTTTTTTTAGATATGGATAGATGATCATTGCAGTCCCCCCTTTTATAGAGCTTTGTTCATGACGATCCGGTTTTCGTTAACTCTGAAACCATTTTTCTCGTAAAACGCTTGTGCCAATCCTTCCTTAGCTGTTAATAAATATAGACTTTGAATCTCTCTTCTTTTCAGTTCTACTTCAAACCCATTCAGCATTTTAGTGCCATAGCCCTTCCCTTGAATCTTGTTGTTTACACAGAGTTCAGCAATATAGAACGTTAAACCGTTATCGGTCTTTTTGCTGTTGCCCGCTATAAAGCCAATGAGCTGGCCGCTCTCATAAAATACATAACCGAGAAACTTCGGTGTATTCAGCAAATCGGATAACCTTTCCTTTGCCGTTTCAACGGTCCAGTTCTCATTCCAAGGACTGCTGTTAAAAACGTTTTGATACAGTTCAATACATGCATCCAGGTTTTCTTCTTTCATCAAAACACTTTGTATAGACACTACCATTCTTCCTTTCTTTTCACGGGTTATCTGCCAATTTCCCAAACTTTATCTTATATTCATTCTAATAGAGCTGGTACAATTTAGAAACTAAAAAAAGCAGCTAAGAAGCTGCTCGGGCAATCGGTATAGATCCGTTTATTGTACAAGTTTTTTTGCCGTTCTTTCTGGAAAAAACCATGCAATTAGGCAGCAAAAGTGTTTTCCCGATTAGCTTTAAAGTCGTCGCGTCAGATTTTTTTCAAGTCTGTAGGTTTTATGTTCAAAAAATTGGTTTTATGTTCAAAGAGCAATCATTTATTTTCAAACGGTTTATACGCGCCACTATTCGAAGGATTTCTACCTGTTTATTTTTTAAAAGATATCAAAAGTTCTCCACTCTCTCCTTTGTGCCACTTTTTGCATAACGCTTAACCAAACGACTAGAAATCATAGTTTTATAAACAATTTGTGATGACACAACACCCAGCAATGCCCCTGCTATTACATCGATGGGATAATGTACACCAACCCAAACGCGTGAAAAGGCGACGCAAAAAGCGAGCAGAAGACAAATGAAGCTTTCTTTCCTTCTGAAGAGCCAAATGGTGGTACAGATTGAAAAGAAGATTATGGCATGGTCACTTGGAAATGAATTATCAATTCCATGCTCGACCAGCTGATGCACGTTCGACAGTTCCGCAAAAGGCTGATGATGAGAATAGAGCAGACCTGCCAGTTTGCCAAGAATCTCTGCTATCCCACAACTCACCATCGCAAAAACAATCATCAGCCGGTTGCGGTTGGAGCGAGTGAAACAGTAGCCGATAACAAGGATCCCAAGTGCATAGAGCATATACTCCGCTAAAAACACCATGACTGGGTTTGCAGCGGAAAAACTGCCGGCCAGATCATTGATACTCCTAAAGGTTTCATTATTAAATTGTGTAAGTGTCATTTTTTGCCCCTTTTTTAATGATTTATCCTTTTTCCTCTATTTCTATTTTATGAGGGAACGAGGCTCACTTACCATGTGCAAACCTTACACTTTCTTACAATGATGTAAGGTTGCCATTAAAAAAGCGGAACCCTGAAAAAAGGTTCCACCCCCCTCGTTGTTTACTTCGTGATTGCTGCATATTTAGCTTTTGTCACGTTTTCTAAATCTCTCGGTGACAGGTCGATCTGCAGTCCAATCTTCCCTCCGCTTACGATGATGGTCTCCTGTGCTTTCGCCGCTTCTTCTATGATTGTAGGAAGCAGTTTTTTCATGCCTACAGGCGAGCAGCCCCCTCGAACATATCCTGTAACGGCCAGCAATTCTTTTACAGGAAGCATTTCCACTTTCTTTTCATCGACCGCTTTGGCCGCTTTCTTTAGGTCAAGCTCCGCTTCGACCGGAATTACAAAAACATAATATTCCTTGCCAGAGCCTTGGGCAACCAGTGTCTTGTATACAACCCCCGGTTCACGCCCTATTTTGTGAGCCACAGATACCCCATCAATCTTGCCGTCCTCTGTACTGTAACTCATATTTTCATAGTCTATTTTTTCCTTGTCCAGTATTCTCATCGCGTTCGTTTTGGTTTTTTTCATATCCTTCTCCTTATTTCCTGTTTCTTCTCATTATAAAGGACTGCTTAGATCTGCTACTTCTTTTCTCTTCGCCTGCAGCAAGGAAAAAGACAAGACAGCAGAAACCATAATTAGAGCAGCTCCAAGAATGTAAACGGCATGGATGTTGATTGCATCTGCTACAAAGCCCATTAAAAATATAGATAGGCTCGTAATGATGGACAATAGAATTCCCCTGCTGGCGTACACTTTGGGCAGATGTTCACTCTCAATGTTGGTTTGGAAAGCTGTTTGCTGTGCAACATCCCTGAGCTGATAGGCAGGTCCCATGGCCACACACAAAAGAAGTGCAAAGAACGGAACACTGTTTAAACCATATAAAAAGGTAAAAAGGCTGAACAGGAATGATCCTGCTGCCATGCTTAAGATCAGATGTTTCTGAATTCTTTTGGCCAGCCATAGGGTGCAAATTCCGCCTAGAATCGTTCCGGCATAATAGCTAGCGTTAATGAACCCCCACCATTGCTCGCCCCTATGTAAAACTTCTTTTACATAAATCAATGTCAGCGCACCGATCCAAATCGAGCCTGCCACTCCTTCAATAGCATCCATCAACATCACCATACGCAGGGATGGAATTTTCCACAAGTAGATCCAGCCCTCTTTCATTAGGGCCCATTTCGTTGAAGGGAAAGGTTTTACCTCCTCTTTCTCATAAAAATACCGGCCGCAAATGATTAAGCAGATTACCGCCAGCCACATGAGAGCAGCCGTCACGATCAATACAGGACTGTGCCCCCACTTAATGACTGCGTAACCTGTAAATGTGTATCCTGCAATCTGTACAGATTGGTTCGTAATCGCTAAAGAACTGTTTACTTTTACAAGTTCTTCCCTCAGAACTATTTTTGGTACGACCGAACTGAGGAAAGGGCTCCCCCATCCTTCAATGAAAGAAATGATGAGGATAAATGCAAGCAGCCATATAATATGAGAGGCAATCGAACCGAATCCGATAAGAAGCAAAGTGAGCAGCAGTGCTTTAATCCCCTGCAGACTAATGAGAAGTTTGCTGAATTTAAATTTATTCAGCAGCAATGGTGACGTAAATCCTGCAAAAAGACGGGCAACTGCCTGAAAAAGCGGGAATAATGAAGAGATTAATGCGGATCCCGTTTTTTGATAGATAAATGTCGTAACCGCCATGATATAGACCACGTCGGCTAAAGATATGCTCGTTTCTGCAATCCAGAAACTGATAAACGGAGTCCTTTGCATCAGCCGTTCATTCCTTTTTTTGTAATTTATATTTATTATAATATTATAAATATTTTCATTGAACAATGAGTATTTCCACATAAAAAAGCCTGGCACATAATATGCCAGACTGATTTTAATGCTGTTTTTTAGTTTTTGTATTCCATATAGACAGCATGTGTCACAAGGAAATCTTCCACGCCATGTTTTCCGTCCGCGCCGCCAAGGCCAGATTTTCTGCGGCCAGCGTGATAACCCTGGATGGCTTCAAAGTTTTCCCGGTTTACAAAGGTTTCACCAAATTTCAATTCATTGGCAGCCCTCATCGCTTCGTGCACGTTTTCCGTATAGATGGAAGAAGAAAGACCGTAATCGGAATCATTGGCCCATTCGATCGCCTCGTCAAGCGTTTTGTATGTGACCACCGGGAGAACAGGTCCAAATATTTCTTCTTGGATGATCTTCATATCCTGGGTGACATTCGTAATGACCGTCGGTTCGTAAAAGTATCCTTTTTCGATATTTGCCCGTTTGCCTCCTGTCAGCACTCTAGCACCGCTTTTCACAGCACCCTCTACCATCTCATGAACAGTTTCCAGACGGTTTTGGCTGACCAGAGGCCCCATTTCAGTATCTTTAT
This sequence comes from Fictibacillus sp. WQ 8-8, assembly GCF_024494405.1. Classification (NCBI taxonomy): domain Bacteria; kingdom Bacillati; phylum Bacillota; class Bacilli; order Caryophanales; family Fictibacillaceae; genus Fictibacillus; species Fictibacillus sp. WQ 8-8. Next base: position 61,239 of record NZ_JAMXKG010000009.1, read on the forward strand.
CTGATGCCTTTCCTACATTTGTCTCTCTCATCGCATTCACCATTTTATCAATAAACGCATCGGCCACTTTTTCATGCACATAGACACGCTCAGCGTTCGTACAAGCCTGGCCAGCATTCGTAATTCTCGACGTTTTGATTTTCTCAACCGCCAGATCCAGATCGGCGTGTTCGGTGACAATAGCTGGTGCTTTTCCACCCAGCTCAAGATTCACTTTGGTAATGTTCTTCGCTGCCGCTTCCATCACTTTAGATCCGGCACCAACGCTTCCAGTCATGGTGACAATCCCTACTTTAGGATGAGTAGCCATCGCATTGCCGATCACTGAACCTTTGCCCGTTACAAAATTATAGACACCCGGAGGAATTTCATTCTTCATGCTGTCAATCAGCTTCGTGAATTCTGCTGCTGTGTTAGGCGTCTGCTGACTCGGCTTCAGGACGATGGAACAGCCTGTGATAAGAGCTGTTGCAACCTTTCTTGCCAAAATAAACACCGGAAAATTCCAAGGAACGATTCCTGCAACGACTCCGATCGGTTTACGGTATATAAAGATGTTTTCATTTGGCCGATCGCTCGGTACAATCTCGCCTTCGATACGGCGGGCCCATTCGGACATATAGTAAAAGTATTCAATCGCGGTATCGACCTCTCCTCCAGCTGCCTCTATGCTTTTTCCCTGTTCTTCTGACAGCAGTTTAACGAAAGTCTCGCGGTTCTCCTGAATTTTGTCTCCCAGTTTTCGGACAGCCTTGCCGCGCTGGATACTCGGGACTTTTTCCCATTTTTTCTGTCCTTCAAAAGCTGCTTCGATCGCTCGGTTGATGTCTTCTTCTGTTCCATTATATATGGTCGAAATCACCTCTTCAGTCGAGGGATTTACTACATCAATCGTTTCATTGGAAGTGGAAGATCCATATTCTCCATTAATATAGAGCTGATGTGGTTTCACTAAAAAATCCTCCCTTACTTATTTTAAGTGCACATCGTACTCTTCCACGTTTCTTCCTGGTTAAAACATTTCCATATATCGAAAACCTTCATACAAACTAGTATCCAATTCCCCCTTTTCTATAAAAACGCATGTCTCCTCCCCCTAAAGGCATACAGTAGAAAAGAGGACAAGGAAAGGGGTCAGACATGGAGTTCTTCATTTCATTCGCACATTTTATTTTTTTGGGACTGAGTCTGGCGGCTCCAATTGGGCCGATGAATATAGAGGTAATGAAACGCGGGCTGACACAAGGATTCCTTGCTTCCTGGTGTGTAGGGCTTGGAGGACTTACCGGGGATGTTCTTCTCCTTCTCGGCATTTATTTTGGCCTGGGTGAAATCATGCAGGTAAACTGGATACAAATAATCATGTACATAGTTGGCATTATTCTATTAATCTATCTAGGATTTCAGAGTATAGGTTCAGCCTTAATCTTTTCCTTAAAGCTAACTACAGAGAACGATATGAACCGGCGAAGTGCCTACCTAACAGGGTTAATGATCGCGCTTGCCAACCCCATTTCCCTCATTTTTTGGTTTGGTGTTTTCGGAACTTCCCTGAATATCTTAACCTCTTCCCACTCTGTTGTATTCTCTCTTGCCTGCAGTTTTGCCATTATTCTGGGTTTGTTCTTATGGAACCTCAATCTTGTATTTACCGTTCATTTCTCCAAACGGCTGATGAGCCCCAGTGTCATGCGGAGCTCTATGTTCCTGGCAGGCTTTTGTCTGCTTGGTTTTGCTTGCCACTTCACCGTCCAATTGTATAAATTAATAATATCATTGGTTTAAGAGGGGGATTCTGAATGGGAAATGTGTGGGATGCTGAAATGGTTGTATCACCTTTTATGGCAAAACAGCTCATTGAAGGTCAGTTCCCGGAACTTGCACCCGGAGAAGTCAATGAAATAGGCAAAGGGTTTGATAATACTGTTTATTCTGTAAATGGAAAATATATTTTCCGGTTTCCACGCCGAGCGATCGCGGTTCCCCTTTTAAAGACTGAAAACAAGTTGCTGCCGCCTTTAGCAGAAAAAATGCCGTTACGGATTGCCACACCCTGTTATTTTGGCTCACCCGTTCCAGATTTGTATCCCTGGCCTTTTACCGGCTACTATCTTATTCCCGGAAAACCGCCAGGCTGTTTATCTCATGCAGAACGAATAACCTCAGCGGTGCCGCTAGGCCGTTTTCTTCGGGCACTTCATGCGTTTCCGGCAGAACAGGCAAAGTCCCTGCAAGTGCCTTATGATGAGCTGGACCGATTAGGTGTCGAGAATCGCCGTCCAAAGCTGCTTGGCTTTTTAAACGAAATTAGGGACCTTCAGCTTTATGAACGAGTGGATGATCTTGAGCAAATCGTTCAAGATACAGAACCGCACGAAACGGCTGGACATGAAGTTCTCGTACATGGAGATCTGCATATCCGCAACATAACAGTGGATGCTAATGGGAAAGTTTCGGGAATCATTGACTGGGGAGACGTACATATTGGTCATCCTGCAGTGGACCTGTCCATCGTCTACAGTTTTCTTCCTCCAGAAGGCCGGGAGATGTTCTTTCATGTATATGGCGAAATAGACCTTCAGACCCAAGAACTCGCAAGGTTTAAGGCTCTCTATACGACCGTTCTTCTTATGCTTTACGGACATGGCCATCAGGATGCAGAATTAATAAAAGCCGCTGGTCAAAGCTTGGACCTCCTTCGCTTGTGACCGGCGGCTTTTTTGTTATTTAACGTCTGGAACGATTTCCTCAAGTGGTTCGTGAATTGGAAAACCCAGCAGGATGGTTGTTCCTTTGCCTTCATCACTTTTCAACAATGCCGGAATCAAAAAAGGAAATCCAGCCAGCTTTCCTTTTTAATTCGCCTCTCCATTAAAAGAAGAGTCCTCTTGTTCCTTTTTATGCTTCATATGCTCCACATGGGCTGCGCCCCAATAGTGCATAGCATCCATAATCGGCCCTAAGCTTTTGCCGTATTCGGTAATGGAGTATTCTACTTTCGGTGGGATTTGGGGATAGACCACCCTTTGTACAATATCCTGCTCTTCTAATTCACGCAGGTGAAGCGTCAGCATGCGCTGGGTAATATCCGGCATTAACCTTCGTAATTCGTTAAACCTTAAAATATCACCGGAAAGCAGATGCTGAATGATGATCGGTTTCCACTTTCCCACGATCATATCGAGTGCCACAACCACCTGACATTGTTCTGGATTTTTCTTCATAAAGCGGCCCTCCGTTTTACAGTACCTTTTTTTATACTATACCACATGAATGTGCCTACTTCACAAATCTGCGCCTATGATTAATAATTGCTAATGCAGGGAAATTACAATAACTGCTCTATATCACAACCAGAAAAGGTGGAATACACTATGGCAAAAGTATTATATATTACAGCCCACCCGCATAATGAAACTCAATCTTTCAGTATGGCTGCAGGTAAGGCTTTTATCGACACTTATAAAGAAGTGAATGCAGACGACGAAGTGGTGCATATCGACCTTTATAAAGAAAACATTCCGCAAATTGACGCTGACGTATTCAGCGGCTGGGGAAAACTTCAAAGCGGAAAAGGGTTTGAAGAACTATCTGCTGAAGAGAAAACAAAAGTACAGCGTCTTGGTGAACTGAGCGAAAAGTTCGTTGAAGCCGATAAATACGTTTTCGTTACACCATTGTGGAACTTCTCTTTCCCGCCAGTTATGAAAGCTTATCTTGATTCAGTAGCTGTTGCAGGTAAATCATTCAAATATACAGAACAAGGACCAGTTGGTCTTTTAACGGACAAGAAAGCTCTTCATATTCAAGCTCGCGGCGGTGTTTACTCAGAAGGCCCAGCTGCTGATCTTGAAATGGGGCATCGTTATTTGAGTGTAATGATGAACTTCTTCGGGGTTCCTTCATTGGAAGGAGTATTTATTGAAGGGCATGCTGCTATGCCTGATAAGGCTCAAGAAATTAAAGAAAACGGTATTGCACGTGCGAAGGATGCCGCACATACATTTTAAGTTGATAGAAAAACAAGGCGGTTCTTTTAGAAACCCCCTTGTTTTTTTTTTAGGTTTTGTTAAAGGCATACTGTTGATTTCCTTTTATAATGGGCAGCGCATACTGATGCTTAAAAGAGGCCCTCAAGCCTTTTTCCCAAAATAATAAGGGGTGTTAGCTGGCGATGATAAGAGCCGGCTAATTTGTGAAACAAATGAAGCGCCCGAAAAGCAGAAGGTTAAAAGCTTGCTTACACCCTTCTGCTTTTCAAAAGGCGATTCAATCACACCTCACTAGTTAATCAACAACATTGACTAGCAGAGCTTTTTATTAAAATAAAATCTGGTCAAACGCTTCTTTTAGGTAACTGTTCAGCAAAGGAATCGTAAACTCCTTGTCATACCGTTCGGAAGCCACCCGGCCGCCGTCCCATCCGAGTGTATCAAGTTCCCCCACTTCTCCCTCATCCTTTAGCTGTACCAGGATTGTGCCGTTCGGAGTCCGTTCAAAACTGAGCACTGTCTGTTTAATCATAATTTGTGCAAAAACACCTGGCACTGCTTCATTTATTCGAATATTGATCTCATCTGTTTTTTCTTCCACAATTCTTAATTTGAACTTCATATCACTAAAGAAAACATTGATGGAATGCTGAGTTTTATCAATATGAACTCTTGCTTTATGGTCCAAAATGTACATTTCCTTAACCTTTTGGATAAGTTTTTCAGAGTATGACATAATCCACCTGCCTTTATCTTTCTAAGGCATTACATTCGATAAAAAAGGAAGTTTTTCCTTCTCCATTTTTGTCTCTTTTTCAGTTGGCGCGTCATTTTTTGTCCATGTTATACATTCCTCTTCTAAGGGGTAAAATACAAGCTGTGAATTATTACAAGCAAATTGTTTTATCATATTATTTTGATTGTGTTACTATGGTTTTGTTTTTAACTTTTAAAATTACAGGAGGGAACTTGTCCATGCCACATCTTTTTTCTCCACTTACCATCAAGGATATAACACTTCGAAACAGAATTGGGGTTTCTCCCATGTGCCAATACAGTGCTGAGGATGGAATGCCGAATGACTGGCATTTTGTTCACTTAGGTTCACGCGCTGTTGGCGGAGCGGGTCTGGTTATAGTAGAAGCTACAGCGGTAGAAGCCCGAGGCAGAATTTCGCCAGAAGATCTTGGCATCTATACAGATCAGCACATTGAACCATTTAAACGTATCACCCGTTTCATAAAAGAACATGGAGCTGTACCTGGCATCCAGCTGGCACATGCCGGAAGAAAAGCCTCTACCTACAGTCCTTGGAAACAAAAAGAAGCATCTGCTGCTGGAGTTCCGAACGAACAAGGCGGCTGGGATGTGGTCGGCCCAAGCGCGATCCCTTTTAGTGATGGATACAAAAAACCTAAAGAATTAAGTGTAGAAGAAATTAAAGAGATTCAGGAAAACTTCAGGCTTGCAACCATCAGAGCACGGGAAGCGGGCTTCGAATGGATGGAATTCCACGGAGCTCATGGCTATTTGGCTCACAGCTTCTATTCGCCCGTCTCAAACAAACGGACTGATGAATACGGCGGCAGCTTCGAAAACCGTATTCGCTTTTTCATCGAGACCGTTCGTGTGATGAGAAAAGAATGGCCGGAAATCCTTCCTTTCACTGTCCGCATTTCCTCTTCAGACTGGGTAGATGACGGCTGGACGCTTGAGGATTCCATCGAGCTGGCCAAGCTGCTGAAAGATGAAGGAGTAGACCTGATTGATTGCAGTTCCGGCGGTAATCTGCCGAAAGCGCCGATTCCTGTCGGCGCCGGCTATCAGAATCTTTTTGCTGAAAAAATCCGCGAACAAGCCGGTATTCCGACTGCAGCTGTAGGTTTGATCACACAAGGCATGCAGGCTGATGAAATCATCCGCAACGAAAAAGCAGATCTTGTACTGCTTGCACGGGAGCTCCTTCGTGATCCATATTGGCCATTGCGTGCCGCCGAAACGGTTCATCAAAAAGAAGCACTTGATATCCCTGTACAATACGAGCGGGGCTGGTAAAAAAGAAAAGCGCAAGCGACCAGAGACGAAAAGAGCATTTGTTTTCGTCCTTCGAGAACCAGGAGTGAAATTAGATTCATATTTCATCCTTTATGCTGGAGCTAGACATTGCTTCTATGGCCCATCCAAAAAAACCGGAAAGGACGTTATGTCCTTGCCGGTTTTTTTTATTTGGTTCTATAAAAAGCCCAGAAAAGCGATCAGCAAGCTTCCTCCGAAAACAATTAATAACAGGATGACGAACCATTTGACCCACGGCTGTGACTTTTTAGGAAAGCCATCAATCGAGCGCGCTTCTGCTGGTAACCTGCTGCGATATCCTGATGTTTGATGGCATCGTTAAACGGTTCGTTTACATGAACCGTTATATCTTCTGTTCAATCTCATTAGATTCATCCTTCATCACTTATAAACCATGATCGTTTGCAGCGGCTCAAAACCCATTTTTTCGTAAATGCCTTTCGCAAAATTGGCGTCAAATACATTGAGCCTAACTTCTTCATACCCTTTTTCCTTTAACTCACTGATTCCTGCCTCGACTAGTTTTTTAGAGAGTCCTCTTCCCCTATAATCCGGCAGTATGTAGACGTCGTAAATAAAACCGATCTCTTTTTCAGTAAAATAATCCGTATTATGGCCAATCATGATCCAGCCGCCTACTTTATCCCGATCTTTGTATACGAGGTGATACGCCCCCTTTTCCACGATAGCGGTAAGCATATGCTCTGCCTTTTCCTGCGTTAGAACCCCAGTCCCTTGCAATCCTTCATTTGCAGAAAGAGCAGCATTGGATAGTATGTACGCTGTTTCCTCACGGTTCGCTTGTTCAATCATGTTTTAAACCTCCTGCATCTTTTTTTATTGATTCTTCAAACAGGAAGTATATCCTTCTCATTAATAGATTTTATTCCCATTTACCAATACATAGGATTAAATTATGGTTTTCGGTTATGGCCCAAACTTATTTTTTATATAGTTTAAGGAAGGATTCTTGGAGGTGATACCGTGGCCGTTGTGCAAGCCAGCAGTTCAGATATTACGTTGTTAGCCCGATTGCTTCGAGCGGAAGGAGAAGGAGAAGGCGTCCGGGGAATGCAGCTGGTTGGAAATGTTGGTATTAACAGGATCCGTGCCAATTGTTCCGATTTTAGAGGGCTGAGGACGATTCCCCAGATGATTTACCAGCCCCATGCGTTTGAGGCCGTAACACACGGATATTTTTATCAAGCAGCAAGATCGAGTGAAAAACGTCTGGCAAAACGCGCCATTAATGGAGAAAGATACTGGCCGGCAAAATATAGCTTATGGTATTTCAGACCGCAGGGAAATTGTCCGTCTACCTGGTATGGCCAGCCGTTTGTTGCCAGATATAAACTCCATTGCTTCTATCAGCCCACTCCTGAAGAGTGCGACAATGTTTACAATACATTTTAAATCTTTTTGCAGGCTGTGGATCACTCAAACAGCCTGCTTCTTCTAGTTTAACAAATATTTCTTGTTTAACAAGAACGTTTGTTCGTATATTGTAGGTATGTAAGCCAACTAAAGGACTATTTTCTGAAGGAATCATAGATGATGATGGTGAACTGCATAATCTTTCGTTGGTGCCAGGCACTGTTGCCTGACACTTTTAATGAAACGTCATGTTTTCAATGGCCTGTTTCACATTTCCATAGACTTTGATAGAAGTAAAATCAATGCCGGCATTTACAATTCTGCTGGCCAATTCAGGACGTATCCCTGTTACTGCAATATCAATTCCAAGGAGAGCCAAAACACTGTGTACAGTAAAGATGTGCCTTGCCACTTCAGTATCAATGGTAACAATTCCTGAAAAATCAAGTATCAGATAATTGACACCCAATGGAGAAATCTTTGGAACCACGCGATTTAGCAAGTGGTCGGATCGATTCGAGTCAATCGTCCCGATTAAAGGAAGAATCGCAATTCCGTCTTGGATGGGTACAATAGGTGTGGATAATTCCTTGATTTCTTTTTGTGCTTCTTGTATAACACTGTCTTTATAGCGTTCAAAAGCAAACACCGTTTCATTCATGCTTAGATCCAGCATCTGATTCACCCGTTTAATGACCATGACTACTTCTCGAGTGTTTAATCCGAATTCTATGCCAACTCGCGTTACAAAATCCGAAAAAACCATACGAGTATCAGGATAACGTATAATAATTTTAGAGATATTGAGCTGGCTTCTTGCAGCTGCTTCTCCGTTAGCCTTACTCCATGACAATAGAGCATCAGGAACAGAGCCTTCCTGACAATCTAGGGATTGTGCTAAAAAAACAAAAAACTCATCATACATTAATTTAGCTTGCTTGATCTCCTCTTCTGGAACATCAAAATGAAAACTGCCGATGATCTCATCAACAATGTTTGAAGAGAGTGTGCCAGAGTTCTCCAATAGATAGTTAGCCATAGGGATGATTGAGTTCATGAACATACACTCCTATATTTTTTATATCATTCAGCATGCTAAAATTGAAATCAGAGTTTGATAGATAAGCAAAGTAAATTTTTAACCCTGTAAACTACTAAAACCTATTATAGCGTATTTTGTCGCAATTGTAAGATTTTCTTAGAATTGGAATGAAAACGTTCGCTCTCTGCCCGTTTTTGTCTTCAATGTGATACCATATGAATTAAAAAGGTGAGATTATGAGGATGGAAGGTGAACACTTCTTTTTGAAGCCTCTTGACACTTCACATTCAGAAGCAATGCTTCAGTTAGAGCTTGATAATCGTGAATTTTTTCAAAAATATACCCCGTTTAGAGATCCTGAGTTCTATACTTTGGAAGGACAGCGAGAACGGCTGAATGTGATCAAGAGCATGCAAGAACTGGATCATCAGTACAGTTTCGGCATCCAATTAAAAGAATCCGGAAAACTCATTGGTGATATTTCATTGTTCAAGATTGAACGCGAACCTGCTCAAACCGGAATGCTTGGCTACTGTCTTGATCAACATTACAATGGAAAAGGGTATATGACGCAGATCGTCAAACTGATGATTTCGTATGCATTCGAAGTCCAGAAGCTTCACCGCATCGAAGCGGGTGTCATGCCGCACAACAAAGGTTCCATCCGGGTATTAGAAAAAGCAGGATTTCATAAAGAAGGTATTGCTGTAAAATCTGTAAAAATAAACGGCAGCTGGGAAGATCATCAGATGCTTGCCATCATTAACAATGCTGAATAAAGCACATAAAAAGACCGCTCTATGAATGAGCGGTCTTCCGCTTTTTATATATAAGAAAGCATATAATTCTGCTTGCATAGAAGTAATTTCTAGCTCTAGCGCCCAGGGCTGAAAACGAATTTCAGTTTTCAGCTTAAGTCCTCGGAGGACGAATTGAAAATCACTTTCGCTTTTCTTATAAAAGGTCTTCCTTCTAAAGACACCACACCTGTTTGGTTATGTGAGCCAGCTTTGAATCTTATATTTATTATTCTACAGGAGCAGGAAGATAGACAGTGAAAATCGTCCCTTTTTGCGGTTCGCTCTCGATCTCTATCCGGCCTTCATGCATCTCTACAATCTTTTTTACGATGGACAATCCTAATCCGCTTCCTTCAGATGCTCTGTTTCTGGATTTATCCGATTTGAAGAATCGTTCAAAGATATGAATTTGATCTTTTTCTGAAATTCCGATCCCGTTATCCTGAACGGAAACCGAAATTTCACCTTCTCTTCTTTTCAGTATGAGCCGAATCATCCCGCTTCTTGGTGTAAATTTAATACTGTTGTATAGGAGGTTAAGCCATACTTGATTCAGGAGATCCTGATCCCCTGTCACGTTTACCTTCTCTAAAGAATGCTGTAATTCTATACCTTTTTCAACCAAAGAAGGTTCACACGATAGAATGGCATGCTTTAGCTGAACATCCAGTTCATAGTCCACCTTCTCTACAGGGTGGCGGTCAGATTCGAGCGAAGTTAATTTTAATAGATTATCACTTAGCTTAGAGAGCCGTTTGCTTTCCTTTTCAATAATGTACAGATAATGCTTCCGATCTTCCGGCTCCAATTTGTCGTTTTGCAGAACCTTGGCAAAGCCCCGGATTGATGTTAATGGCGACTGGATCTCATGAGAAACGTTCGAAATAAATTCCTGACGCATCGTCTCCAGGCTCTGCAGTTCCTTTGCCATTACGTTAATATTATCGGCAAGATCAGCGATAACATGGCCTTTCCTCATTTCAGTTCGAATACTGACACTGAAATCTCCTTGAGCAATTTGTTTAACCGCATCGTTCATCAAATTAAAAATGTTCATCCCGCTGCGCCGCTGCTTTCTGCCAATCAGATGGGCGATTACTCCAAAGAAAAGAAGTCCAAGAACAGAACCTGTTAAATAGACAAGCAGAGATGAGGGGTAATAACCCATCCCTTTATAGAGGAAGGGTGTTAGATAAAAGAAACCTGACCAGCACAGAAACAAAAGACCGAGAATCCCGAAAAAGCCCAGGGTATGGAGGAGCATGTTTAATGCCTTATTCTCATGCCTATTCATGTTCCGCTCTCCAATCGGTATCCCAGTCCCCATACCGTACTGATTTTAATCCCCGCTTCCTCCTCTGTAAAACGTGCGCGCAGCCGTTTAATATGGACGTCCACCGTCCTGTCATCCCCTTCATAATCCGGTCCCCATACTTGCTGAATCAGCTGTTCCCTCGAAAAGGTTTTCCCGGGATAGCTCGCAAGCAAGAACAACAGCTCGAATTCTTTTAAAGGAAGAGAATACACCAGCTTTCCGGCTGTCACGTTGTGCGTGTTTTTATCGATGGACAGCTTCCCTGCTTTCACTGTGTTGGATGCTGAAATGTTATAGCGTTTTAACAAAGCCTTTACCCGGACAACAAGCTCTGCAGGTTCAAACGGCTTCACAACATAATCGTCCGTTCCAAGCTGAAATCCTTTTACTTTTTCCTTCGTCTCTCCTTTTGCTGTAAGCATGAGCAAAGGAAAATCATAATAAGCCCTGACTTTCTCTGCTAATTCCCATCCATCCAATTTTGGCATCATGATGTCTAAGATCATCAGGTCAACGGAGGCGGTCTCCAGTATGCTCAATGCTTCCTCCCCATCCTCAGCGTAGCGCATTTCAAATCCTTCATTCTTTAAAATGGCTCCGACCAATTGCCGAATATGGCTGTCATCATCCACAACTAAGATCCTGGCCATACACCTCATCCTTTGCTTCTTTATCTTGTTTATGAAGCTGCTGAAGAGCGAACTCCCTATAGAGATCATGAGACTGAAACAGCGCCTGATGTGTTCCTGTTCCTGTAATTTCTCCTTTTTCCAAAAAGATAATCTGTTCCGAATCCACTACCGTTGATAACCGGTGGGCGATAACGATCGTAGTTCTTCCAGCCATCAGATTGTTTAATGCTTGCTGAACGACAATCTCTGACTTGCTGTCAAGGCTGGAGGTGGCTTCATCGAGCATCAGAATCTGCGGATCACGCAGCAAAGCACGTGCAATACCGATTCGCTGCCGCTGTCCTCCTGAGAGCTTAATGCCACGCTCTCCTACCTCGGTATCAAAGCCGTCGGGCAGATCGTTAATAAATTGATCAGCATATGCCATCATTGCCACTTTTTGAAGTTCGTCTTCACTCACCTTCCGATCCAGCCCGTAGCAGATGTTATCTCTTATTGTTCCCACAATGATCGGGCTCTCCTGGGAAACATAGCCGATTTTACTTCTCCATGATGCTAGCGTGAATTGATCAATCGGTGTTTCTCCTAATTTAATTTCACCGCCATTAGGTTTATAATAACGCTCAAACAATGAAAATAAAGTGGTTTTACCGCTGCCGCTCGGTCCCACGATCGCCGTCACTTTTCCCGGTTCTACAGAAAAACTGACTCCTTTCAGAATCTCCTCATCTTTATATGCAAAACGCAGGTTCTCCACATGCAGGGTTTGATCGACTTGCAGCAATTCTCGGCCAGATGCATAGTCCTCTTCTTCATGGTCGAGCAGCGTGATGATTCGTTCTGTCGCTCCTTTTGCTTTTTGAAGCTCTGTAAAAAACATCGCGAATTGAGTCATCGGCAGAATGATCTGAAACAAGTACAGAAGATAAGCAACCAGTGATCCGGCACTTAACGCTCCACTTGAGACCCTCATACCCCCATATCCTATGATGACGACAAGCAGAAGCATAAGAATAAGCGAAATGACCGGTCCGAGCATCGCCTGGTACTTACCTTCTTTAATCCCAAAACGAAGGAGGTTCTGAATACCTTCCTTGCCGTTGTTATACTCCGTTACCTCTGCATTTGAAGATTTTACAAGACGGACTTCCATAAGGACTTTACTCAGAATGGCAGTAAATCTGGCATTCTCATCTTGTGTGGCCTTTGAGATTCTATGCATTTGCTTTCCGATCGGAATAATGACCAGCATGGCTACAGGTACGATAACCAGTGTGATAAGTGTCAGCTTCCAATCTAAAATTAAAAGAAAAATCACGGAACCGACTACCGAGATGATGCCGTTAATAAAATTCGTAAAATGCTCGGACGCCAGATTTTTAATCACAGCCGTATCGTTCGTCATTCGGCTGATCGTTTCCCCGGTCTGGTGATTATCATAAAAAGGAATCGGCAGGGAGATAAATAGACGGATATCCCCCCTGCCGCTGCCCGTGCGAGCAGTACAGCAGCCAGCAGTGCGATCTGCGCAGCGTTTAATGTGGATAATGAAAATTTATCTACAAAGTTTTTCGTGAAAAGCGGAACACATAGACCGACAAGTGTCGTAATGACACTCATGAGGATGGCCATACTCAGTTTCAGTTTTGGCGGGTTGGTCTTTTTTATTAAATCAATAAACTGCTTCGAGCTTACGTTATTCTCTTTTTTCAAAGTTCATCACCTTCATTGGTAAAATTTGTTTCCTTTCATACCTTTACTATACCTGAAAGAAATGAACAAAGTATGAACGGCAGACGGAGCTGTTTAATATTTTTGTTGAATGTCTAAAATGTCCCATATTTACTCCCATCACTGGACAAGCTGATATAGTTAAGACATCCCAACAACCCCTTTTCATATTTAGACGTAATAACCCGGCAAACAGAGTTTTTTGACAAATTTTTTTGTCAAAAGCCCTGGCCGGGTCTTTTTTTGTTCTCGTTTCATGTATCCGCTTACACGCAGAACTGTTATAGTTTTTCTCGATCTGATAGTTGTACAGATTTCCCGCCGGCTTGTTTTCATTTGTGAAAATCAAGATGTTTTATGATACAATACCTATAAATCAAAATATTCTAATAATAAAACAGTACAAAAATAAAGGAATGACAGCTAAGAAACGGAAGGTGAGATGATGACAACAATCTTAGAATCAGCAAAATCAGAACACAGCAGTTCACCCCTTCGCCGGGATGTTAAATCTCTCGGCCAGCTGCTGGGGAATGTCCTTGTTCAGCAAGGCGGACAGGCACTGCTTGATAAAGTTGAAAAAATTAGAGAAATGACAAAATCTCTTAGAAACAATGATGAATTATCCTATCAGGAGCTGAAAAATGAGATTGCCAGCTTAAAGCACCCTGAGCGCCAGCAAGTCATACGGGCGTTTGCCGTCTATTTCCATCTTGTTAATATCGCTGAACAAAACCACCGCATACGGCGCAGACGGGAGTACCAGCTCAAGGATGGGCACCAGCCTGGGTCACTGGAGTACACAGTCACCCAGTTTAAAGAAAACGGCATCGACGCTGAGATCATTAAAAACGTCATTGAAAAACTGTCGATGGAGCTGATTATTACTGCCCATCCGACAGAAGCGACACGACGGAGTGTGCTGGAGATCCATAAACGGATCGCTCTTTTGCTTCACCAGCTCGACCAGACCGTTCTTACACCCCGTGAGCGGGAAGAGCTCAATGAAAAACTGTTTAACGAGATCACCATCCTGTGGCAGACCGATGAATTGCGTGACAGAAAACCGACCGTGATGGACGAAGTTGCGAACGGGCTTTACTATTTCGATGAAACATTGTTTGAAGTCCTTCCTCAGATTCATCAGGAGCTTGAAGAAACGCTGCAGGAGCATTATTCAGCTGAAGACTGGCATGTGCCGAACATTCTGCGATTCGGTTCTTGGATTGGCGGTGACCGTGACGGCAATCCCAACGTTACTCCAGAGTTAACATGGGAAACATTAAAGAAACATCGTAAACTGGCACTGCGAAAATATCATACATCGCTGACGAATTTAATGAAACAGATGAGCCAATCTTCTAAACAGGTCGCCATATCCAAAGAATTAACAGACTCCATTCATGAGGAGTTATCCATTCTAAAAGATGGAGAACAGTGGAAGATCGAACATGAGGCCTATCGGTGCAAAATGGCCATCATGCTGAAAAAGTTAGAACGGGTCGGAAAACCGAAAGAAGGGTATCAAAGTTCTGAGGAGTTCTTGGAAGACTTGCAGCTTATTAAACGCAGTCTTCTTGGACATTCTCCGGATGGATTCAGGCTTAAAAGCCTTGACCAGCTCATTCGGCAGGTAGAATTATTCGGTTTTCATCTGGCCACGCTCGATATCCGCAATCACAGCGGAGAGCATGAAGCGGCAATTACTGAGATCTTCCATTCTGTAAATCTGGCTGCTGACTATTCTCGTCTGGATGAAGAAGAAAAAGTAGAGCTGTTAGGGAAAGTATTACAGGATCCCAGGCCTTTGCTTCTTCCTTTCGCTGAAGATTATTCTAAAGAAACAAGTCAGATGATTGATGTCTTCCGGATGATTAATAAAGCCCATGAGGAATTTGGAGATCGCTCCATCGAAGTGTATTTGGTCAGTATGACGGAATCGGTAAGTGATCTGCTGGAAGTTCTTGTACTCGCAAAAGAAGCGGGAGTTTATCGCCTTCATGCTGACGGGCGAGTTGAAAGCAATCTGAATGTCGCTCCCCTGCTGGAAACGATTGATGATCTTGTTTCCGGACCTGCCATTATGAAAAAGCTGTTTTCAATGGACTTTTACCAGAATCAGCTGAAACAGCATGGAAACGTTCAGGAAATCATGCTTGGTTACTCCGATGGAAGCAAGGATGGCGGTACCCTGACGGCCAACTGGAAGCTATACAAGGCTCAGCAGGAAATCCATGAGGTGGCTGATCAATACAATGTCCGTTTAAAATTCTTCCATGGCCGCGGGGGTTCATTAGGACGCGGGGGCGGCCCGCTGTATCGAAGCATCCTCTCTCAGCCAGCCGAAACATTGGGAGACGGATTTAAGATTACTGAACAAGGTGAAGTGCTGTCCTCAAGGTATTCCTTATATGACATTGCCTACAGGAGCCTTGAACAAGCAACTTCAACATTGCTTTCTGCAGCCGCTAATGCTTCAACAGATGCACAGCAAAACGACAGCAGGACAAAAGCATGGGAAGATGTCATGGAAGGCATCTCTTCCGCATCACTTATGAAATACCAAGAGCTTGTCTTCAATGATCCTGATTTCCTTACGTACTTTAAACAAGCGACTCCTCTTCCTGAATTGGGATCTCTCAATATCGGATCCCGTCCTATGAGCCGTAAAGGAAGCGAACGTTTTGAAGACCTGCGTGCCATTCCTTGGGTGTTCGCATGGACCCAAAGCCGTCAGCTCCTTCCAGCCTGGTATGCGGCAGGAACAGGACTGCAGCATTATATGGAAAACAATGACCAACTCAACCTTCTCCAGCAAATGTACAATGATTGGCCGTTCTTCCGTTCGACCATTGATAATTTGCAAATGGCCTTGATGAAAGCTGACTTAACCGCTGCACGAGAATATACGGGGATGGTGAAAGACCAGGAGATGGCTAAACGTATATTTTCCGAAATTGAAAATGAGTACCACCGCACAACTGAAGCCATCCTGCTTATCACACAGCAGGATCATTTGATGGATCAGCTGCCAAACATCAAAGAATCCATCAGACTAAGAAACCCATATGTAGATCCACTCAGCTTCCTGCAGGTAGAATTGATTTCTAAGCTGCGTGAAGACGAGCAACTGGATGAAGATCTGTTAAGAGAAGCGCTGCTCACCATTAATGGAATTGCAGCCGGGCTCCGAAACACAGGATGATCCTCAGGACACCGCCACTAGTTGGCGGTGTCTTTTTACGTTCTTATGTAATCGTTATGTGAAATTTTATGGATACTGTGAAAAAAACACGTAAGTTCAAGCAGATATTCATTTCTTCTTTTTATTCCTGTAAAGGCACGTTTATAATTCCCTTTTAAAATAGCATGTGTAAATCGTTTTAGAAAATGCTAATTCACGAAGGGAGCATGAACACCTCAGTTCATTACTCAATCCAGACATAGCCAGTATTTGGCGGATTTCTTTTTGTGTCCATTCAGGTTTTAGCTCCTCCATACGCTTTAGCGGACTATGGAACGAAAAGACAGCTTCCTCCTGGAAACAGAGGTGCATTGTATCCGATTTGAAGATTTTGCGCCTTCACCACCTGATTAGCTGTATTGCAGTGGACATGAAAGGAGAATTGCGGTTTCACTGTTGATCCTGGTTTTCGTATCTGGTCCATCTTTTCCAGCATTTTTTCACGGCTCTTGGCCTGTTTCGCTTTTCTCATTCTGTTTTTATCAATGAAATGTTCTAGCCGCTGAATTTTCTGCTGCTGTTTTTCATAGGCTTGATGCAGCTGTTGCCGGCTTTGTTCATAATTTTTAAGAAAAGCTGCGTAATTGCCACTGTAACGTTTAATGGTTTGATTTTCCAGATGATAGATTACTGCCGTTACTTCAATAAGAAATTGTTCATTGTGAGACACGATAATAAATGAATTTTTGTAGTTTTTCAGGTAGTTTGACAGCCAATCGACATGCACGTCACCCAAATAATTGGTCGGTTCATCCAACAGCAGGACATCTGGCTCTTCCAGCAGCAGTTTCCATAATAATACCTTTGTTCGCTGCCCGCCGCTTAAGCTTCCGATGTCACGTTCAAGCCCCAAAGCTGTAATGCCTAAACCCGCAGCCATCGCTTCAATTTGGGCTTCCACTTGATAGAAGCCCGCCAGGTCGAGCTTCACCTGCAGTTTTCCGTATTTTGCCAACAATGACTCCGGGCTGTTATCCGTGGTGGCCATTTTTTCGCCGATTGTATGCATTTCCTGTTATGTTTCGTATAGATTTTTATAAGCACTTTGCAAGTATTGTTTGATGGTGATTCCCTGCCTCATTTTGATATGCTGCTGCAGAAAACCAATTTGAACACTGGGAAGCCAATGAACCGCTCCTGAGTCAGGCAGCAATTCCTGCGACAATATACGCAGCAAGGTTGATTTGCCGGCTCCGTTTCGCCCGGCCAATCCAACGTGTTCACCTGGTAGCAGCCGGAAGCTGATACCTTTAAAATTTATTTGATCTCCATACATATGGGTCACATGGTTTACAGATAAAAGGCAATAAAAAATGGGCAAGGTGAATACACCTTACCCACTGAATATTTAATAACATAAGAAGGGATTGGTGATTTTACCTACTGTTCTTCGATTAGCTTAATTTCAAAAAAGGGCAGATTTCTCCCGTATCAAGCTAAATCTCTAATAAGAACAGTTGATAAAAAAACATCCTTTCCACCTCAATCATGGTTTTTCGTTACGCTATTAGTTACGCAAAGACTCTCTATTTTGTCAATATTATCCAAAATTACTTTTTGCCAGATGGATCGTCATCTTCTGCAAATTCTGTGACAAATCGTAATTTAGGAGTGGCTCCCTGATGCCTGATCTCTCTTTTTCTTTCCGGCATGTGTTTGAGCAGATAGCGGTGAACATAGATCTCCGCTGCCGTAAAGATAATGGCAGAGATAGCGCTCCCCCAGGCGATCTGCAGGTAACCGTGAAGCAATATCGCCCCAAAGATCCAAACGATCGTGTACATTAAAATGAATTCTGCCATCAATGTATTGATGTTTCCAATCCGCGGCAGGAGAATGCGGTCAGCCAGGATATAAGATACAGCAGTTGCCGTAACACTAAAAGAAATGATATCAGCCAGTGTCGCATCGAAAAACAAATCCAATCCGATTGAAAAAGCAATCAAGCTTACAATAAACTTTAGTAAGATTACCTTTGCCTGTTCCAAAGTTAAAACCTCCCTTTCCTGCTTTTAGTTTGCAACAAAAATAGGAGGTTCATTCTTGTCATGAGAATATGATTCAATCATGGGATTGAGTCAGTAGTCTGAAAATTTAGTTTGGTTCAATTCTTTAGGTGTTTGGTTCAATTCTCAGACAGTTCCATTCAATTATTCTTAGTTTGGTTCAATTTCACAATATTCGGGTTTACACCGTTACAGAAATTTACAGACAAGAACTGGATAGACGGCATATGGGCTACTGGCAAGTGAGAGGATATGACACCAATGCATGGGTGAAGAAGATTTAGATCAGAAATAAGAAAAAGCTGGTCCGCAGCACTGCGGCCAGCTTTTTCATTGAAATTAACGAGCGAAACCAGAAAGCTGCTGTTGAGCAGTAGCCACTAGACGTTTGGTGATTTCTCCTCCTACTGATCCATTTGCACGAGAAGTAGTGTCAGCCCCGAGTTGAACTCCAAATTCAGAAGCGATTTCCCACTTCATTTGATCAAGTGCCTGTTGAGCCCCTTGAACTAAAACCTCATTGTTGTTTCCGCGATTTGCCATATGTATGTTCACCTCCTTTTTTTGTTAACATCTCTCTAAAAAGGTTTTTTATACAAAAATTGCATGATAATATTTCCTCCGTTAATAAATCATCTAATTTATTTGTATGGGGGAAGTAAACCATGACGTTCGGCTGCCACCAGCCTTACTCCTCATGAAGATAAAAAAGAGCTGACAGTTGCTTCCTTGGTAAACGATCTGAAAATCGCGGATGCCTGTGGGGCAGCAGTTGTAGTCGTTCATTTCGGTACCAGGACCATTAATAATGATCCCTTATCTTTTACCGTCTAATGATTACCATCCTCAACACGGTTCTTCAGCAATGGGATGGCAAATGTAAAATTCTTCTTGAAAATAGAGCAGGAAGAGCCGGTTCACTTGGAGTGACGATGGAGGAACTTGTACAAGTAAGGAATCTTACAGACTTTCCAGAGCACATGATTTTTGTCTTGATACATGTCATGCTTTTGCAAGCAGCTATGGAACGGGGACAAGTGGGAAGAAATCGTTGAGCATGGTGAGAAACTGGGATACTTTAAACATTTAAATGCCATTCATCTTAATAATTCGAAATAAAAGAACTACAAAACGAGTGTGGAAAATAAAAAAAACTCCCTGTTATATACAAAAGGAGTTTTTATCTTGTTAAACATAATCTGAATCTTCGTCCGTTTGTTCCTGATCCACCAGAAACCGTTCATAATCTTTGTGCATTTTATTCGGAATGATGCGAGTATTGCTTCCATCCATGTCTGTTGCGATAAAACCTTCAATATCCTCAACGTACCCAACATTTTCTTCGGATTCAATAAACATTTCATTATAATTCATCATTCCATTTTCCGAGAAATCAGACGGGGACTCACTCGTCCCGTAAACAGCTACGTCCTGCCAGGAATCTTCTGAATCGTAAAAGGTTGCATCTTTTTGATCATTATTATATTGGCCATATGGAGGCTTCAATACTTCTTCTTCAATTGGCCGGTTATTGGAACTGCTTTGTTCAAGGCTGTGCTCTTTGCAGTAAGCCGTTGTTGGCAAGGCCTCTAGTCTTGCCATACTGATTGGCTGTTTGCACGTTTTGCAATATCCATATTCCCCTGCATCAATTCTTTCAAGTGCCTGATGAATGGATTTTAATTCCGATTCATTTAATTCATTCAATGCGATATCTTTTTGCCTTTCGAACAATTCTGTACCCAGATCCCCCGGATGGTTATCATAACTCGAAAGCTCGCTGACCGATTCTTTAATAAGCTCTAACTCATTTCCATAATGACGGTTATACGCCAACCGCTCGTTCAATTCATTTTGCATCTGCTGGAGACGGTCTTTAAACTGATTGATGCTCTGCTGTGACCATACCATTTCATGACCTCCGAAAGTAGAATCTCGTACACAACTGTATTATTTGACATAATGTTGACGCTCATACTTTTTAATGATTGGAAAAAAATAAGGACTGCCTATTTAAAATAGGCAGCCTTGTCCATTGAGTATTCTGTTATGTCTTCGCTAGAATTAGCGTTTTCCACCAAATCCAGAAAGTTGAGATTGAGCTTGAGCTACTAGACGTTTAGTGATTTCTCCACCAACAGATCCGTTAGCACGAGCTGTTTGGTCAGCACCAAGTTGTACACCAAATTCAGAAGCGATTTCGTACTTCATTTGGTCGATAGCTTGTTGAGCACCTTGAACCAATAGTTCGTTGTTGTTTCCACCTTGTTGAGCCATGTGTTTTCACCTCCTCAATTGGTATACTTAAATTTTCTCTCTAATGATTGCAAACCATACTATGTAATATTTGTAAAAAACCGAAACATTGTTGACATGAAACCAAATGGTTGTATATAATTCAGAAAGCGAAACCATATAGTTTCACATAATTTTAAAAAGTGAGGGAAACCATGATGTCCGATTTTACGGAAGAACGAGTAAAAGATATTCAATATACTGATGTTTTCAATGCCCCTATTGAAAAAGTGTGGAAGACCGTTGCAACTGCAGATGGGATCTCCGCTTGGTTTATGCCCAATGACTTTGAGCCGCATGTTGGCCATGATTTCCATATTCAATCTCCGTTTGGCCCGTCACCATGCAAAGTGTTATTTGTTGAGGAGCCGCATAAGCTTTCTTTTGCGTGGGATCAATTCGGCTGGATCGTAACGTTTGAACTTAAGGAAGAAGAAGGTAAGACCCGTTTTACCCTTACTCATTCAGGCTGGGGCCATCCGGATGCTATCCTGCCTAAAGCACAGCAAAAAGTATCCGCTGTACGGGACAATATGAACGGCGGCTGGGCGAAAATCATGCAAAGTCTAAAGGAACTTGCAGAAAAAGAATGAACGCTTCAGCTAAAAAGCACGATGTTTTCCAGGCCATCGCAGACCCTACACGCCGTGAAATTTTAAAATTGCTGGCAGGAAAGGAATTTGCCATCACTGAACTTTCGGATCGATTTCCTATGAGCAGGACCGCGGTGTCCAAGCATCTGCTGATCCTTTCTGAAGCAGGCTTAGTTAAAAAACGAAAGTCCGGCAGGGAGAAACTTTACACGCTTCAAGCTGAGCCTTTGTCTGAATTGGAACAATGGCTCTCCTACTTCGAACAGTTCTGGCAGAACAAGATGTCGATGCTAAAAACTTTAGTGGAAAAAGACACTCAGACATAACAAAAACCTGCCTTCTTGAGCAGGTTTTTGTTTTACCACACATTTTTAAAGTTTCCGACAATCTTATGAGCAGGAATTGCTGAAATAAAGGCTGTTTCATCAATACCTTTCACAATATCAACCAAATCAGCCCATTGAATATTCACAATGACACAAAAAACTACCTGTTTGCTTTCATGAGAATACGCTCCTTCACCTTCCCAGAATGTTACCCCCCGGTTAAAGGCTTCGTTTAATGCACCTGACACCTCGTTTCCTTTATCGGTCACAATCATGACGGAACTTCTTTCTGCAACAGTCAGGATAGTATCGTATGTTTTCGCGCCGACATACATCGAAAGAATCGTGAACATGGCCGACTGTACATTGAAGATAACAGCGGAAACGGAAATAATGATAAAATTCATGATCAGGCCGAAGCGGGCGATCGAAAGATTTTTATACTTGGCGATCACTCGCCCAAGAACATCGAGTCCCCCATTTGAACCTCCGGCACGAAGCATAATGGCTCCGCCAGCAAAAGAAACCACACCCCCGAAGATCGAGGCAAGAATAATATTGTGCGTCCACATCATCTTAATCGGTATAAGATGCAGAAACAGTGAATCGAAACCAACAGCCAGCAGTGTATAAATAATAAATTTCTTGCCCAGATGAATATAGGCCAGGACTAGGAGCGGAATATTATAGAGAAAATATTGCGTTCCGACCGACCAGCCTAACGTATTGTAGATGATCATGCAAATACCCATCAGGCCGCCAGAAAGTAAATGTGCCGGCAGAAGCAGCGTATTCGATCCTACCCCAATGAGCAAACTCCCAAAAATAATGCAAAGCACTTCAAAAGCAATTCTGAACACTCTTTTTTCCAGCATGTGCAACCCTTCTTTTCAAGCAATTATGTTCCAACATATGTATCCTACTATAATGAACTTTTTTATGTAACAAAAGAAATAACATCTCGTTTAATATTATCCTTATTGCCCTGGAGTAAACCTTCCGGTGAAAAATGAAAGGTGCCAGGCACCGCGATTACACAAGTATGTAAAAGCGGTGCCTGGCACCATTTCCAGCTACTAGAGCATTCAATCCCTCTCAAAACGTTACAAAAAACGGAAAAACGACGAAAACTATAACAACTGTTTTTTTATTATTTATTAAAGGAGGGGTCTGAAAGTGTCGAAAGTATTGAGCAAAGAAACAAGCCCCTATTTCAAAACAATGAGCGGACTTATTTTAAATCAAAAGGAATCCTTAGCGAAAACCATATTAGATGAAGAGCGATTCGATTACAGCCATTTAGGAAACAATCGGAGTCGGTTAGAACATCTTCGTATGAAGCTGATTCATTTGTATGGAGAGACCGTATCGCTTCCACCAGCTGTCTCTGTTGAAAGGCTGAAGGAATGGGGAGCTGAATATGCTGATATCTTTGTTTCGCTTAATATCCCATTGGATCGTGCCATCGAAGAAGTACATTTTTACCGTACTAAAATCGGCATCATCATAAAAGAAGAAGCCAAAATGCAAAAATTGGATCTCGATACGTTTTACGAACTGATTTCTGAATTTGATTCCGTAGTTGATACTGCTGTTCTTATGGTAAGTACTTCTTATATGGAAAAACACGCTTCCACCCTGGAGACCGCCGGGCATGAAATCGATGAACTTTCTGTTCCCGTCGTGCCTCTCGGGGACGGAGTGGGTATTCTGCCTATGATTGGCGATATCGATACAAATCGTGCTCAGGTACTCATGGAAAACGCCTTGCGGAGTTCTGTAGACCTAAAGCTCGATCACCTTATTCTGGATTTATCTGGAGTACCAATCATTGATACGATGGTCGCGCAAAAAATCCATCAGGTCATTCAAGCACTCGAACTGATTGGTGTGAAGACAAAAATCAGCGGCCTTCGCCCAGAGCTTGCTCTGACAATGACCGCACTTGGTGTGGAATTTAATGGGGTCACCACATTTTCTAGCCTGCATCTTGCCCTTCAATATTTGGGGTTTAAGCGGGAAATGTAAGTGCATTTCTTTTAGGGTGTCAGGCACCGGGATTTCGGTGCCTGGGACCGCTTTTTTATTTGGAATCAAAAAAGAAGCACCCATTAAGAAGATGCTTCTTTTCTTTGAAATATAAATAGATTAGATCAGTTTGCTTGTGTTGATTGCTTCCCTGTAACCGGAACGGGTAAAATGGAACGATTCATCGAGTAACCCTTCACGCTGAAGAGATTCCAGTGTCTCCTCCGGTATGTTAATGGTCAGTTCGTCAAGACGTTCATTGATTTCACTTAATGATGCAGTATTTACAAAATCAGGCTTGAGCAGCCGAACGATTCCTTCAATCCTGGAATCACGCTTTTGAAATAGCTGCGGTGTTTTATTGATCGCCTGTGAGATCTTGTTCGTAAACTGAATGAGTTCCTGTTTTAGATTAGAGGCTTGAGTTTCTTTTTCCTGAAGCTGCTGTTGGAAATATTTCCTCTCTTCTTCATTCAGATCGGCTCTCGTATACAGCTGCTGGTAAATCTGGGTTTTGTCCATCTCAATCTGTTTAAGCTCTTCTTCTTTAATTCGCTGGGTTTTCATGTCTTCTTCATTCGGCTCATAATCGTCATCTGACTTTTTATATTCAATCCTATCCTCTGTTTCCGGCGGTTCTTCTTCTGTTACCTGAGGAGTGACGGAGGAAGCCTGAGCCTCTTCAAGCCGTTCAGCAGCCTGTTCTTTTGGCTCATCCTTTTCTGAGGCTTCTTCATCCTGCTCTTCTTGTACTTCCTCTGCCAGCTTATCATCAACCGGCAGTTCTTCCTCTTTCAGCATTTTTTCCTTTGGAGTCTCCATTTCTCCTTCAAGAAATGTTTCTTCTGCTTCTAAATCTTGTTGATCATTCCTTGAAGCTACCGTTTCCGGAAGTGATTGTATTACCGGGGCATCATCCCTTTGCCCCTTAATGGACCCCTCCTCTAATCTGCGAACGAGGTCATTAAATTTTTTATAGTACATCACTGAAATCGTCAACGCAAAAAGAGAAGCAAAGAGAGAAATAAAATCAGAGAAACGGAAAACAAATGGCGAGGTGGCAATCTTATAAAAAAGTAAAAGAGCAAATGCACCAATTACAATCACCTTAAGCCAGCTTTCACGATTCTGAATCTGTTCACTTTTTCCTGAAGCTCCACTGTTTCCTCCAAAAAAAGATAATAACTTTTTATTCATAGTGTGTTCCTTTCTTCAACTTGTGTCTTTTTTACAATTTACCCCAATATCTGGGTGTGAGCAAGAAATAGCATTTTACTGGTGCCAGGCACCCCTTACATAAGTTATCGAGTAAGTTGGTTGGTTTCTAGGGGTTTAAGCGGGTCTATTCTACTATAATCGCTTTACCTGTAATGCTTGTTCTTTGTATTACGCCATCCCTGACCTCCACATTTGCTTGAATAATGCTAGGTGATCCCATTGAGTAACCCTGCTTTACGATATAGTGGACTAAAGGGTTTGTCGCAATCATTAAGATCCTATAACAAAAGACATATGTAAGATAGCTAAACCGAACCATCTAATAATCGCTAGGACGTTTTTACTTCTGGGAGGGTATCCATATGGCAAAAGCAAGGATGCATTGTAGGGATTGAAATCCTAAAAGTACTCATTTAATGGCGAGCTCAATCAATCCCAAAGACTTTGATGCCGTATGGAATTTTGCCGTATACACCGCCAAAGGCTTTGTAAATAGCTTTTTGTTCAGTCTGGACCACGAGAAGTTCAACCATGCCCTTTTTGATATTGCTGTGGCTACAAGGCATGAAGGAGACTTCAACCGTCTGCGGGAGGAAGCCGGAAGCTAATCGACTTCCTATATTAAAAAGCTTAGGAGATTGTTTATGTGGAGTGACAAAGGAAAATATATTGAGATCAAACGGCATGATGTTCTTTTTGAAGAGTGTCTTCGTTATTTAAACCGAAATCAAAATGAACTGCTGCATTCCGTGGATATGGACAACAAATCCGTAAGAAAGGCGGTTAGATGTGAAAAAGAGTGTGTTTTGATTCAGTTGGAGGCCACAGATCAGCACCTCGTTCTATCATTTCCAATCGAAGTTCCCGATCACAATACAAAAGCAGAGATTGTTCATCACGTCATCGATTGGATGGATTTGGAACGGGATTTAACCCCTTTCTATCAAATGGCAGAAGAAGACCGTATTTTGCGTAAGGTTGTCCCAGGGCGGGAAGGGCTGAGAATCATTGGAGTGCCTGACCTGTTTGAAGCCTTGGCCTGGTCTATAATGGGGCAGCAAGTCAGCCTTCACGTGGCTTATTTATTGAAGAGGCGGTTGGTTGAACACTTCGGAGAAAACATGGCATTCAACGGAAAAGATTATTGGATGTTTCCTGAGCCTGATAAAGTCGCCAATCTTACTAAAGAAAATTTGCTCTCCCTAAAGTTCACAAACCGAAAGGCAGAGTACTTGTTAGATGCTGCTGAATTAATCTCTAACAGCAGATTAACCAAAACAGGACTCCAAGAACTGCCCCTTCACGAGATGGAAAAGAAATTGACTTCGATCCGCGGAATCGGGAGCTGGTCAGCAAACTATGTCATCATGAGGTGCCTGCGCCATCCTGATGCATTTCCTGCTGCAGACGTTGGTTTGCATAACGCGTTAAAAAAGGTGCTTGGTTCCCACTCCAAGCCAAGCCTTCCAGAAATCATCGAGTGGTCTCAAAATTGGACAGGCTGGAGAGCCTATGTCACCTTTTATTTATGGATGGAGCTGGCAGCTGGATAATCTCTTTTATATTACATATTGCTCACACTCGGCTCTAAAATCGAAAAACGGTTTTTAACGGTATCGAGGTTCGCCTGTGCACCGATTGGGATGGCTGCCTTATAATACCCATGTGCTGTTGTAACATTTGTCATGAGCGGCTTCCCAAGTGGTACGACAAACGTAGTTATGAGCTGATCATACGTTACACCGTACGCCGGTTCACACGCTGTGCATTCACCCATCACAATGCCTGCACAATCATCAAATTTACCCGCAATTTTTAAATGATTGAGATACCGGTAAACCTGGTTAATCGGTTCATGGGTCTCCTCTATCACTAAAATTTTTCCTGCTGTATCAATCTCAAACGGAGTTCCAAGTGAATCCACAAGCGAGGTCAAATTGCCGCCAACAACTTCTCCCGTTATATTTCCTTGTACTCTGCTAATTTGAGGAATACCCGGCGGATTAACAATTTGCCGGGGTGACTGAACAGTTGAAGTTGCCTGGAAAAACTGTTGGTAGTTATAAGCCGGTGTATTTGGATTAAAGTCCAGCAGGAGAAGGCTCTGAAAGGTGATTAAATCG
This sequence comes from Fictibacillus sp. WQ 8-8, assembly GCF_024494405.1. Taxonomy (NCBI): domain Bacteria; kingdom Bacillati; phylum Bacillota; class Bacilli; order Caryophanales; family Fictibacillaceae; genus Fictibacillus; species Fictibacillus sp. WQ 8-8. The sequence goes on from NZ_JAMXKG010000009.1 coordinate 88,034, forward strand.
GTATATTGATACAGTACATTCAGCAGGATCGTAATATCGCTGTATCCTGATACGATTTTTGGATTCTGCCGGATGACATCAAAATCCAGATACGGCAGAATTCCCTCTACTCCTACTCCCCCTCTTGTCGGCAAAATCATTTTCACCTTTTTATTCGTAAACATCGCCATTAAATCAGCTGCCCGCTGTTCATCCGTTCCGGCCAAAAAACCAGTATTCGTGTAAACATTTTTCCCGAGGACAATATTGAATCCAAAATTTCGCAGCGTGGTTAATCCTTCATTAATTATTTGGGCCTCCAGAGGGCTTCCTAGTGTCACGATCCCGATGGTGTCCCCTCTCTGTAGTATCGGTGGTTTAACAGCCATACCTTCATCCCTCCATCAGCACGGTTTCCCATCGAGATTCCATCGATTATGTATATTAGAGTGATGATTTTCCTATAACTATATTTTTTCAATTCCTCCAATCAAAATACTAAAAAGGGAACGAACCGGGTATGTAGAAGTATATAGATATACCATCGTGCCATTTTTGCAATCTCAAATGAAAGGGAGAAAGGGGAATTTCCATGAAAGAATACAAGGTTATTGAATCCAGCGGGCGGTTTACTTTCAGCATGGAAACGTTAAGAGACTCAAATACTCCATTGTCCAGAGAGGAAGCCGAACAGATTAAAGAAAGGCTGGAAGAGTGCGTTCCCTTTCAGCTTGAAGTTGTAAAAATTGATTCAACGGAATGAAAACCTGCCCTATGAGGCAGGTTTTCTTATTACCCATTAACGGCTATCTTCTTCCGTTTTGTGCGATTGCTTAAAAGCCCCGATTTTTCAAGTACAGCATAGATCGAGCACCAGGACCTCTTGGAAAAATAGATGGGAACACTCTGTTTGTTCGCCTTTTTCTTAATCGCTGCTGAAAACTCATGGTTTATAAAATCGGTCAGGACCAGAACCAAGTTCACATGACTTGGAATCTCCTTTTGAGACATTCTAGCTTTTCTTCCGCTCACATGAATGATCTCCCTTATCCCTTGATGCTCCAGTTTCTTCGTAATTTTCCCAAGATGATCTCCACCAACAATTAATAACGACGACATACCAGCATCTCCCTTCTCTCTCTTATTTCAACTATTTCTTTTTGCTCGAGCTGAATAAAAAAAACAAAGGCATACATCCCAAAAAGAGAGTTGCCTTTGGTTTTCCAATCAGCAGCAAAAAAGAATATATAAATATCCCTATGGATTTACTCTGTTTTATACCGTAATAAAAACCTCTTCCTACTACGATCACGTAATAAGAAGAGGTTAGACATAACCAAATTACCCTTCTTATTGTCCAAGCCAAAGCTTGTTGGAATTGGCACAGTTCCCTCTCCGGGACCGCTGCCGAGACTTCAAAGGGCCAAATCCCTCCACCTCTCTTAATAAGTTAGAAAATTTTAAATTATTAAAAATAATATAATGGAATAAGCCTGGTAAGTCAACAGTTTTTAAGCATAATGACAGGCCGTAAAATGTCCGTTCCCCATATCCCTGAATTCGGGGGTTTTTTCCGCACAAAGCTCTGTTGCCAGCGGACACCGTGTACGAAACTTGCAGCCTGACGGCGGGTTAACAGGACTTGGAATATCTCCTTTTAAAATAATTCTCTCCCTCTTGATCCGTGGATCGGGTATTGGGACAGCAGACAAGAGCGCTTTCGTATAGGGATGCAGCGGATTATCAAACAGCTCTTCTTTCGTTGCCATCTCCACAATATTGCCAAGGTACATGATCGCAATCTTTGTACAAAGATGCTCAACGACACTCAAATCATGTGAAATAAACAAATACGAAAGGCCTTTCTTCTTCCTCAGATCACTGAAAAGATTAATAATCTGTGCCTGAATGGAAACGTCCAGAGCAGCGACCGGTTCATCCATGACAAGAAACTCGGGATTGAGTGCCATCGCCCTGGCAATGACGATTCTTTGCCGCTGGCCGCCAGAGAACTCATGAGGATAACGATCCACATGAAAGGGTGAAAGACCGCATGTTTCCATTACTTGAAGCACCTTTGCTCTAACATCCTTACTGGTAGCAAGACCGTGCTGAACCATGGCTTCCCCAATGGCATCTCCCACCCGGATCCTGGGGTTTAATGAGCTGAACGGGTCCTGAAAGACGAGTTGGGTCTGCACACGCAAACCCCGTAGTTCCTTTTTCGTTAGTGAGAAAACATCTTTCCCTTTAAAACGAACTTCCCCTTCGGTCTTCTCATGCAGCCTTAGAATGGTCTTTCCAATCGTGGATTTCCCGCTGCCGGACTCTCCGACGAGGCCAAATACGTCTCCTTTTTCAATCGTAAACGAGACACCATCGACCGCCTTGACCGATTCACCCTTTTTCCCAAATAGGCCGTTAGAGCTTGAGTAGTATTTTTTTAAATTTTCCACTTCTAATAATGCTTCACTCATCGTACGGCCTCTCTTTCATAAAGGTAGCAGCTGACACTATGGTTCTCAGAGGTTTTTTCCAGCTCTGGATGCTTTGTCCGGCAAATGTCCATGCAATGCTCGCACCGGTCAGCAAAATAACACGATTCAGTCAGTTCAGCAAGGTTTGGAACTTGGCCGGCTATCGTGTAAAGCTCCTCTTTTCGCTCTCCAATCACCGGTTTGGCTTTCAGAAGACCCTTCGTGTAAGGATGCTGTGGATTCGTAAACATTTCCAGGACAGGACCCTGCTCCACAATCTTGCCTGCGTACATAACGACAATATAATCTGCCATCTCGGCAACAACTCCAAGGTCATGGGTAATCAGCAGAATGGATGTTTTAAACTGCTCTTTAATATCCCGTAAAATATCCAGGATCTGAGCTTGAATCGTTACATCCAGGGCAGTCGTAGGCTCATCGGCGATGATGAGCTTCGGATTGCAGCTGATCGCGATGCCGATCATGATCCGCTGCAGCATACCCCCGCTCAGTTCGTGCGGATACATGTTAATGATTTTCTCAGCATTTGGAATTCCCAGCCTTGTGATGAGCTCCTGTGCTTTCTTATAGGCTTCATTCCGGCTAAGCAGCAGATGCTCCTGGAGCGGCTCAATCATCTGCTGGCCGATCGTATACACTGGATTCAGCGAGGTCATCGGCTCCTGAAAGATCATTCCGATATCATTTCCGCGAAGGCGGCTGATCTCTTTTTTATTCAGTTTAAGAAGATTTCGGCCGGCAAAGTTCACTTCTCCGTTTTCAATCTTTCCGTTCTCATTTATGAGCTGCATGATGGAAAGTGATGTGATGCTTTTTCCGCAGCCTGACTCTCCGACGATACAGACCGTTTCCTGCTCACCAATGGAAAAGCTGACGTCATTCACTGCCCTTACAACGCCCTCTTCCGTATAAAAATTAGTGACTAAGTTTTTTACTTCTAACAGTGCTTCACTCAACATTAACACCTACCGTTTCATTTTCGGGTCAAGCGCATCCCTTAATCCATCGCCGAGCAAGTTAATGGACACGACAGTGAGGAAGATAGCCGAGCCGGGTGGAATCCATAGCCATGGGCGTTTTCTGAAGTCTATAAAATTATTTGCCGCATCCATCATGTTACCCCATGAAGGTGTCGGCGGAACGACTCCTAGCCCAAGGAAACTCAGTGCGGATTCACTAAGTATTGCCCCTGCCACATTCAGCGTTGCCACAACGAGCAATAGCGGCAGCGTATTCGGGATCAAGTGATAGAAAATCTTTCGCCGATCGCTGAGTCCGAGCACTTCCGTTGCCTGCATGAAGGGCTGCTCCCTTAGTGACAAAATTTGTCCGCGGACAAGCCTGGCAAGGGCCGGCCAGCCGACAAAGCTCAGCATGATCATGATGATGTACAGTCTGTATTCAGAAGGTACTTTCCACTCAGACAGAATCGCTCCCATGATCAAGAGAAGCGGCAAGCCTGGAATCGACATCAGGATATCGGCCAGCCTCATGATGACCATATCCACAATCCCGCGGTAGAAGCCTGAAACGGCTCCAAGGAACGAACCGATCACAATAGAAAGGACCATCGAGGCCAGTCCGATCGTCAGCGAGATCTGCCCCGCCATCATTAATCGTGTCAGCACATCACGGCCATAATTATCGGTCCCAAGCCAGTGCGATGAACTCGGCGGCTGGTTGGCATAGGCAATATCTGTCCGGTCTAAAATATATGGTGAAAAGTGAGGCCCTATAAAACTGAGCAAAAGCATAAGAACAAGGAAAATTAAACTTGCCATCGCCAATTTGTTCTTTTTCAGGCGCCGGTAGGTTTGTTTCCATAACGATGGAGATTTCGCCTTCGCTACTTTCTTCTTTTTATAGATTAACGGTTTAGCAGTTTCCATGTTCATCCCCCTATTTCAGCCTGATTCTCGGATCTACCGCGGCGTATGTGACATCAGCCAGGAAGTTTCCGATGATGGTGAGGGAAGAAAGGAACAGTGTAAAAGCCATCAATACTGGATAATCTCTGAAGCTGACGGATTCAATTTGAATTCTGCCGACACCCGGCCAGTTAAAGATCTGTTCCATGATGATTGCTCCGGAAAAAAGCCCCGGCAGTTCAAAAGCCAGCAGCGTGATGGCCGGAAGGATGGCGTTCTTAAGAGCATGCTTAAAAATAACCGTCCTTTCCTTTAATCCTTTCGCCCTAGCAGTCCGGATGTAATCCTGTCGGATGACCTCCAGCATCCCCGTCCTGAAATAACGGGTTAAGGAACCGACGCTGAGCAGGGTTAAAATGGCCACAGGCAAGATCATATGCTTGCCCACTTCAAGAATATAAGCGAATCCGGTAGTTTCACTGCCTGTATCGATCATTCCTCCGATTGGGAGAATCTTAAGGTCAACCCCAAACCATTTTATAAACAGCAAAGAGATAAAGAACGACGGGAAGGACATGGCTGCAAAGACGAAGAATGTCACCAGTCCATCGAACAGAGAATATTGCTTGATCGCGGAAAATACGCCCGTAAGAAGAGCGATGGTCCATGTAAAGAACAGGGCAAGGAGCGCTACGATAAATGAATTCCACACATACTTATTAAGCAGGGAAACAACACTTTCCTGATGTTTTAACGAAAAGCCGAGATTTCCATGAAAAACATTCCCGAGCCACGTAAAATAACGCTGAAGAATCGGCTGATCAAGCCCGTAGAGCGCTTTAAGCTCATGTGCTCTCTGCGGGGTGAGGCTTAAGTTGGAATCAATATAATCCCCCGGAAGCAGCGCAAATAAGAAAAAGATGATAAATGATGTACCGAACAAGATAATGATCATTTGAATAAACCGCTGCAGTACATACTGTTTCATATGGTAATCCCCCCCTCTGCAGATAAAATGCCCAGCTGTGCGCCAGGCATTTTACGTTTTACTTTTTGATTGAGATGTTTGGCAGGCTTGAACCGATGCCAGTATAGTTATCAGGAACCAATCCCTCGATCTGGCCGCTGATCGCTCTCGCGCTCTGGCGGTAATGAATCAGAATGTAAGGAGGATCCTGTGTAAATTCTTTATACAGCTCATGGTACACTTCTTTTCGCTTAGTGATATCAAGAGTTCCTAACCCTTCCTGGATCAATTTGTCGATTTTAGCATTAGAGTAGCCCATGTAGTTGTTCGGATTTTTGGTAGCCAACTCCTCTACTGTATCGCTTGGATCTAGAATCTGTGATGTGGATACAGCCGCAAAGTCATAGTTCTTTTTCGTAAGCTTGGAAACGAGTGCGTTAAAATCAGTAATGTCCGGCTCAAATTTAACGCCTATGTCTTGATAATTTTCTTTAGCGATCGGGATGACAGCATCCTCTGCGTCAGATGTTAAGTAATTGATTTCCAGCTGAACGCCATTCTTTTCGCGGATTCCACTCTTGCCGGTTTTCCATCCTGCTTTATCCAACAGTTTTTTCGCCTTTTTCGGATCAAATTTATACTCTGTTACACCTTGGTTATTGTATGCCCATGAAACCGGTGAAACTGGGATATCTGCCACTTGGCCAAAACCTTTAAAACGTACGTCTACTATTTTTTGTCGGTCCAGCCCGTAAAGGAGCGCTTGGCGGACTTCTTTATCTTTGAACTGCGGACGCGTATTGTTCACATAGATCAAACCGTAATCATTGACCGGCTCTACTTTGATGTTGGCGAACTTCAAGCTTTTCAGCTGCTCTACGGTATCATCATCAGCCGGGAATCCTGCGTAATCCAGTTCACCTGTTTCAAATTGCTGAAGAGAAGTAGCTTTGTCGATAATCTTGTAGATCAGGTTTTTCGTTTTTGGCTTGCCTGCATAGTACATATCATTTGCTTTATAGCGAATCTCTTGGCCAGGCACATATTTGGAGAATACATAAGGCCCTGCTCCAAGCGGTTTGGAATACAGATCCTTCAAGTAGTCCAGCTTGCCGTATTTGTAATCTTTTCCGTAGTATTTCTCAGACAGCACCTGTCCGCCTAAGATCAACAATGCCTTAGCATTGACTTTATCTGTTGTAATTTCAATCGTCTGTGGATCTTTGACTTTAATGCCTTCAATGGTCTTCGCTTTTCCTTCTTTATACTCTTTTCCGCCTTTCATCGCGGCAAGAGAAATATCCTGATAGCCGTTATAAGCAGGATCATGAAGAAGCTTAAGCGTAAAAGCAACGTCATTAGCCGTTACCGGAGAACCGTCGCTGAATTTCGCGTTCTTTCTAATATGGAACGTATAGGTTAACTGATCTTTGGAAGTGTCCCAGCTTTCAGCCAAGATCGGAACTGGTTTCCCGTCTTTATCTAAGTCAACAAGCGGTGCAAAGATTGGTGTAGTGGCATTGCCGTCCCACCCGTTCTCATAAAAGTATGGCAGGAAGACTCCGCCTGGAGCAGAAATGCCCGCAATGAATGTATCTTTTCTAGCCTTTGCTTTATCAGGCAGCGCTGATACATCGGTTGCTTTATAGCTTTTGCCTTTTGCATCTTTAACAGCAGAAGTATTGGCTTTGCTGTCCTTTGATTCGTTATCTCCTGAGCTGTTGAGTGCACATGCGGAAAGAAGCATGGAGAAAACAACCAGGAAAGTAATACTGAGTAATCCTCTTTTCATTCCCTAACCCCCGTTATTTAATTTTTAACTGGACCAATCATTATGTACTGCAAAAACTCAATAAACATGCTTATGAGTTTTTGCTGTAAATTAAGCTCAAACCTTATAATTCTGACTGGTTTTGTATGAATTCCATTTATAGATTACTTAAGCTAGTTAAATTTGTCAATAACTACTTTTTTCTGTCAGAAAAAGTGAGCAAGTTTACTAGAATGTTTTTATTTTACTTTGCTTTTCAGCGGTAGGTACGTATTGGCGACCACTTCGCCAAACGAATGAAGCGAACGCTTTGCCGCCGGATTTTTATGTGAGATCGGAAGCCTAGGAAAAAGGAGTTCAGCCACTCGGTATGCTTCTTCAAGATGCGGATAGCCTGAGAAGATAAAATGATCAATCCCGATTTCCTGGTATTCTTTCATTCGCTCCGCAACCGTGTCTGCATCACCGACAAGTGCGGTTCCAGCCCCGCCTCTCACCAAGCCTATGCCGGTCCAAAGGTTTGGGCTGATCTCAAGAGAATCTCTTTTTCCGTTGTGAAGAGCAGCCATCCGTTTCTGTCCGACTGAATCATAACGTGAAAAGACTTTTTGTGAAGCAATGATGGTTTCTTCATCTACATATTGAATTAACGAATCAGCCGCAGCCCAAGCCTCTTCTTCTGTTTCCCTGACAATCACATGGAGCCGGATTCCGAAGCTCACAGTTCTCCCCTGCTGAGCTGCCAGCTTTCTGACTCTATCAATCTTTTCTCTGACCTGTTCAGGCTGCTCTCCCCAAGTCAGATAAACGTCAATATGCTTGGCAGCCACTTCAAGCGCCGCATCCGACGACCCTCCGAAATACAGTGGCGGATAAGGCTCTTGCTCTGAAGGAAGAAGAATTTTTCCTTTTTTTACCTTAAGGTGATTGCCCTCATAGTCAACCTCTTCTCCGGCCAGCAGCTCCCTCCAGATGGTTAAAAATTCATCCGTCAGTTTATAGCGTTCACTATGCGATAAGTGCAATCCGTCACCGGCAAGCTCTACCGGATCTCCTCCTGTCACAACATTAATCAATAACCTTCCATCAGAAAGCCGGTCAAAGGTTGAAGCCATTCGTGCCGCTAGAGAGGGAGAGATCAAACCCGGACGTACAGCGATGAGGAATTTCATCTTTTCGGTGGCCTGAATTAAGGAAGAAGCGGTAACCCAAGCATCTTCGCAGGAGTGCCCTGTCGGCAGGAGTGCTCCTTTAAAGCCAAGGCTATCTGCCGCCTGCGCAATCTGGCGAAGATAGGAAAGCGTGATAGGCCGTCCTCCTTCTGATGTTCCCAAATACCGGCTGTCTCCATGTGTCGGCAAAAACCAATATACGTTCATGCTTTATTCCCCTTTCCATCAATGTTTCCCGCAATTTGCAGCTCCGCTTTTTCTAAGTCCTTGATGTACGTATCTTTCTTTACCTCATCGATCAGTTCGTTTAATGATACAATCAGCCGCTTCTCGATTTCCTGATCAAACGCAACTTCACGGCCATTGTTATGCTGCAGCTGCAGATCGATTAAATAAATTCCATTTAATATGTTCCTTGCTCCAATGGCATAAAGAACAGGCTTTAACGCGTAATCGATGCTCAGAAGATGGGCGATCGTACCGCCCGTTGCAATGGGCAATACACTTTTTCCAGAGAGGATATCTTGTGGCAGCAGATCCAACAGCGACTTAAGGACTCCTGAATAGGCTGCCTTGTACACAGGTGTTCCAATAATGACAGCTTTTGCTTGTTTTATGCTCTTCTCAATGGCTTTCAGATGAGGACTCTGAAAATGGCCAAGAAAAAGATCTTCCGGCGGGACATCAAGTACTGAAAAAGATTCTGTTTCAAGCCCCCCTTTCTGGGACAATTCACTTAAATATCGAAGGACGATTCCCGTTCTTGAGGTTACAGAAGGGCTGCCTGATATGGTTACAATATCTGCCACAATAAAATCCTCCCTTAAATGTTCTTAATAAAAAAGTTGTGGAGCGCTTTTGCCAGCCCTCCTGAACCGAACGTAACGTGTGTTTCACGGCATTCTTTGCCTTTTCTCCTCTGGACATCGTTCAGGAATTCAAGAATGTACACTCTCCGATAGAGAATGTTGCGTATTCCTTTCTTTGCAAAGTAGTTTTCAATCGTGTTGTACAACCCTTTATTCACTCCGTATTTTTCCTTGCAAAGCCCTGTGAACTGAAGATCTGTCAAATTCACAAAGTTCAGCTGTTCCTTCGTGATCGATGCAATAAAGTCTTTGGGTCGCTGCCATTCTCTCAAAGACGTTTCTCCCATGTTTATCCCTCCATCAAATGTTGGCGTCTGGTCATTGCTTCTTTAAAACCTTCTCAACAAACTTGTTCTCTATGACTTTTGAAGTATCCAGCTTTTTCTTGATGCCACCTACTTTGTATAGAAAATCAGCTTGTTGCTGATGAGCTTTTGCAAATTCTTTGGTTGTCGGAGATAGAATCAAATCGGCCCGCTTTAAGACCGTGCTGACGATTTCCGGTTCAAGTTTCTCTTTTTTAGCGATATCTACCGTCACTTCATCCGGATGGTTGATAAACTCTTGTCTGACTTTCTCATATGTCTTTAGGAACAGTACCGTTAAATCAGGATGTTCCTTTGTGAACTGAGTCCTTGCCACCAAAAAGCTGGGCGCATTAATATTAAGGTCTTCTCCATCAGCCAATGACTTCGCTCCCGTTTGATAGATGGCTGTGGTGGCATACGGTTCCCATGTTGACCAGGCATCCACGGAACCGTTATCAAGTGCAGGTCTAGCTTCATCTGGCTGCAACTGTACAATTTTAATATCCTTGTCAGTCAACCCTGCTTGATCAAGCGCCATATAAAGAAAGTTATAGGCACTGCTTCCTTTAGCCACCGCAATTTTCTTTCCTTTTAAATCTTTTAACTCTTTAATCTTGCTTCCTTTTGGTATGATGATTGAATTTCCCTTTTTTCCATTCGTCGTTACCGCGATCGCTTTAAAATCAACGTTGCCCGACTGTCCGGCAATAAGAGGAGTTCCTCCGGTTGCACCGAAATCCAGCCTTCCAGATGCCAATGCCTCAAAGTGAGGAGGGCCGCTTTCAAATTCACTCCATTTTACTTTTACGCCTTCTTTCTCAAACGCTTTTTCAAAATATTTCTTCTCACGTGCATACGGCAGAACACCGGTACTTCCCTGAACTCCGATGTTGACCGTAACATTCCCTTTCTGCTCCGCGGTGGTGGTTTTCTCACTGCAGCCGGAAAGCATATTAAGCAATAAAATCAGTGTTAATACACCCGCAGCTATTTTTCTCTTCGTTAATTTCATCCGTTTTCTCCTCTCCTGTTATGTAAGATTTTGATCAGCCGATATAGCTGTCACGCCATTTCAGAAGCCGCTTTTCAAAATATCGGACCAGTGAATCTGATGCTTTGCCGAAAACCGCAAAAATGATAATGCCTACAAAAACGATGGACGTTTGAGAAAATTGCCTCGCATCCATGATAAGATATCCGATGCCTTCACTCGATCCCATCAGTTCAGCTGCGACCAAAGCCAGCCACGCCGCACCTAATGACAGCCGTAAACCGAGCAGAATATTTGGTAGTGCAGCAGGGAGAATGAGTTTTGTGATCTGTTTCCATTTGCTGAATTCAAGCACCTTCGCTACATCAAACAGTTTAGAGTCCACACCGCGTATCCCTAGGAACGCATTCACATAAAGCGGAAAGAACGCAGATTTTGAGATCAGCAATATTTTTGACAGCTCGCCAAAGCCAAACCAGAGAATGAATAAAGGAATTACAGCTAACGATGGAATAGTCCGCAGCATCTGAAACGTAGGATCAAGCGATTGCTCTGTTTTGCTCGAGAAACCAACTGCCAGCCCGGCCAGAAGTCCAAGTCCCCCGCCAATTAAAAATCCTGTAAGTGCCCGGAACAAGCTGATTTTAAAATGGGTGAATAATTCCCCGGTACGGATTAAGTCCTTAAATGCGATAAGGATTTCACTCGGCCTTGGCAGCAAGGTGGCAGAAATAAGTCCGTAAGCACCTGACAGTTCCCAAATAATGATGATAAAAACGGGAAATGCCAATCCTCGTGCCCAATGGGATAGAAATGGGTTTTTCCTCTGTTTTTTTGATGCTGTTTCCTTGATGCTTTGTTTTCGTTCTACAGTCGTTCTCGTTAATACCCCAGTCTGATTGCTCATTTTTTCATCTCCTTTATATCGTTATCGGACGGTTGCTGCTCGCTCGCTTTCCTCCACTTTTTCAAATTCACTCAATACCCGCTGTCGTATTTCCTGGAAAGCAAGATCTGTTTTTCTCCGTGGATGAGGCAGTTCAATCGGTATGACCTCCCTGACTGTGCCTGGCCGGGGATTCATGATCACTACAGTGCTGGCGAGATAAATGGCCTCATCGATGTCGTGAGTCACAAATATCATCGTCGTCCGATTCTTCTGCCAGATATTGAGCAGTACCTTTTGCATATGTGACCGGGTAAAGGCATCCAACGCTCCAAATGGTTCATCTAAGAGAAGAATCTTAGGATTTCTAAGCAGGGCTCTTGCGATGGATACCCGCTGTGCCATTCCTCCCGACAGCTCTTTTGGATAGGCATTTTCAAAGTCCTCCAACCGTACCAGCTTAATCAGCTCGCGAACTTTTTCTTGTGTAGCACTTTCTTTCACAGGCAAGTTGGCCGCGATATTTTTTTCCACGGTCAGCCAGGGAAACAGCCTGGGTTCTTGAAAAATAAACCCTTTATCAATGCTCGGCCCGGATACTTTTTGGTTATCCAGCAATACAGAGCCCTCATGCCTTGTATCCAATCCAGCAATTATTTTTAATAATGTGCTTTTTCCGCAGCCGCTCGGGCCGATCACTGTAATAAATTCTCCTTGATTCACATCGAGATCTATTTGCTCAAGTGCTTTTGTCACGCCTTTTCCTGTTTCAAAACTCCGATTGAGTTTACTAATTTGCAGTAAAGTCATATCATATCTCCCTTCTTCCCTGCGTTTTTGCAAAAAGAAAACAACCGGAACCCTCCTTTTTAAGGAAAGCCTCCGGTTGTCCGGTCGACGAAACGTTTTGAACATTTGCAGCGAATAAAATTCCCCCTTTCAAACGGAAACAGTTTATGAAAAAAAGAAAACCAAAAGGCCATGTCTGCTAATGTTGAGACACGGCCTTTGGTTTACCAATCAGCTGCACGATATTTTTTTACTCAATAAAAAACTTCCTCTTACATCTCATGGACGTGTAAGAAGAAGTTAAATAGCGTTCTACTTCTCTTATCGTCCAAGCTGATGCTTGTTGGATTTGGCACAGTTCTCTCGTTAAAGAGTCCGCTGCCGAGGTTTCGCAGGGCCAATTCCCTCCACCTCTCAGAATAAGAAAAAATTTATGGAGTTTTTAATTCATATAATCCTCATCGGATTAATAGTTATTAAAACAGGTATGCAATGGAAAGTCAATAACTTTTTTGAAAAATCTAAATTTTATTTACGTGAATGCTTACTACATAAATCCAGCCGTCCTTCCTCATACTATCTTTTGGGAGGTTGTTTTGTTATGTTACTTTCATTGTTAACCGGTATGCTGCTGGCCGTACAGCCTGTCTATACGCCTGAGAGTATATCATTGATTCAGCAAGGCCAAACCATCGCAATTATTGATCGAAAAGACTTTATGGTCCCGCTGCCAGGTACGCCTATCATAGACGGTGAAAAATTCGAGTCGTTTGCTGCAAAATTGGAAGGTCAGGTTTACCGTCCGCCCCTTAATGCAAGAATTAATGATTTAGGAGGAATTACTCCTGGAGAAAATGGTTCCATGCTCTACAAAAAAGCGTTTAAAGAGCAATTCTATGCCAGCTTTTTCAGCAAGGGGCCTCATAAACTTGAAGTCCCTCTATTAACCGTCCACCCCAGGGTTGACAGTGAGCTGCTTGGAAATATCAGGACCAATCACCTTGCTCAGTATGTCACTTATTTTAACCGTTCTCATTCATCCAGGACCCATAATATTTCACTTGCCGCAAAAGCGATTGATAATCAAGTCGTGTTTCCTGGAGAGACCTTTTCCTTTAACGGGGTCGTAGGCAGACGGACTACGGACAAAGGGTACATGCGTGCACCTGTTATTGTTCGTGGAGAGCTTTCAGAGGGAGTTGGCGGAGGAATCTGCCAGGTCTCCTCTACTCTTTTTAATGCCGTGGACCGGGCTGGACTTCATATTGTGCAGCGTTTTTCACACAGCCGAAGTGTACCTTATGTTCCAAAAGGCAGGGATGCAACCGTAAGCTGGTACGGGCCTGATTTCCGTTTTCAGAACCGTTATAACCAGCCGATCCTGATCCGGGCCAAAACCTATGGAGGGAGCATGATGGTGATGATTTCATCTTCTGATGTCATACATGTTCCTTCGAAAAAACATTGATTCTTCCGCTCGGATAAGAAATGTGTCAACATTGTTAACCATTGAGCAAACCCATTCCAATTTCATAATTGCGGTGTTAGAATAAACGAGGATTTGATCATCTTGGAGAGAAGTGATGACATGAAAAGTCTTCCGTTTTTCTATATGCTGTTCTTAATCAATGGATTGCTGCTTGCCGGTGGATTAGTAAGTCCGACTTACCTTGTTGTTGCCCGCTGGAGCATGATCTTCTTTAATATAACGGCCCTTGCTGCTCTTATTTATTTCAAAGAACACGGCAAGGGAGCAAGATGGAGCAAAGTTTCTTCCCGAGGCCGTCTTGTATGGTGGGGAGCTTTCTTGTTCAATGTTGTTTCTGCAGCGAATGAAGTTCTGCATTCCGGACTATTTCAATAATTTAAATTTACAGCTCAGCGTAATGCTGGGCTTTTTTATTTTCCCTTAAAAGCAAGCAAACGGCTGCCCAAGTGATGGATTAGAGTTGAAAAGCCTCTTCCCCATTACTTGCAGCTGTTACTTGATATCCTTCTTTTACTAAAAAACGTTCTACCGTTTCTTGTATCGAGAGATCATCTTCGACCAGCAGTATTGTATCGCTCATGGACCGCACCTCAACTAACTGTTTAACGGTACTTATAGAAAACCTCTTTGAATCAATGTTCGAATCCACTTTGGGCTAATTCTATTGCTAGATTTTCATATTAAAAAGACCCTTGAGCCACTCTGATTCATCATTTAACAGCCTGGATAAAAAACGAAGCTGCGGAAAGGGCACCAGATTAAGATTACGGTCCATCTTCTCTCTTTCTACAACAATTCCATTGCGGGCTATATACTCACCAAAAGTCAGCGTCCTGCTGCAAATTATCACAATATCTGCCGGTTTCAATAATACAATCGCTTTCGCTTCAGAAGATGGTACAGGCTTATCCATGGACTCCCCAAAGTACATGACAGAATATTCACCGTTTACACCTTTAATCAGAACGGGAGCCATTCCTTGTGAATCCTGTGCCCTCACTTTTGTTTCAGGATAATTCCAGCTGGGCGTATGATAGGTCACTGGGGAATGGATGGTTTTTACATTCATGCCCGATTCTTCATGCAATTCCCGCACCGCTGTCTCGATCGGTGTTTCATATCCTTCCCGATGCCCACCCAGCCTGACGACTCCTAGCTGATCCCCTTTCCTTGTCGGACCGATCTGAAACGGGAAAAGCCCTTTATAGAAGACAAAGATTCCAGCTGTCACAAACTGCTTTTCAAACTCTATTGCTCTCATGTTTTATGCCTCATGACAGGATGGAATAGAAATTCTTTGATCACCCTGCTGAATTTTTCAGCTTCTTCTAAAAAAGGATAATGATTGCTGTCATTAAAAACTTCCAGCTCGGCGTTAGGGATTAGTTCTGCAATTTCCCTAGAGAAAGGAAGAGGGCACTGGACGTCATGTGCTCCGCAAATCATCAAAGTTCTGGCAGTAACCTTGTGCAATTGTTTCGTAATATCAAATAGCAGAATTTCCCGTGCAAAAAAGTTCATGCGGGCAGCAGACATCGATTTGTGGACATCCCCTGTAAAATATTCATCATACCGATCTGGCTCATGCAAGGAGAGTTTCGTCCGCTCCCGGGAGCAGCGGCTGCGTTCTTCTTCTGATAGGTTCGTTTTCAGGCGTTCGATCAGCATTTGCATCTTTTCAAACTGTGGGTGCTCCTGATGATAGATACAATAGGGCGATGAGGAGGCATATTCCCTGGCTGCGGAACCGGCAATGATTAAAGAATCAATGGATTGAGGATGCCGCATGCCATAGACAAGCCCAAGCATTCCCCCGGTAGAATGTCCGGCAACGTTCCAAGACTGAATGCCCAGCTCCAATCTAACTGCTCCCAGATCGAGCACCGTCTCAATCATACTGAGCTGATACGGTTCGTGCGCTTGTTCTGACCTTCCCGCTTCTCTCAGATTTACTAGAAATACTTGGTTTGTTTCCGTAAATGTATCAGCAAATCTGTCACCTGTCTCATTAAACTCTGAATAGAGATGGGCCACACATAACGCAGGTCCCTGCCCTTTACTAAACACTTCAAAGTTTCCGCGTTCCGTTGAAATCATCTTCGTTTCCCAGCGTATCATCTGCTGACCACCATCCAGATCCTATAATTTCCTGACCTTACACTCTACCTATATACTCCATTTGAGTTTTATATCCTTTTCCAATGCAACCGGATTTTCCCCTCGTAAACTTTTTGTCGAACGATTCTAATTCACTAAAATGATTTTTACCATTAAAATAAATTTTAACGATAAATTAATTTCAATTGCGAGAGGAGTTTTTATATGGAAAGCAGTTTGGCACAGGAAGCAAAGGTTATAAAAAAGGCATCATTTGGAGAGGTTTTTGCCAACCGGCAGTTTTTATTTTTATGGATTGCCAGTATTTTTACAGGGCTGTCGTTCTCTATCTATTTAATTTCAGAGACCTGGTTTGTTATACGTGCTCTAGAAGCCCCATCAAAGCTTGGAATTATTATGATGCTCACCACCATTCCACGGGTACTGCTCATGTCAATCGGCGGCGTTCTCGCTGACCGGATGAAGCGGTCGCATGTGATCTTCATTTCCAATCTGACGAGAGGATTACTTGTACTTGGCTTAGTGCTTTTGATCATGAACGACAGTATGAACCTGATTTTCCTCGGTATATTTGCTCTTTGTTTTGGTGTACTTGATGCCTTTTACTGGCCGGCGAACCAATCCATGCTTCCCACCATCGTTGAAAAGGAGCATATCGTACGCTCCAACTCTCTCATGCAGACCACCAATCAGCTATCTTTATTAACTGGCCCGGTCATAGCCGGCTTTATCATTAAATTTGGCTCCTTCAGCGGCGTTTTCTGTTGCACTTCTATCCTGCTCATCTGCAGCAGCATTCTTATCTCGCAAATCCGCTATCCAGATCAGCAATCAAAAGAAACAAAAAAAAGAGAATCCACATTTCAGCAGTTAAAGGAAGGCATTGTCTACGTCAAAAGCGTCCCCTACCTGCTCATAACGATGGCCACTTCAATTTTTGTCAATCTGTTCTTGGTTGGCCCTCTCAATATCGGATTGCCTCTAATGGTGGATCAGTATTTAAAAGGAGATGTCTTGGCGTTAAGCTATCTGGAAAGCTCTCTTGCTGGCGGCATGGTAGTGGGAGCACTGCTTACTGGGGCATTGAACATAAAAAGAAAACGGCCGGTCATCAGCCTTTCTCTAATCGCTCTTCTCTCGGTCTTTAATATTTTCTTAAGCCAAATGTCCGCTCTCTGGCATGGTATTTTGCTTCTATCGATGGCAGGTGTATGCTTATCCATCTCCAATATTATCTCTCCGTCCTTAGTTCAGGAGATGACGGATAAACACATGATGGGCAGAGTGCAAAGCTTAATGGCTACAGCTTCTATGGGATTCGTCCCACTCTCATTTGCGCTTGTATCCTATTTACTGTCAGGAGGAATTCCGATTGACAAAATTATTTTGGTTTCAAGCGTGGTCCTTACCATGTTTGTGGTTCTCGTGCTTTGGAGAAGCAAAGTGATCCGAACGATGGACTAATCATACAATTGGGCATCTCGTTATCCCTTGAATTTGTGGTATTCTTTTTAATAAAGATAATGTTTAGGTGGGATGTCACATGGCTCAATGGAAAACACAATCGATCGATTTAATGAAAATCTTCTCTGATCCAAGGAGACTGAGAATTCTTCACCTTGCATCCGAACAGCCGATCACGGTAAAACAGCTCGCGTCGGAACTGAACGAACACCCTTCCAGGCTGTATTATCACGTGAAAAAGCTTGAGGAAGCGGAACTTCTGGAAGTGGCAGAAACAAAGCAGCTCGGTAATCTTGTGGAGAAGTATTATAAAACCGTTAATATGGAAGGTGTGCTTTACAGAGGTGATCTCCAGGCACAGGCCGAACAGCCCGAAGTAGCACTTTCACTAACCTATCAATTAATCGAACCTGCGTTAAAGCTGTATGAAAGATCTCTTGCGAAGGTAAGAGAAGAAAAAAAGCAGGGTGTTGAACTGAATGAACTCCCCTATCATGTAACGATCAATTCCTCGAGCGACCGCATGACGGCTAAAGAATGGCAGGAGTCCTTTCCTCCCATTATGAAAGCTCTTGGAAAAAAGGATAAAAAAGAGTTCGACTGGCCGGAACGCCCGGGAAAAAAGATACTGTCCGAAGAAGAAGCCAACAAAGTCGGTACTTATCAATATGTATTGATCAGCTATAGAATTGAAGATGCAGAAGAACTTGGAATTGTGACAGAAACTGAGGAAGAAAAGTAAAAAAGCTGCCTCCCGCATATCGCAGGAGGAAGCTTTTTTTGTGAGGGCACGGACCACGTCGTTTATTTTACGTTATAAATCCCACAGCAAGCCGTTTATAGTTGCCATCAAGCCTGGGAGGTCAACGGATGTTTTGCGTTGCCGGGCCATTCCACTCCTTGTTTCGTCTGTACAAATAGAACATGGTCATCCTTGTAAGGAACGGACTGAACTGGATATCCCTGATCATCAAAGATAAAGTGAATACCAGTTTTGTAGTTTCTGACGTTCCCAATAGCTCAGCAACGTAAAACCAGTCAATTCTCCCTTTCTGGCTTAACACGTCAAACATGTGCAGTTCTTCACCGATAGTTTTACAAAGCAAGATACAATTTTCTTGTTCCAAATAGTAGATATTGTCCTTGAAAACATACATACAATAATACATAAAAAGTTCTGCCGTATGAACCGTGCTGAATCTTTTGGAAGCCGGCACTCGTTCTGCTGCCAAACCATAAATAAAGCTGCGGTCTGCTTGATGGACAGCATTAAGCTTTATCACACTCGATGTATTTTTCGTTTCTTTTTTCTTTTCAACAGGCATCGCAAACTGAAATTCTTCCATTCTTGTAAAACCAAATTTTGGATAAAACTCAAGAACCTCGCGATTGGCAAATAAGTAGAACGCATCTGTATTATGATAATCATTCATCACCCTTTCCATCAGCCTGCGGGAAAGCCCCTGATATCTGTAATTCGGATGGGTCATGACAGTGCCGATTTGGATTGCTTTGGTGATTTGACCGTTAATAAGTAAATAATATACTTATCTGTCCAGTATCCGGCTTGATACCATTGTTCGAAGCTAATGCCGAACGTTTTTTGAGCAAGGTTATTAAAGCTGCATCTAAGTCTATCATGATCTTTATAATTAGAAATGAGTTTCATGATTCATATTCTCCTTTTTATCTGTACTTTCATTATATCTCCACCAGTAAAATTCCATATATTAGAAGTAAAAAAACTCTATCCTGATCCAGGGATAGAGTTTAATCGTTCTTTTTCGCTTTATTGCCAATAACTGCTGGTTTGAATAAGCCTCCGCCGTCTCCGTAATACTCTGGAACGTCTTGCGGCAAGAAAAGATCACCAAGTTTTACATTGTTCGCTACGGTTACTTTCTCTGAAGAAAATGGTACAACAACCTGTACGTTTACTTTTAAATGTACATAAACCTCAAGATATGGATTATTAATTCCTACGTTCATTGGCTTGGTTTTCAGCTCTGAATCCACGTTTCCAACCACACTCATTTCTACTGGTACGGGAGGCCCTACATCAGATAGCAAGGAGTTGTTAAATGCTGCACCTAACGGGATTTGATAGACAATCGAGTTAAGTCTGTTTCCGAATCTATCTTTTTTGGTATGCTGCTGACTCTTTATTTCATCATGAATACTTTCCGTCATTTTCCCCAAAACCTTATTAAACATTTGATAATTTAGACTGTAGGCCGGATGCTGGCCTTTTTGTTCATGGATAACAATCAATTTATTCATATCATATTGATTTGTAGTTTTAAGAATGGCATCATTGATGGCTTCATCCGCGATGTTATGGACTTCCGAACGGGCGATGTTTTTTAAGATGGGTTCAATTTTATGGTCCACTAACCAAAATGCAAAAATGGTCATACCGAGGAGCATGATCAACGAGTATAACAGCACACGTTTAAACGGCAGAGGTCCTTTCCGCAATTTCATTCGATGACCAAACATCATACACCTCCTACTTTATAGGTACGTCCGTCAGAATGGATTTATTCCTTGCACGTTAAGAGCTTCAGTATTGCAAAACAAAGAAAAACGTGCCTGAATAAGGCACGTTCTCTTTGAAGGAAAGCTTATAAGGATATTGTTATTCCTAAGTACATTTAATTGGCATATAACCGATACGTATCGGTTAATGTTTCGCCATTTCCATAGATATATGCTTTGGAGGGCGCGTAGAAATTAGAGCTATCGTATTTCCAATGGATTCTTAGGGCCATGTATCCACCGGCTCCATAAGTGTTCTTTCCTCTCTTTTCAATGAATTGAGAGAAGCTGTCCCATGTCCTCGGCCCCACTACACCATCAACGACCAGGTTGTGCGTTTTTTGATATTGTTTAACAGCGGCTTCGGTTTTTGGACCAAAGATCCCATCGGAGTCAATGACTGACGAATCGGTATAAAATCTGAGAACATTGATAATATACTGCATGTTTTTAACTTCCACACCACGCGAATCCTTGCGTAAAATTGAATTTTTATCCCAGTCCACCGGGTGATGAAATCCTGGCGCTGAAGCTGATGCAGTTGAAAATGAAATCCCCCAGGCCATGATGACAACTGCCAAACTAGCAAGTATTTTTTTCATTTTGCCATCTCCCTTTTTTGTATGGATTTGATATTCCTTACAAATTTCCCCTCAGCCTGAAGATTCCCCCTCTTCGTAAAATTAACCCTTTCTTTCTTGAGACCAATGCCCTGTTTTTCACCTGGTCTTTAGAATCAGTGTCCAACCACTGTAAGGCAGAATAGGATAGTTTGTATGTAAATAAGGAGGTTTCTGGATGAATCATTATTGCAAAAGAATGTATCCCCAATTTCCCGGACAAGGGGCTGGCCAGGGATCAGGACAGCAGACACCTGGATTCCATGGATTTTATGGCCAGGGTCAACCCAGTCAGCAAGGATTAGGCGGGCAGCCTCAGATGCCACAATTTCCTGGGATGTTCCCCGGGATGCCAGGCGGCCAGACCCAGCAAGGCGCACAGCAAGGTCAGCAGTCTCAGCAAGGACAGGGCGGACAGCAACAGATGCCGCAATTTCCGGGACTGTTTCCGGGTATGCCTGGGGGACAGCAGCAAGGCGGACAGCAAGGGCAGCAGCCTCAGCAAGGACAGGGCGGACAACAGCAGATGCCGCAATTTCCTGGCTTGTTCCCCGGGATGCCGGGCGGGCAGCAGCAGGGCGGCCAGACCCAGCAAGGCGAACAGCAAGGGCAACAGCCTCAGCAAGGACAGGGCGGACAGCAACAGATGCCGCAGTTTCCTGGCTTGTTCCCCGGGATGCCGGGCGGGCAGCAGCAAGGCGGGCAGGGACAGCAAAGCCAGCAGGTATTTTACCCATATTACGGCTATCCCGGAATGTTTTAGTCTAGTTAGTTGACCATAATGGGCATTTGGCGGGTATTTGCTCCATTTTGGCGGGTAAATTTAAATTTTGGACGGTAAACTGATGATTTCGGCATGTAAATCTATTGTTTCGGCTTGCATTTCCATTTACCTTCCAATTTCTTCTCTTCATCAACATCAAAAACAAAGGATTCCTCCATAAAGCATGGAGAAATCCTTTGTTTTTTTACTCATTTTTCAGTTTTATTCATGTTTTTGCGGTGTTCCTGCCATTGCTGAACACCATCGTCTTCATCAAACTCAATGGTGACATCTGCTACGCCTTTTTCCAATAAGATCTGCTCTTCAAGACGGTCTTTTATGTCGTCTGCCTGGGCGACGGTCAGCGATGGATCTACTTCGACTTCAAGTTCGACATGAAGATCTTCGCCTTCTTTTATAACAGTTACTCCGACCACATCTTTCACATCAGGATCACGCAAGACCAAATCACCAATTTTGTCTTCCATTTCCTCATCTGCTTCCCCGAGGACACCTGCAGCATTATCAAGAAATACTTTTCCGACAACAAAGAACATCATAAGGCCGATCAGTATTGACGCGATGCCTTCTGCTTGGTGAAACGGTGTGTAGTGGGCGATGACAATGGCTATGATAGCGAGCAGTCCGCCTGCAGTGGCTACCATATCTTCCATAAAAACAAGTTTTGTAGCTGGTTTGGCTTTTGGAAGATAACCGAAACTTTTAGCGAATACGGCAAAACCGCTCGTGGTGTCCCCTGCATCATGCATGATTTCTTTCATTGCTTTAAAAAGGACGAATGCCTCGAGCAGGACCGCCGCTCCCAGCACAGCCAGATTGATGGCAAAGCCAGTCGATTCCGTCGGGTGAAAGATGTGTGTAAATCCTTCTTTAACTGTTTCAAACGACATGATCCCAACAATCAGAACGGCGCCCAGCAGCACGAGGTTCACAAGTCTTCCAAACCCATTAGGAAAACGGTCTGTTGCCCCTCTTTTGCTTAATGCAGAACCGATGAATACAAAGAATTGATTGGCAGCATCACCTAGACTGTGCATCGTTTCTGCAAACATGGCCACATTCCCTGTACTGAGATAGGCGCCGCCTTTAATGATGGCAATGATGGTGTTGACGATTGCTGCTAAAAATGCGGACTTATTTCCGTTTTTTAAGTGTTTAAATAGCTGCCCCATTAGTTCCTCACTCTCTAATTTTTTATTTTATGTATAGAGTTCAACATCATTCTTCCCGTTAAGGAAGCTGCTCACACCTTATTTAACCTTTGTACTTCAAATGAGATTTTCAGTTAAAGGCTATTCAAATATACATAAAAAAATCCCCCTCCCTTACCATTTTATAGATTAACAATTGGTAAGGAAAGAGGATTTATTATTGTATTAGCGGACCGTGCTTTCATGGAAAATCTCTCGTTTTCTTGCCGTATCTTCCAGATTAAGATTTGCTTCTATCGAGTATTTTGGACGCCGCTTTACTTCTTTAAAGATTTTTCCGATGTATTCCCCGATTACCCCTATACCTAAAAGCTGCAGTCCGCCGATAAACCATATGGAAATCATTAAGGATGACCATCCTGATTCTGTACGGCCCAAGACCTCCTGAACAATGGTATATCCTCCTAATAGTACGCTGAGGATGATGGACATCAATCCGATGAGGGTCACAAAGCGGATCGGAGCAATACTGAACGAAGTAATCCCATCCACTGCAAAAGCGAGCATTTTCTTTAATGGATATTTTGTAGTGCCCGCCATCCGTTCTTTACGGTCGTAATAAACATTTGCAGACTTAAACCCAATGAGAGGAATGATCCCCCTCAAAAATAAGTTGTTTTCTTCATATCGGCACAGCTCATCCAAGGCCCTCTTGCTCATTAAACGAAAATCTGCGTGATTAGGAATGAGGTCTATTCCAATCTTTTGCATAAAACGATAGAAACCATTCGCTGTCGTTCGTTTTAAAAATGTATCGGTATCTCTTTTTCTTCGGACACCATACACGATCTCGCAGCCTTCATTGTATTTCAGGATAAATTCCCTGATGACGGTGATGTCATCCTGCAGATCGGCATCAATGGAAATGACACAATCCGAGAATTCCTTTGCTTTCATCAAACCAGCTAGCAAAGCGTTCTGATGGCCGGCATTCCTGGATAATTTCAATCCAGTTACATAACCATTCACAAAGCTTTCTTCTTCAATCATGTTCCATGTCCTGTCTTTGCTGCCGTCATCCACAAACATGATTTTACTTTGTGTATGAATCAACTTTTCTGTCTCCAGGTCTTCCAGAAGATAGGTTAATTGCTTTGTTGTTTCCTGCAGCACTTCTTCTTCGTTGTAGCAGGGAACAACAATCGTTAAGATAGGTTCATTCATCAAATTCACTCCCTTTTAGCTCATCTCACCTGGTAAAGATAGATTTTCCATACCGAATGCGGGTCCGTAAATGTTTTTTCATACGTTAAATGATCTTCCCTGGCATTGACGATAGGAACAGATGAAAAGATGTACCGTCCTCCAAGCTTTTTAAACGCCTTTGTGTTTAATTGCAGGTGGTCGATTTCTTTATCCGAATCTTTCTCAAAACTATAATGCTTGCCGAGTTCTGCTGAGAATAGATAACATCGGCCGCCCCAGTGGTCAAAATAGTTCTTCAGTTTTCGGTTCTTGTCCAGTTCCTTAGAAATAATGGACCGGAATTGGTGTTTATAGGAGAGCGGATAAAAATTGTTATAGGTATCGAGCGTGTAAAATCCGTTGTATTGAGAGATCGAGGGATGCAGTCCTATGCTTGCTACCCGATACGTATATTTCGGTTTTCCAATATAGCGGTCAATTTTCTCAAAGAGCTGAGTGGAGTAAAATTCCTTGAACGAAGGGTATCCAGCGATTCGATAACGGATTTCCTCATTCAGTGTGAACAGCAATAGCAACTGAAGGATAAGCAAAACCACGGCTGTTTTTTTCCATTTACCCTTCCCCTGCCCAACAATCTTCAAGCCTACTGCGAACAAAAGATACAAAATTAACGGATGCAGAAAGTGAAACCTCGAAAAGTTAAACGTATTTAAAAGAGAGACTTGATCTTTCAGCGGCTGCCATCCTTTAAAAAACCAAAAGCCATACCATACTGATAAGACAGCATTCAATGCCATGAGAAAAAGAAAAAGAGTTTCATTTCTCCATGTCTTTTGTCTAATGACCTTCCACAGGGCCACGAATAAAAGCGGCAAAATGAAGTACGTGTGAATCGTCATCACATGAGTATGGCCCAATAGAAAATTTTTCAGCATCAGCCTTATGGAAGATGGAAAATCAAGGACAGATTCCTTGAATTCATTCCTGCTCGTCGGTGCCTGTGGAAGCAGAAGTGAATACACCAGGCGGTATTCAGTCACCATGTAGATCAAAATCATAAAGCTGATACTAATGAGGAATTTAAAATTCCACTTTCTCTTTCTCCACACATCTGTTATCCACAATAAAGCCATAGCAAAGAGAAAAAAGAAAAAACCTAATACAAAGCTGGAGTAAAAGGGCAGCAGGAGAAGGACCAGCCATTCCTTACGACCTGATGCCTGATTGCGAATATTTAAAAACGCCCATAATGCGAGCGGCATTCCGAGGGTGCTCAGCATGCCTGAAGGCCAAAAAGGCGTTAAAGCAAAGGCTAAGGCTACACCAACACGGATAAACGATAATTCCTGCTCTTTCACAAAATGATCTTTCAGCAGCAGGTACATCCCAATAAAAGCAAACACCCGTGTTATCGCCTGTGATATGGCATAGGCTTGCATTGCTGGAAACAACGCATGCAGCCAGACGATGCCGCTGAATTCCGTTTCAAAGGCATCCCTCGGCAAGCCGTTGATCACTTGCGGTATGACAGCGTGAATATTTCCAAACAGCTGTCCGCTGTGAACGAGAACCCGGTACCACGCAATATTGGAATCCATATTATCATGGACTCGGATGTGAACATTCTCTCCTAAAATAAAAAGCGGAGAGAGATAGATCAGAAGAATGATCCATGCACCATACAAGTATTTTGATTCTCTTGATATAGGCCTCCTTACCATTTCGTTAAGCTCCTGTCTTGATGTATTGGCAAAACATTTTTAGTGGTTAAGCGTGCTGAGTAAAAGACATCGCCGGTTCTAAAATGGACTGGATAAACTTTGCCATCTGATCTGGCGACAGCATCTCTATGCCTTTTTCATACGCTTTTTTGGCAGCATGCCATTTTTTCAATTCAGGTTTATTGCCTAAGACCCTATGCAGCTGCCCTTCAATGGATTGAGATCTTTCAAGCCGGAAAACCAGATTCTTTTCTTCCAAATATTCAAGATTGATCTCTTCCTGTCCCGGTAGCACGGAATGAACGAAGATGGGCAGGTTTTTCTGCAGCGCTTCACTCACTGTGATTCCCCCCGGCTTCGTCACTACAGCATCGACCCGGTCGTACCATTCGTTCATCTCTTGCCTTGAAGCAATGTATGGAAGAGGATGAATATGATCCGCATCCAGCTGCCTGATTTTTTCATACAGCTTACGGTTATTTCCGCAAAGCACAAAATAGTCGAAAGCACCAGACGTTTCAGCAGCTGTTATTAACTCATAAATATCCCCTAAACCGCTGCTCCCTCCTGAGATCAAGATTTTTCTCCGGCTGCTTTCACTGCTCCGTTTTTCTGTTTTCGTAAATTGCTCATGCACAGGAATTCCTGATACGATGATGTTTTTATGAGAAATGTGATGGTCTGTCACTAATTTTGATTTCATATCCTGGTTTGGGACAAAGTGATAGTCAATTTCTTCCCTGCCCCATACGTCGTTGATAAAAAAGTCCGTATATACATTCATGACCGGAACCTGGCACTTTCCTTTCCGCTTCAATGCACTCAAAAGGTAAGACGGGATGCTGTGTGTACATACAATAACGTCTGGCTGTTCATCCTCCAGAAGCTTTTCCATTTTTTTCAGAAACAAAATTTCATAACCCTTGAACGAATGGACCTTTCTCATCGTTGAATAGGTAAAATTTTTATAAACGAGATCGTAGGTTCCCGGCATGAGTTTGATCCACTTGAGATACGTTCCCGTCACCATCTTTTCTAGCGAAACATTCATATAGCTTAACAAGTCCACTTTCTTTAACACGATATCCTTTTTTCTGATCTTCAACATATCAATTAACGCCTCGGCAGCCTGATGATGCCCTGACGGCATTTGCAAAAACGGTAAAAACAATATTTTCTTCATTCTTCATCACCTATTTTTATAAATGGATTTTGCTTAAAAGTCCCTACACTAGTAAAAAGACGAGAAATATCGCAAAAAGTTCATTTAGAAATAAAAAAAGTCCTTAACAAGTAGTTAAGGACTTCAATGCTTATATTTATTTCCCCCGCCGCAATCTGCTGTACAGCCATTGAATGGACATTCCAAGTGATAGACAATAGAGGATAAAAAAGACGATGCCTCCGATGACCGGGAAATTAAAAATAGATACGATTAAAAAAGATCCTGTCAAATAGACGATCCAAGCTGGTTTGTTCTCTAATCCGGCGATCCTCTTTGCCGTTTCTTTACTTAAAACCGCCATTCCAGCTATGAAAGAAATCAAAGGGAACAACAGAAGAATGATGGAGATCGGGATGCCGATAACGGTAATGCCCAGTAACAGGCTTAAAATCAGGATCGCCAGACTTGTGATAGCTCCTGACAAAATGAAACGAGCCGCTTTTCCTTTGGTGATCTCTGCAAAGCTGCTGAATCTTTTATTTAACGACAGGCCTGCCAAAATGGTTAACAGAACAAGAACAATGCTTCCAATGAGCCGCATCAGCCAGCCGCCGACCAATACCATTCCCCCAAGAAACAGGCTGTTCTGTGATGGACTGTCCAAGTTGATCGATACTATATTCTCTGTAACATTGGAACCGGGCTCCTGTTTGACATGCCCTCCAACAACAAGAACCAACTCTTTAATTTTGGCTTGCCGCTTAATGTTCACATCTCCATTAAAAACGATTACTGCCGTTTTGACCTTTCCTTTTATGACCGCATCGTGCCCAAACACAATCACATTTTCTACACTTTGGTTGAACGGAATAACGACTTCTTTTGATTTCATAATGTTCTTCTCTGCAGCATAAGCCGTAGGGCTAAGCAGCGGCATACTGGCAAATAACATGATGATCAACGAGATAAAAATATGGAATCTTTTCATGGCCGCCCTCCTACCCTGTTGTTTTTGTGCCTAATAATCGCCGTACGGACCATCCGGAAGCAAATAAAATAATCAATGTAAGAACAAGAATTACTTCGAGCAGGTTAGGAAGTCCGCCTGCAACGGCAAATGCTGAATGCAGCAGACTAAACGAAATAGAAGTTAAGGTCATTCCAACGTGTATGCTTTTATAGATTACAGGTATCATGATCCATACGATACTGATGATTACCAAAGCACTGAAACCTGTAGCAATGATCCATTTCCATGAAAGAAGCCGGTCAGGTGAACTTTCAGCTTGAATTTGATTAAGCACCGCCTGTTCAATCCGCCATTCATCCGGCTCTGCGCCATGATAAACAGAAGACAGCAGT
This sequence comes from Fictibacillus sp. WQ 8-8, assembly GCF_024494405.1. Classification (NCBI taxonomy): domain Bacteria; kingdom Bacillati; phylum Bacillota; class Bacilli; order Caryophanales; family Fictibacillaceae; genus Fictibacillus; species Fictibacillus sp. WQ 8-8. The sequence continues at coordinate 115,750 of NZ_JAMXKG010000009.1, forward strand.
TCTTTTAACTCATTCAGTTCTTGCAGCTCTTTCCAGCATTCATTGCAGGTCTTGCTATGTTCCTCAATCTTTGTACGTTCATCCCTGTTTAATTCTTCATCCACATATGCAGAAAGAAGCTCTTTTACTTCATCATGCATCCCGATCACCCCTCATGAGTTCTCTCCTTAATTCTGTTCGAGCCATATTGATTCTGGATTTAACGGTTCCTGCCGGTATTTCTAAAATATCTGCAATCTCCTGGTAAGAGAATCCTTGTACATCCCGTAATACGATCACGGTACGATGCTCAGCCGAAAGCTTTTGCATCGCAAACTGAAGATTCATTTTCACTTGTGCGTTTTCAACTTCAGAATGGGTGCTTGGCAGCCGTTCTGTTTTTTCCGGATCCACATGCAGCACAGGCGACTTTTCAGCTTTCTTTATCCGGTCATAACATAAGTTTGTAACGATTCGTGTTAACCAAGAGGCGAAGGCATAATCCTGCTTCAAATGATGAAGTGAAAAATAAGCTTTTACGAAAGCTTCCTGAGTAATATCTTCCGCTTCCATTTGATCATGGACCATCGCAAAGGCATGCCGGTACACTTTCCCTTTATATTTTCGAACGATTTTTGAAAAGGAATCCTGATCTCCTTTTTTGGCGTTTACGATTAATTGCTGGAGTTCGTGGTCCACACTTTATTCACCCGCTTCTAGACAAACTGCCTCAACGAATTGTCTTCTAATAAAATGACGTCAAAAATAAGAATAAGTTCATTTTACTCTTAAAATTTTTAATACGTTTATTTTACCTATAATTTTCATAAATAAAAAAGCTCTCTCTAAGTGATCTTAGAAACAGCCTTTAATTGCATTACGTTTCTGCCTTCTTCCAGACCTTACGCATGAAAAGAGCCGCAATTCCAATGACCACTGCAAGCAGCAGGCTGACATAAAAACCTGGCCTAATGGTTTTCTCAGCCAGCGTTCCACTGATACTGGCTAGAAGCAAAACGATGCCTAAAAATGAGAACATCTTTCCCCAAAACTTTTGCTTCAGCACCTTTAACGATGAGAAAATGATAAAAAGCCAATTATAAAGGAGCAATATGCCAGCAGCGGTCGTAATGTATTCATAAATCTTTCCCGGCAGCAGTAAAGCTGTAATAATGGAGGCGAGCAGTCCGGCAGCTCCAATCCCCAGTGAAGCCAATGGCAGATCTTTGAGCTTTTTTACTTTTTTACTGAACAGACCTGGGGCATCACCATCTTCAGACATCGTACATAAAAGGTTGGTTACCCCAAAAAGTGAGGCAGTCATGGTAGAAAATCCCGCTATGATGATGGCTCCATTAAACACATGGGGAAAAAACGGCAGATGATAATCACTCAGAGCTGTCACGAATGGACTTTCCTTATCGTCAAATGCATGCTGAAACACCATGGTTACCGCAAGCCCCATGGAAAGTACATAGATGCCGGTAAGCAGAAACATCATCGCCTTTCCCGCCTTAGGCCCATCCTCCTTTTTTTTCAGCTGCATGGCCATCAAACCAATGACCTCAATCCCTCCAAACGCATAGAACGCATAGATGAGTGAGGACCAGAATCCCCTGAATCCATCGTGAAAGAATACTTGTGTACTGTCCGGAAGACCCGGCTTTTTCACATCGCCGTCAATCCAGCCGATCATCGTTGCTGCCGCAATGACGATGAACATCAAAATGGCGGCAACCTTTACAATGGCCAGAATATCCTCTACTTTGTCAAATCCTTTTGTCCCCGTCAAAACAACGGCGATAGCCAATATTGCGTAACCTGCGGCAAACACCCATAAAGGAACACTGTGAAACCAAAAGCGGGATAGAATTGATAATGCCGTCAGCTGGCTTCCCATCACAAGAATATTGGATATCCAATAGTTCCACCCGCAGCTGAAACCGGCCCAGCGCCCAAAAGCTTTTTTCGAATACGCACAAAAAGAACCTTTCTGAGGATCCTCAGCCGTCATTTGGGCGAGAACATTAAATACGATAGATGTACCGATTGCAGCAAGAATAAAAGAGATGACGATAGAAGGCCCCGTCATCATAATTCCTATAGAAGAACCTAAAAAATAACCGGTTCCGATCGTACAGCCCACTCCCATTAAAGAAAGCTGCCACCATTTTAAGTCTCCACTCTTGCTGTCTTGGCCAGTTGAAGAACTGCAGCTCGTTTTGCTCATCACATCACCCCTGATTTCTTTTTATTGTTTGTAGATTCAGGATGAATATGTACAAAAAAAAGAGAGGGATTAACCCTCTCTTGCTTCATGCTGAACATGTTTATCGTTCTTCAGCTGTTTGCTGCAGCTGAAAACATAGGCCGGCGGCATGTTCCTTAGCTCTTTCTTTACGTTAATGGAAGAGAAGAACTCTTCAATCATTTTCCTTTTCCATTTTGTATATTGAAACGTAATAAATTTACCGTCTTGATGAAGCGCGGCTTTTGAACTTATTAAAATTGAATCTGACATTTCCTTTGGCAGACTGGCAAACGGCAGACCTGAAACAATGGCGTCTGCATAAGGAATGTTGTACATTTTCATATAAAGATGCAGGTTTTCCGCAGAACCATTAACAACATAGAAATTTTTCTCATCTTTGTATTTATATGCTAATCGCTTATAAAATTCTCTATTATACTCTATAATCAAGATTGTAGTTTTCTCATTTCGTTTATCAAGCAATTTGTCAGTGAAGACTCCCGTCCCTGGTCCCAGTTCAATAATGTAGGAGGCAGAGTTAAAATCGATTTCTCCTACCATTTTTGCAGCAAGATATGTGGAACTCGGGAGAATGGCTCCGACCGTTCTTGGCTTAACGATGTATTGAGAAACAAAAGATAAGGACACTGTAACACACTCCATTGGTTTGAATTTATAGTTCTATCATAAGATTCAAACCTTAAGAATCGTGTGCAGAATTTATTAAGATTTATTAAGATTAGGAGTTGATGATGTGGAATTATTTATTTGCAGCACATGCGGTGTTCAGTACCAGCAATCTGAGCAGCCTCCATCAGATTGCATCATTTGCAATGAAGAGAGGCAGTATGTTAATCCGGCTGGCCAAAAATGGACAACACTTAAAGAAATGAGAGCTGACGATTTTTGCAACATCATCAAGGAATATGAGCCAAACCTGTACACTATACATACCCAGCCAGACTTTGCCATCTCACAGACGGCTTACCTTGTTCAAAGCGAAGGTTTCAATCTTTTATGGGATTGCATTACCTACCTTGACAAAGCTACGATTGAAGCGGTTGAACAGCTTGGAGGTATCGATGCGATTGCCCTTTCCCATCCCCATTATTATTCAAGCCAGGTAGAGTGGGCAGAAACGTTCAACGTACCGATCTACATACATGAAGGCGATAAAGAATGGGTCACCCGCACAAGCAGCCATATTCATTTTTGGTCAGGTGAGAAGCTTGAACTTAGCAAGGGATTGACGCTGCACCATCTGGGCGGCCACTTTAAGGGAGGAGCAGTCCTTCACTGGGCTGATGGCAGCCAAAGAAAGGGTGTCCTTTTAACAGGAGACGTCATACAGGTGGTGGCTGACCGCAGCTGGGTCAGTTTTATGTACAGCTATCCTAACCTTATCCCTCTGCCTGCTTCCGTTGTTAGCCGTATAGCCGATAATGTTAAGGATTTACAATTTAATCGCTTGTATAATGCTTTTCACAGAGTCGTACAAGAAAATGCATCAAAAGCTGTTCAAAGATCCGCAGAACGATATATTAAAGCTATTCAAGGAGAGCTCTTTACTACTTAAAAGAAAGCTCTGTTAGTCCATGTTGTTGATTTTTGGTGGGGGTGATTGAATCGCCTTGCCAGTTCACCCCTTATTAATGGAGAAAAAGACTTGAGGGTCTCTTTTAAGCATCAGTATGCGAGGCCCATTACGAAAGAAAATAAACAATATGCTTTAACAAAGCCTAAAAGAAAAAGGAACGCTATTTACTTGCGTAAAAGGCTTTCCTTTTCGTTTTTTATTCATTTAGAAATTCAGGGCTATTTCCTTTGCTCTCGCAATGGCATTTTGTTTAATTTCTTCCGCCCGGTCAGGAAATTGATTGTGCCCTTCGACAAATAAACCTTCAAAAGAAGGAACACCAAAGAAATTCATGATTACCCCAATATAACGGTGCCCCATCTCCAATTCCTCGGCTGGGCCTTCCGAATAAATCCCTCCGCGCGCCTGGATATGCAGTGCTTTCTTGTCTGTGAGCAAACCGACCGGACCTTGCTCTGTATAATTAAATGTCTTTCCTGCTGTACAAATGGAGTCAATATAAGCCTTCATAACCGGTGGAAACAAAAAATTCCAAAGCGGCGTCACAAAAACATATTTGTCCGCGCCAACAAATTGCTCGGTCAGTTCGGATAGCCGCCGAACCTTGGATTGCTCATTCTCAGACAGCTGATCAAACGTTGAACCGGTTCTTAGCTTTCCCCACCCGCTGAATACATCAGCATCAATCTGAGGAATATTTTCTTTGTATAGATCCAAGTGGATGACTTCATCACTTGGATTTGCATCTCTATAGGATTCAATAAATGCCTTTCCTGCAGTCATGCTGTAGGATTGTGTTTCATCATGAGGGTGGGCAGTGATATAAAGTATAGTTGCCATAGGTTATCCCTTCCTTTGCAGTTTGATTTTCTTAGTTAATATGATGCAAAGGAGGGAATCCCATACCCACTACATGAAGTTTAGGACAATTTGGTATCCAGCGGTTTCAGTTTGGCTTCAATCTCTTGGCGCTTCGGTTCGAGGAAAGGAGGCAATGCCAATGATTCACCAAGATGTTCAAGGTCCTCATCCGTAGCAAAGCCTGGACCATCCGTCGCTAATTCAAATAAAATCCCATTAAGCTCTCTGAAATATAACGACTTAAAATAGTACCGGTCTACAAAATCTGAATTTGGAATTCGGGCGCCCTGTATTTTATTGATCCATTGTCTGAGTTCCTCTTCATCATTCACACGGAACGCCACATGATGAACTCCTCCTCTTCCCAGCCGTTCAGGAGGCAAGTCCTTTCGCTCTTCAATATGAAGTTCTGCACCCGTACCGCCCTCTCCCGTTTCGTACACGAGAATGTCCGGCTGACCAGGTACTTGAGAAGCATAAGCTCCTTTTTTTCTGAATCCTAAAATTTCAGTGATGACTTCCTCGGTTAATTCTCTTGTACGAACCGTCAGCATGACCGGCCCAAGACCGATAATTCCGAAGTCCTTTGGAACAGCGCTTTTTTCCCATGGCACACCGCCCGCTACGCCACTATTCGTTTCGTCTGAAACAAGACGCAGGCGCTGTCCTTCTCCATCTTTAAAAGCTAATGACAGCCGGCGGAACCGTTCCGACAATTCCTCATGTTCGACCTTCTTCTCTTCGAACCGTGTTTTCCAGTATTGCAGCGCTTCATTGTTCTTTACGCGAAGGGATATTTCTGAAATGCTATTAGCGCCATCATGATTCCTTCCTGCTCTGGGGATTTCGAAAAACGTTAATTCAGTTCCTGCATTCCCTTTTTCATCGCCATAGAACAGATGATAAACAGAGGTGTCATCCTGATTGACGGTTTTCTTGATCAGCCGCATTCCAAGGACTTTCGTATAAAACTCATAGTTTTTCCCCGCTAATGCCGTGATGGCTGAGACGTGGTGTATTCCTTTTAGTTCCATAATGCCTCCTATTAATACATTTTTCGTTACTCTTCCTTTTATTTAGTATCATACCCTTTTATCCCTCAAACTCAAATAAAAAAGGCAGCATTACAATGAGTAATGCTGCCTGGCAAATATCAGTTGCTATTTCCTTTTTGCTCGTTATTGAAGTCCATCGCCTGAGCCAGTGTAGAAGAGATAGAAACCCTGTCAAAGGATAGGCCGAGCTGAACTGCAGTTGCAGCGATTTCTGGACGAATACCTGAAAGGGTAGTCTTCACACCGACGAGATCAAGTGCATCAATAAGCTGGAAGATCTCATGAGCTACCATAGTATCAATCATCACAACACCCGATAAATCAATAAAGAGATGGCCAATTCCCTTTTGGACACATTGATTTAGTGTATTCTCCAGAATAAACTTCGCACGGGCCGTGTCAATATCGCCAACAAGCGGCAGTAAAGCGGTATCGTTATTTAATGAGATGACAGGTGAACTCAATTCATTCAGTAATTCTTGCTGTGCTTTCAGCCGATTGGTGGAATATTTATGGGTCTCCTCAATGAATTGAAGCATGACATTGTCAAAAACCTTGATCATCACCCGATTCCATTCTTCAATCTGCAACTGTTCGATGTCTTCTGGATGAATCGATACGAACTCGTTGATATAATCAAGATACTGCTGCCGTACCCTCATGAATTCTTTTATGATGTAATGAATGGGTGTTTTTAAATGTTCATTGTCTTTTGCAATTTTAATAATCCACTCATCAAAATCTTTAAAAAAGGCTTCTTCGTCTTTTACAAGCACTTCACATAAATGAATATGAAATTCATAATTTTGTTCTTTCAGCGTCTTTATAACTGCGGGATCATTGGAACTGTATACTCCAGCCGTGCCTGACTTATCAAGGGAACCATACCATTCCTCGGTTAAATTTCTGGCTCTATTCAGAAGAAATTGATGCAATTCTTGATTTATGTCCATCTCTATAAACTCCTCAATTAAGATTAAGTATCATGAAAATGGCTGGCTATATTTTTTGAAAGCCCTCTTCAACTAAATAGTCATGTGCTTCTTTATAGGATTCAAAAGCAGCTTCTAAATTTAAGCCCGCATATATATTCCATAGTTCATCTTCATGAACGAGCAGGAGCTTTTCGTGGTCTACTCCTCCAATCCAATTTTCTTTTTCCGGTTCTGAAGGATTAGACTCCTCTTCTGAATTACTCTTTTCTTCTAATAAATAGTCCATTGATTTCTTTACGAGGTTAATCAGCTCGTCAGCCGAATAATCCCGGATGTTGACCATGCCTTTTTCATTCTTCTTGCCTCTAGGCAGATGGCCAGCATAAACAAAACCGTTCCCGTTCGGATGCAGATGCTGTATAACAATTTTTTTGTCGCGATTGCTCTCCTCGAGATGGTAATTTATGCGCCCAAGGGAAATATCTTTCCTTGTTAATTGAGGGAAGTTTTCTTCAATAATATTTATTTTTTCTGAAAATGTAAGCATTGTCAGCCTCTTTCTTTTCTACTAATTTTCCTGTGATTATATCATATCTGCTAGTACAAAAGTAGATATACCCTTAACAATACGAGTGTCAAGGCAAAAGAAAAAACACCGTAATCACGGTGTTTATTTATGTCTGTTTAACTCTGAGGTGATAGCGTCCATCGCTGCGTCGATATTAGCGTATGACTCAATCTCGGGGTTATCGGAATATTGTATTTTAAAAACATGGTCGGATTTACTGTAGCTTATTGAGATTAATGGGATACTATTTTGACTTAGCGTATGGGTTACATCTGATTCGATGTATTGTTTCGTTTTTAGATCGAGCAGCATGTCCTGAATTTTTGATTGATTCATGGTCATCAATCCCCTTTCCATTATGAGGGGGAGCTCAAAATAGCTATATTGCCCAAATAATTTTTTATTATTTCTATATAGAATAACATATTTCAGGTTTAATTCATACCCTGAACGGGAATTGTAATTGTTTTGCAATACCCATCACTATCACTTTTTATTAATAGACACAAAAAAGACACAAAATTATACTCCTTTTTCTCTGTCTTTATACTTGGGAAAACAGGTGTAAACTTTAATCTGAATTTCACAGTAAACCACCCTGTTTTTCCCAATACCGAAGTACTGCCCCTGTGCTATGATAAATCCAAGGGCGCCCCCTACACAGAATTTTAGGAGGGTATTTTATGAAAAAAGGTTTGATTGCAGTACTATCGGCTGGTTTACTATTCAGTTCAGCCTATCAGGCAGCAGCAGCTAATGAGCCTGGAACAAAAGCTCAAAAGCTGGTTCTTCATGAGAATGACAAAACCGTTACCTCTCAGGTTCAAGTTACTCGTTCAAAAGAAAATGCTGTTCCATCCTTTATTTCAGGCAAACTTTCCAAAGGTACATACCTTTCCAAGAAAGAAATCCTTGCCTTTCTAGACAGCAATAAACAACTCTTTCCGTTTGAAGCATCAAAGCATCTCACTCTAGTAAAACAAGAAAAAGATGATTTAGGTATGACACACTATGTGTTTAACCAGTCGATCAACGGTGTTCCAATTGATGGAGCAACGTTCATCGTTCATACGGACAAGCAAGGAAAAATTACTGCAATCAATGGAGACGTCCATTCCAACCTTCCTAAAAATTTTAAAGCTACTAAAAAGCTGACAAAGGCGAACGCCATAAAAGCTGCTTGGAAGCATATAGGTGAACAGCCAAAAAAAGAAAACCTCAAGCCGCTTGCCTTTAAAGGTGCAAAGATAAGTGATACGGTCGAAAAGTCCAAACTTGTCATGTTTAAAGACGGAGATAAATTCAAACTTGCCTACCGTGTTGCCCTTCAATTCATCGATCCTTATCCTGCAAACTGGCAAGTCTACGTTGATGCAGCCAATGGAGATGTCCTTAAGAGCTTTAACGCTGTAAATAACGATGGACCGACCACCGGTTCTGGATACGGTGTCCTCGGTGACAGCAAAACGTTAAACACCTATCTATCTGCTGGCTATTATTACTTATTTGACACCACGAAACCGATGAATGGTGTCATCGAAACCTACACGGCTCAAAATAGGTCAAGCCTTCCAGGAGCGTATTCTGTAGATTCCAACAACGCTTGGACTTCATCTTCACAAGGTGCAGATGTTGATGCGAACTACTATGCCGGCAAAGTTTATGATTATTATTTAAATACTCATGGACGCAACAGCTTTGATAATGCAGGTGCATCCATTAGTTCTACCGTTCATTACAGCTATAAATACAACAACGCATTCTGGAATGGATCACAGATGGTATACGGTGATGGCGATGGCGTTCAGTTCCGTCCATTGTCCGGTGCACTTGATGTTGTTGCCCATGAATTAACGCATGCGGTAACAGAACGAACGGCAGGACTCAATTATTCCTATCAATCAGGAGCATTAAATGAATCCATGTCAGACGTGTTCGGATATTTCCTTGATCCAAACGACTGGCTGATGGGTGAAGATGTATATACTCCTGGAACAGCTGGAGATGGCCTCCGCAGCCTCTCAAATCCAAAGCTCTATGGTCAGCCTGACAATATGAGCGGATATGTCAACACTTCAAGTGATAATGGCGGAGTGCATACAAACAGCGGTATCCCTAACAAAGCTGCTTATAACACGATCACTGCGATCGGAAAAGCTAAAGCAGAGAAAATTTACTACAGAGCACTGACTCGCTATATGACGCCGACTACTAACTTCAGCGGAGCACGTGCTGCACTATTAAGCGCTACTGCTGATCTGTATGGCAGCACAAGCGCTGAATACACAGCAGTAAAAACAGCGTGGACGAATGTTGGAGTGAACTAATAAAACAATAAGAGCCCGCCTGTTTCCTAGATCCTGGGAAGCCGGCGGGCTTTTTTATGTTTTCAGTTTGAATAGAAGGGTACATTGTATCAAAAAGAATCGAACAGAAGGAGAGTAGAATCAATAATGTCCATAAAAGCACTCGTTATTAACTGTACCTTAAACAAGAGCAACCAAACATCAAATACAAGAGCACTCATTGATGAATCGGTTAAAATTTTTGATGAAAAAGAAATTGAAACAGAATTCGTTACCCTTGCAGACTATAACATTGAATACGGAGTAACAGGAGATGCCATCAGCGATAATGATGAATGGCCGATTATTTTCGAAAAAGTAAAGGAAGCCGATATTTTAATTATTGGTTCTCCGATCTGGCTAGGACAGCAGAGCAGTCTTACAACAGTATTAATTGAAAGGCTGTATGGGGCAAGCAGCCAAACGAACGATAAAGGGCAATATCTCTTCTATAACAAAGTCGGCGGTGTCGTTGTAACAGGAAACGAAGACGGCGCCAAGCATGTCAGCCGTTCAGTGCTCTACGCTTTATCTCATATCGGATTTACAGTCCCTCCGAATGTAGATACGTATTGGGTCGGAGAAGCTGGCCCTGGTCCTTCTTATATCGAGTCCAAAGGCTATGAAAACGAATTTACGATGCAGCATTCCAAGATCATGGCGCATAACTTGATTCATTTTGCGAAATTGCTCAAGGAGCACCCTATTCCTGCAGAAGGAAACGTCATTGAACAAACCAATTAACGTATAAAAAAAAGCAGGCTGGACGGGTGTTATTTACACCCTTTCCCGCCTGCTTTTTTATTTTTCCTTTTCAAACCGAATCAGCGCAGCTTTTGCCCTGTCACGAAGAGAGACCAAGTCTCCCTCCACCTTGAGAATATTTTTCTTTTTTTGTTCTAATAGTTTTAATTGCTCTTCTACTGTCATTAATACTTTCTCAAGCTTTTCTTTTTGCTGGCTCGTCCCTTTAAACTGTCTGTAATCATGTTTTTGAAGTTCTAAGGTGTCACTGAGTGTAATGAATTCCTGTAGCTCCGAAAGCGAAAAGCCCATCACTTCTTTTGCATTTGTGATCTTCTTTAAGAACTCCACATGCTCTTCTGAATATAGTCTTATTCCCCCCTCACTCCTCGGAGGTGAAGCTAGCAGGCCGATCTGTTCATAATAACGGATCGTCCGTTTTGTTAACCCGCTCTGCTTAGCCACATCATCTATTTTTAACCCATTCATTTTTCTTGCTCCTTTGCCATTAAAGTTCAAATCTACGAAAAATCGCTCTATATAAAAAATACCACAAAAGCATATTAAAAAGGAAATGTTTACGTTGACGTTAAGGTTAATATATTTTATAATTCTTGAGTAAACAATGCTATTACGTGATTTATTTTAACTTATATTAAAATAGAAAAAGGGGTTTTTAGGTATGAAACAAGAAGCATTGAGTATCCAGGAACAGCCAAGCAAACAGCCTCTGGTCATATGGGTTATCTTCTTTGCCACCATTATTTCTTTTATGGGATTGGGTCTCGTGGATCCTATTTTGCCTGCCATCGCTCATCAGCTTAACGCTACTCCGAGCCAGGTCTCATTATTATTTTCCAGCTACAATTTGATTACCGGTATCGCTATGCTGATTACAGGCGTGGTTTCCAGCCGGGTTGGTATCAAGTGGACGTTATTGTCAGGAATATTATTGATTATCGTTTTTTCTGCCTTAGCCGGCTCCTCTAATGAAATTTCCCAAATCGTTGGTTTTCGCGGCGGTTGGGGGTTAGGAAACTCGTTATTCATCGCAACTGCTTTATCCGCCATTGTTGGTTTATCCATCGGAGGTACTGCAAAAGCCATTATTTTATATGAAGCAGCCATCGGATTGGGGATTTCCGTTGGGCCATTACTTGGTGGGGAGCTGGGATCGATTTCTTGGCGCGGACCTTTTTACGGCGTCAGCGTACTGATGGTGATCGCATTCTTTGCCTTATTGTTAAAAATGCCGCATGTACCTAAACCAAAAGTTAAAAGTTCTGTACTCGACCCGATTAAAGCATTGAAATATCCAGGACTTCTTAGACTGGGTCTAACCGCATTTCTTTATAACATTGGATTCTTTACTCTAATGGCCTATTCACCATTTGTTATGAATTTAGACGAACATGGCCTCGGCTATGTGTTCCTCGGATGGGGCTTATGCTTAGCCATAACTTCTGTATTCGTTGCACCAAAAATTCAGGCAAGATTCGGTACAGTAAAATCCATGTGTGCGATGCTGATCTTATTCGCATTGACACTGCTGGCTATGGGAATCTGGACAGAATCAAGCACAGTGGTCATCGTAGCCGTTATCGTTGCCGGTCTTTTCCTTGGGACAAACAATACATTGATCACAACAGCTGTTATGCAGGTAGCACCGGTTGAGCGGGCAACCGCCTCGGCTGCCTACAGTTTTGTACGTTTCATCGGTGGTGCTATCGGACCATGGCTTGCCAATAAACTGGCTGAAACCTATTCACCACATGTACCATTTGTAACGGGCGCGATTTTTGTTCTATTCGCCATGCTGGTTGTTGCGTTTGGCCGTAAACATCTTGCTCATGTGGATTCAATTTCTCATTAAAGGAAAGGAAGGTCTCTACAATGTACAATAAAATTCTGATTGCCTTTGATGGTTCAGCTCCTTCTGCCCGCGCTCTTCAGCACGGAGTGGAACTGGCTCATAAGATGAATACTGAAATGGTTACAATTCTGCATGTAAATAAAAACCTTCCTTTGCAGGAACCGCTTCTTAACTTTGATCTGGATGAGATAATGGAAGAAGAGGACAAAGAACTATTGCAGCCTGCCATTCAGTATCTCTCTGAATCAGGAATTCCCTATGAAACGCATGCCTATAACGGGGAGCCTTCTCAGATCATCACTTCGTATGCAAAAAAACACGAGTACGATGTCATTGTCATGGGGAGCACAGGTAAGGGGTTTATAAAAGAAGCCTTATTGGGAAGTGTCAGCCATCAGGTAGCTCATGCAGCAGAATGCCCGGTGATTATCGTTAAATAATAAAAAAATCGGTTCCCTTCAGATAGGGTACCGATTTTTTTGTTGGATCCAGAATGCTCCAGATCCAGCTCATTTTATATTTCCGTTTAAGCTGTCCAGCCAGGCTGATACAAATACTTTACGTTCCCCCCACCGCCCGGGACGATGAATCCGCGGAATGCTTTCTTATCCTCTTGCTTTACAAGAACCTCACGAAAGACAAAAAACTCTTCTTTAATAACGACGTATTCACTAAGATTCCCGCTGCGCAGATCAGAAAGAATTTCATTGGCCATTTGTTCGTTCAATCTGAATTCCTCCATTAAATAAGATTCCTTTATTAGTACACCATAACCTGGCCGGCTGTGTCCAATTCTTTTCAACACCTGATAAGGGGCTTTACATAAACTTCCGTTTGAAACAAAGACTATGCAGAACTGCTATCTTCATTAAATTGCTTTGAAAAGGATTTGTGACGATGAAAAATATGTTCCGCGTTTATTTCTTGGATTGGAAAGACATTTTGACAATTCCCTCTGCAGCTCTGCTGATCTTTGGGTTAATTGTACTGCCATCTGTTTATGCCTGGGTGAATATTAAGGCCATGTGGGATCCCTATGAAAACACATCAGGCATAAAGATTGCCATCACGAATGAAGATACAGGAGCCCTGTTGCAGGATGAGCACATTAATATCGGACGTCAAGTCGTAAGAAATTTAAAGAACAATCATAAGCTAGGATGGACCTTTGTGGATAAAGACACCGCTCATGATGGAGTGGTGAAAGGGAAGTATTATGCCAGTCTCTTCATTCCACGTGATTTTTCACAAAAGATTTCAAGCATCGCGAGTGAAAATCCTGAAAAACCTGAAATCGTATATACAGTAAACGAAAAAATCAATGCTGTATCACCTAAGATCACCCAGTCAGGAGTTTCCACTGTTATCAACCAGGTTAGCGACAATTTCACGAAGAGTGTAGGAAACGCCATCTTTAAAAAATTTAACGAAGCTGGCATGACGTTAGAAAAAGAAATGCCAACGATACTCAGCTTTGAACAGAAGATATTTTCTCTGGAAAAAGAGTTTTCTCAAATCAATCAGATGGGAGACCGTATCATCTCGCTTGATAAAAAAATGAATGAGTTAAAAAAAAGAGCGGGTATGATCCAAGAGTTTCAAAAAAACGTGCACGACATCGATAAGCTGGGGGCTGTTATCCTTAAAACGGAAGAAAGTCTGCCTAAGATCAAAGTGGTGTTCGACCAGTTGGCTCCTCTTCAGGATAATCTGTTAAAACTTCAAACTGCAGATGACACGGCAGGGAATCTTGAACGCTCACTGACTGACCTAGAGACAGCCGCAGATAAAGCGATCTCAAAAGGAAACGCAGCACAAAAAACTAACCCGGATATCTCATACCAGCCTGATGAATTAGAAGCGATCAAAGAAGAATTGCATCAGCTTAAAAACACCGTCCAGCAGAACAAAGAAATCCTTTCTGGCCGTGCAGACTCATACACTGAACCTCTGCAGAAGCTTTCTTTATTTGCTCAACAGGACTGGCCCGCACAAGAACAGAAAATCCAACAGGCAGCAGATTTTATGAGGAACGATTGGCCGGGTGTCAAACAAGATATTCAAAAAGCAGGGATATTGATGGATACCCAGCTTCCCCAAATAGAACAAGCAATCCACAGGGCCGCTATATTTGCAGAAAAAGACTTGCCCGCCATGGAGAAATCAATCACACGTACGGCAGATAAAATCAGGGATTTTGAACGCAGCAATAATTTGAGAGATATCATTAAAGCGTTAAAGAACGATGCTCAAAAGGAAAGTGATTTTCTGGCCTCTCCTATCACGTTGAAGGAGAATAAAATTTTTCCGATTCCTAATTACGGCTCAGCCATGACTCCCTTCTACACCTTACTTGCGCTTTGGGTGGGAGGAATGCTGCTCATCTCTTCTCTTAAAGTAGGTGAAGTTCCAAGTAAAGGAGAGGTTTCACCGCTTTCTTTTTATTTTGGGAGGCTGATGACTTTTGCAACGATCGGCATGCTGCAGGGGCTTGTCGTATCTCTTGGTGACCTGTTCATTATCCATTCCTACATTGTGGACAAAACATGGTTTGTTTTATTTGCCATGTTCCTGAGCATCGTCTTTGTCATACTAACGTATACGCTCGTTTCCATCTTTGGAAATGTGGGTAAAGGCCTGTCGGTTATTTTTCTCGTTCTGCAGTTTTCAAGTTCAGGCGGAACATTTCCTGTGACAATGACCTCTTCCTTCTTTCAAAAGCTTAATCCGTATATGCCGTTTACGTATGGAGTCAGTTTACTGCGAGAAGCAACCGGGGGAATGATTAGAGAAGTTGTACTGTCTGACTTGTATCATCTGCTGCTTTTCCCCGCTGTTTTTCTTATTGCTGCCCTGTTTTTAAGAAAACCGTTGCAGCGAATACAGAATAGAAGGGGAGCAGGCGCGAAAAAAGCAAGAATACTTCAATGAGTGGTTTATTTAGCCTGCGGCTGTTCTTGCCGCCTACTGCCTTTGCATACTCCTCTTCAAGATCAGAGAGTGTCAGCTGAAATAAATGAAGCTCATCTTTTTTATAAATGCCCATATTGATGAGTTTATTGATCAGCTGATTTCGTTTGCTTTCCACAGCTCTTCTTAGTTGATTTTCCAAAACAATCCCTCCTTTTTTACAAGGCTTTTTTAAAGCACATTGTTGATTTTCTTTCCTATTGTGCATCGCATACTGATGCTTGAAAGAGACCCTCAAGTCCTTTTTATACAGTAAGGTGTGTGTGATAGCTGGCGATGATAAGAGCCTGCTGATTTGTGAAACAAATGAAACGCCCGAAAAGCAGAGGGCGGTTCAATCACACCCCACAAAAAAACAACTACGTTTACTAATAAAGCTTTTAACAAAAAAATAACCGCCGTCATTTTCATGATGAAGCGCCTTTGGTTGACCAATCAGCAATCCTTATATTTCACAGTGAATTAGTTGGTTTTTTTGCATAAATAAAAACCTCTTCTTGCGGAAGCAAAAATACGCACAAGAAGAGGTTGAATCGCCATCGTAAGTTATACTCTTCTTATCATTCAAGCGTTTTGCTTGTGGAATTGGCACAGTGCTCATAATTGAGTCCGCTGCCGAGGCTTCAAAGGGCCAGATCCCTCCACCTCTCTAAATAAGAAATATAAGATAAATGTATTCTATTGGATTCAATTATAGGGATTTCCATCTTATTGTCAAGACAATAACTCATTTTATTTTCGAATGATTTCTCCAGGCTCTAAAACGGGAGGATCTACAGAAACCGAATCAGGGTATTTAATCCCCTGCCCAGTATTTAGGCATATCACCTTTTCATCTGCTTTGATCCAGCCATTTTCCCTCAATCGTTTTGAGGCGGCAAACACAGCCGCTCCTTCCGGACAAATAAAACTTCCTTCAAGCTCTGCAGTTTGGCGCTGAGTAAAGCTAATTTCATCTTCTGAAACGGCAACGGCGCATCCATCCGTTTCATAAAGTGCTTCAAGGACAAGAAAATCTCCGATCGCTTTTGGAACATTGATACCAAAAGCGGCTGTCTCAGAATTTTCCCAGAACTCCGATTCACTCTTGTGTTCTTCCCATGCTTTTACGATCGGTGCACATCCTTCAGCCTGGACAGCGACTAAACGCGGCAGTCTGCTTCCTTTAAATAAGCCCAGTTCCCTGAATTCTTTCAATGCTTTATATATGCCAATCAGCCCCACTCCTCCGCCTGTTGGATATAAAATAACATCAGGTGGCTCGCTTCCGCATTGTTCTAAAATTTCATACCCCATCGTTTTCTTGCCTTCAATCCGGTAAGGTTCTTTTAATGTGGAAGCATCATAGAAACCTCCTTCCTTCACAAGGGACGCGACAATTTTTCCGGCATCACTGATCAGGCCGTTCACAAGAAAGAGCTCTGCACCTGAAATCGCCACTTCTTTTCTCGTAATGACTGGGGCATCCACTGGCATAACGATGTACGGCTTTATGCCGGCCCTTGCACAATAGAGTGACCAGGCGGCTCCTGCGTTGCCATTGGTCGGCATGGCAAGCCGGGTAATACCGAGCTCTCTGGCTTTTGAAACGCCGACTGCCGCTCCCCTGGCCTTAAAAGACCCGGTAGGTACCATGCCCTCATCTTTCATGAGCAGATTTGCAATTCCAAGCTTCTCACCGAGAGCAGGCATGGATAATAAAGGAGTCATCCCCTCTCCCAGTGATACCACATGATCTGGGTCTATAACAGGAAGAAGCTTATGGTACCTCCAAAGATCATTCCTCTCCTTATTAATAATTTCATTCTCATTTTTCAGTTCCTCTAAATCATAGTTTACGAGAAGGGGGGAACCGCACTGGCACAATTGATTAGGTTCGTGATGAGCATAGATGTTGCCGCACTTTGGACATTCAAGATGGCTGACATAGCTGAAAGACATAACATACCTCCAATATTCCCTCACCAGAAAAGGACAGCAAAAAGGCACCGCTGTGCATAAGGAATAACATGCATAGCGGTGCCTTCAGTTTTCTGATCAGCAATTTATTCTATTGTGTAAAATTTTAATGCAGGTATTCTGATAAGTCAACTAAGGTATAACTTCCCGTTGATGTGTTCACCCGTTTTAATAACTCCCTTCAATTTCAGAACCATCACATCACTCCCTTTTATGTAATATATATCCATCATATCTTATCTCAAGACAAAATAAATAGCCTGAACTCTATTCATATGAGTCCAGGCTTTTTAGTTCAACATCAGTACAATCTCCTAGAAAAATCAGTTTGGATTCAAAAACGTTAATTCATACTCTGGTTTTCGATCTTCGTCTGGTTTTTTAGATGTTCCTGCTGCCAGCAATAGCGGCTGCTTCAGAACGGACTGGGTCATGGGCTTCGAAATAGGCTGCGCAACTTGATTCATATCCATTGTCCATCCCTCCTTACCAGTTTTCTAAATCTATACCCGGCACTTACAAGCCTGAAACCTATTTATCTAATTTTTTTAATATTTTATTTTATGAATGTTTAACGGATTGGTTCATTGTACTATGATATGTTCATATAATATTCAGTTTCATCCTTTGTTTCACAGGGAAACTTCAGTTATAATTAGAAGTCGGAATCAACAACGCAATTTTGAAAGGAAGTTTTACATATGAAGAAAAGGTTAGTTTCAGGAGTTGCATTTGCATTAAGTCTGGCTCTTTTTGCCGGCTGTTCCAATGATGATCAAACCCAAAAAGATAATACGTCTCATAAAACGGAAAAACATGAACATGAGGCACATAAAAAGAATGAACCGACGAAAAAAAATGATAATAAAAACACACCTTCTGATGAAAACAAAAAGAACGGCGAAAACAAGAACAATAACGGCAATGTAAGCCAGGATCCTGAACCGAAAAAAGATCAGGATAAGAAAAAAAATGAACCGGGCGAGCCTTCGCAGGATCAGAATAAAAAGCCAAAACCGCCAGCTCAAAAGGACGACAGTGTCTCTGTTGTAGCCCATCCAGAAAGTATTCCCGTTCTAGTAAACAAACGTTCTAAACTGCCTGAAAACTACAAGCCGGCAGACCTTGTTTAT
Source organism: Fictibacillus sp. WQ 8-8 (assembly GCF_024494405.1). Classification (NCBI taxonomy): domain Bacteria; kingdom Bacillati; phylum Bacillota; class Bacilli; order Caryophanales; family Fictibacillaceae; genus Fictibacillus; species Fictibacillus sp. WQ 8-8. The sequence continues at coordinate 134,020 of NZ_JAMXKG010000009.1, forward strand.
CCTGATGTACCGTTTATTTTCAGTGAAAAGACCGAGAAACGCATGATGCGCAAGGCTGCTGCTGATGCGCTTGAAACCATGTTTGCTGCCGCGGAAAAAGAAGGAATCCACTTGACCGGAGTTTCAGCATACCGTTCGCATGCTACACAAACAACGCTGTTCAATAATTATGCCAAACGCGATGGCTATGAAAAAGCAAGAACATACAGCGCACTTCCTGGAACAAGTGAACATGAAACAGGATTGGCGATTGATGTTGCTGGAGACGGCGGAAAGTGTCCTGCCCAAGATTGTTTTGGCGGCACACAAGAATCAAAATGGCTTGCTAAACATGTTTCAGAGTTCGGCTTTATTATTCGCTATCCCGAAGGAAAGGACTCCATTACCGGGTATAAGTACGAGCCTTGGCACATCCGTTTTGTAGGAAAATCTGTTGCACAAAAGATCATGGGCAAAGGAGAAACACTGGAAGAATACTTTAATGCCGTGCCCGTCTCTAATGGAAAATAAATTTAAAAGTACCTAGCCGCCTGGCTGGTACTTTTTTTGTTTATCAATACTTACTAAAAGTAATTATATTAATAAAAATCATCTTGTGTTATACTAAAATTAGCGAGGTGAAGGTACATAATGAACACGTCCAAACTTTGTCCCAGGTTCGAAAAAACAATGAATCTCTTGAGCCAGCGATGGACGGGCATGATTATTTATCTGCTTCTATCCGGCCCTCACCGTTTTTGTGCCATTGAATCAGCCATCGGAGTGAGCGGCAGGATTCTTTCTGAGAGATTAAAGGACCTTGAACAGCATGGTTTAGTAAAACGGGTGGTTATTCCAGAGACCCCTGTACGCATAGAGTATTCCCTTACTGAAAAAGGATTGGCGTTCCAGCCGATCATGAGAGAAGTGGAAAATTGGTCTCAAAACTGGCTTGAAGCCTAAAAAAAGCAGCTCTCACATGTGAGAGCTGCTTTTTTACTTTACATAAATTAAAATTTGTTCCATACAATCGCTTCTTGGATCGGGAATCGGGCAGTCTGATGAGCTGTTTTAGCTGCCTTTCCTACAGATATCAGCATAACGGGAAGATACCTTTCCGGAATGCCAAACGCTTTTACGAGTTCATCGGCATTGAATCCACCCATTGCACACGTATCAAGTCCTTTTGCTTTTGCTGTAAGCATAAGCTGCATGGATGCGAGTGAGGCATTGCGGATGGCCTCATCACGAGCCATTTCCGGACGTGTTGCATAAGCATCTTTAATCTGGCTAACAAGTGCTGTTTTAATTTCCTCTGTCATAAATCCGCCATCAACGGCATCCTGATAAACTCTGTCAGCATTTTGGTCAGCTTCTAAATCACCAAGAATGGCAACAACTGCTGATGCTTGCACTACTTGTTCCTGATTATAAGCAATCGGAAGAAGCTGCTCTTTTGCTTGCTGATCATGGAACACAAGAAACTTCCAGTGCTGAAGGTTCCAAGAAGATGGTGCTTTAGCTGCGTCCTCAAGGAGTTCTGTAATTTCTTCTGCTGACAGTTCTGCAGAAGGATCATATTTTCTTACTGAGTGACGTTCATTGATAACATCCGTGAAATCTCTGGTTGACATAAGATAACCTCCATTTAAATTCCATATATTTTATTGCCTGAAATTAAATTTTGCACAAAATAAAGAAACAATAAGTAATATACTTCTTTTTCTCAAGGGTGTCAACTTCCATACCCTATATGATAAAGAGCCTCCCCCGGTTTGGGAGAGACTCTTTATTTATAGTTGATTTGTTTATTACGTTGAAACAGGATTTTCCTTTATGCTTTCTTCTTGTTCTTTAAGATCCTCATCATCATTATCAATAATGGCTTTTGGCAGCCCGGAATGTTTGGCCCAGAAATAAATCAACAGAGAGCCGATAGCAATGATTATGAGATCAAATGGATTACTCAACACACCTATTCCGCCTCCAAAGGAACCGATATACGAAATGATAAGCATCATCACATAGTAGGCAACTAGCCACCATGATGATTTCAATTGCTGTGCAAGACTGACATCCTTCTTCGGTACATACTTCGAAAAGAGCAGGTAGATGACGAACATCAGAAGCTGTGAACCGATCAACCATGAAATCGTCTTCCATCCGGACCAATAGACGATATAGGTCGCGAAAATAAAGGAGAGAGGAGCAATAATACTCATCCCTTTAAGAGTAAATGGCTTATGAAGATCCTTCGCGTTTAAGCGGAAGGCCGCCGAAGAAATCGGAGCGATCGCATAGGAAAGGATCAAGGCAACTGAACACACATTTACGAGCGCGTTCCAAGATGGAAACGGCAGTGTCCAGAACACGGACAGCACGAAGGACAGCCATAATGACGGCCGAGGGATTCCTGTTTTTTCATGTACTCTTGAGAATACATTAAACAGTGTTCCTGTACGGCTCCATGCGTACACTAAACGGGATGTTGTGTTCATAAAGATATTTCCATTTCCTCCGGGTGAAATGACGGCATCAAGCACAACGATGGTCGCAAGCCATCCTAGTCCCAGCGCGACTGCTATATCTTTAAACGGCAGGGCGAATTCTTGCTGTATCTTTTGCCAGCCTCCACCAAGCACATCTGTAGGAATGGCACCGATAAACAGAACTTGCAGAAGAGTATAAATCACTGCGGCGAGAACGATACACACAATGAGAGCGATTGGAATGTTCCGCTGAGGATTCTTTACTTCACCTGCAACAGATACAATCGGATGGAGCCCTAGATAGGCAAACATAACACCGCCTGTGGATATTGCGGCCTGGACACCTTGGAAACCAAATGGAGCGAATCCTTCAACCGAAAAGTTTCCGGATTTAAAATGGAAGGCTAACACGGTGATAATGGTGAGCGGGACAAAATATTTAAAGATCGAAATGATAATGTTCGATTTTGTAAATGTTTTAACACTCCAGTAGTTCAACAGGAAAAACACACAAAGCAAACCGAACTGTACGAGCCAGCCTGTGATCGTCGGTGAGTCAGACCCTGCTTTCGTAAGCCCTGGAAACCAGTAAGCGATATACTGTCTGACAGCTGTTACTTCTATTGAAATCAAACTTGTGTAAGCAACGATAGTAATAAAGGATATGAGATATCCTACCAGCGGTCCATGCGAATACACCGGATACCTTAAAATCCCCCCTGTACGCGGAAGGGCTGCACCCAGTTCAGCATAGACAAGCCCGATCAGCAGAACGATGACTCCTCCGATAATCCAGGAAATACTCCCGAGTGGTCCTGCTTTGGAAGCAACATTACTTACTGCAAACAGCCAAGCTGATCCAAAGATGGCTCCTAGTCCGATGAGTATAAGATCTAATAATGATATCGTTTTTTTAAATGGTCCTTGATCTGACATGAACTTCCTCCTTCAAAATTTCAAAATTCCTTAGTACTTTGCACTCCTCATTCTAATTATTTTTCGACGTATTTTGACAAATAATACATAAAATTATCCGTATTTGCGGTTTATGAAACATATTTTTAATCTATATGCTTGCTAATCCACCTATCTGCTGCAAGCTTTTAGCTATCAGAAGATAGTTCACCCCAATAGCATTGCCAAAATTAAAAACCATCCCTTAAATCGCTGCCCATTAGTTACTTTCGTGCCTTTTCTTCATAAGTTGAACGTCTGACTTTTTTATTTGTAATAAACTTTTATCTATGTTAAGTTGGAAACTTTGTCTAATTACGGATTTAATGCTCAAATGATTTCATGACCAGCGGAAGGTGTTCACTTACATCACTGGCGAGCAATCCTCGTTCAGCATTTGTCTGTTCCCATAAATCAGCACTTGCTCCATGAAAATAAACTGCATTGGCTACAGCCGGCTTTACGTCTTTTTCTGAGGAAACGAAAGCCAGAAGCATTCCGGTAAGCGTGTCACCTGTTCCCCCTTTAGCCAGTCCGGCGTTGCCTGTCGGATTGACAATGAGGCTGCCGTCAGGAAAGGCCAGCACCGTATATCTTCCTTTCAAAATAACGATTGCGTTCTGTTCCTGTGCATAGGCAAGAGCATACTGAAATCTGTTTTTTTGTATGTCACTGGCTGGTACGCCTGTCATTCTGCTGAATTCACCCGGATGCGGGGTTAGGATCACTAAACCTTTTCGCTTCGGGTACGTTCGTTTTTTTAGTGCTCCTGCATCGATGACCAGATGCAGATCCGTGTTCATTAAGTGCTGTAATGCCATGTCGGTTTTTTCAGCATCTGCCAGCCCTGGTCCGATCGCGCAGGCCTTTATCCCTTTTGGTACATCGCCCTCTCCCACAGCCTCTAGTCCGTCATGCTTGTACATCGCTTCTGGCAGCTGCCCCGCCAGAATCCCTGAGACAAAACGGCTCGTTCCTATAGTCAGTTTTCCAATGCCGCTTTTTAATGCGCCTTTTCCAGCCAGCAGCGCACTTCCTGGCATCTCATCAGATCCTGCAAGAAGAAGGCCTGTTCCAAACGTTCCTTTATGAGCACCGGCAAACCTCTTATGAAACGTTGACCGAACATTTTCTTCTGTCCAAACTTGCCAATTGGATTGCTGAGGCAAACCGATTGATAACACTCTGGTGACACCAAAGAAATCTGTACTTCCTTCTAAAAACGCAGAGGGTTTAAAGCCATGCAGGCAAAAAGTAAATTCTGCTTGAAAGGCTTCATCTGTTTTTCCATGATCTGCAGAAACACCTGTAGGGAGATCCACCGCTATTTTCAGTGCTTGCTGCGAATTTGCCCATCTGACCTCTTGGGCAATCTTCCCTCTTAAGGGAGGAGAAGTTCCGACACCGAGCAGGGCGTCAATGATCACATCATATTTCCCTTCCCGTTCGGAGACCTTCAGGCCGCAAGCCGTATAATAAGTAAAATGTTTGAACGCTGTTTCCGTGCCAGGTTTTCCATCTGGAAGGGCGAGCTCACAATGGAATCCGTTCTGCTGAAGGTATCTTGAGAGCACGATGCCGTCTCCACCGTTATTGCCTTTACCCGCCATGACAAGGATACGGCTTTCTCTGGTTACCAGATCCGAAACGGCTTCATACAGAGCTTTTCCGGCATTCTCCATCAAGGTATACACATCCATGCCGCTATTTTGTGCTGTTTGATCGATTTTTTTAATTTCATCTCCTGTAAAGATATACATAGAATAGAGCCTCCTCAACGCCTAAAAATATTGCTTCCATAGTATCCTACCCTTTTCTGTGAGTTGATGAACAACTGTGTTTATCTGAAATCAGGCCATAGAGTTATCTGACTTTTCTAAAAGGTTCAATTATTTTGAGTTACGCTGCTCAAACAAGCAAGACTTTTCTCTCAAGATCACAACAAAAAAGACCTTCTCATCAGAAAAGGCCTTCGTTTCATTCTGTTGTACTCTCATTTTGAGGGGTTATGCTCTGTATTTGAGCACTGTTATCCTGCTGTGATGGCTGAGCATCACTTTGACCGCCATCTGTCCCATCGTCCTTATTTGTATCTTCTTCCTCAGGCGGCATTGGTTTTTCAGGCTTTGGTTCAGGTTTTGGCTTTGTCTGATCAGCAGGCTTTTCAGAAGGCTTCGGAATTTTAACGGGGTTTTCTTCCTCTTTTGCCGGTTTTTCCGGCTTTACCGGCTTGTCTTTTTTCACTTTTCCTTTTTTCAAGCCTTTGTTATCTTTGGGTTTATTTACCTTTTTTTCCTTTGCTGGTTTTTGCTTCACCGGTTTTACTATACTTTCTTTCACCGGCTTTTCTTTCGCATTCGCGTAGGTTTTGCCGCTGTGAGCCGATATACTGGCAGGTCGCTGATCGGGAAAGAGCTTGTCTGTAGATATGACCTGCTCCAGCATGATATCCTTTTCCTGATTCGAAAGACTGTCGGTTGAAACAACCACATTAGATAATGTATTTAAAGGGTGCGATCCTGAATTTATTTTAGTTTTTGGCATATTTTCTTCCGTTTTCGCTTTGTCACCATGCGCAAAGCCAAGCCATACGCTCAGCAGTACAATTGGTATAGCAAGCGAGATGAGCTTGTACATAATCTTCACCTTCCTCATTGCTAATTACCACAATGGCTACTATTATAAACCCAAAATGAATAAAGATGAAAAATCCGAATTTTAGAATAACTTGGGAAAATGAGATAGATTCCTGCTTAATAATCGCTATATTTTCAATACTACTTTCCCAACTTTCCTTTTTCCATTATATGCTACTATTTTCATATAACCTTCTTAAGGGGAGTTATCATGATATTACAAACAGAAAAGGCGTCTGAAGTCATTGAATTGCTCAGTCGATGGAACGTGAGTATGAGGGATCGAAATCTGGCAGTGGTCGAAGAATTAAATATTGAGGTGCAGGAACAAATCGATCCTGCCGGACTGGATCAGCAAGAACTGTTATGGCATTCGCTGCTGGAGATCCGGTATACACTCATCCAAAAAAACTTTGATGACACTGCAGTTCTATTGCAGCAGCTTGAACTGCTTCAAAGACAGTTATCCCCTGAAATGGCTTTCTACTATCACTTTTTCAAAGGCGTCTATGCCTACAGTATGAACCAGTACATAGAAGCTGTGGCCTGCTATTATGAAGCGGAAAGATTTATGGGCAGTATTGAAGATAAGATCGAAGTTGCCGAATTTTTTTATAAAGCGGCCACTGCCTATTATCACAGCAGAAAGTTTCTGCTTTCACTCAGCTATGCAAAACTGGCTAAAACCACGTATGAAGAAGTTTCAAAAAACGATCTCAGAAGTGCAGACTGCGAAAACATTCTAGGTCTCTGCTGTCTTAGTCTAAAACAGTACGAGCAGGCAGAAGAGCACTTTTTGGATTCACTGGATATCGCTGAGAAGTTTAAAGATGAAGAGCTTCTCAACTTTATACGCTATAACCTTGGATTCCTTTATTCTGAACAAAATTTGTCCGATATTGCCATTCGCCACCTTAGCGAACTGTACAGCAAGGAGTTTATCCCCCATAAACTATCCTTCCTGCTCGCACGGGAATACTTCAAAATGGAAGATAAAGAGAATGGTTTTTTTTATCTCCAGCAAGGCATGGACGTTTGCAGCACCATTCAGAATGAAGAGTATATTCACCACCTGCAAATTTTAAATGCCCAGTACTCTAATCTTCCCTCTGAGGAAATCGAGCAAGTTGTTACTGAGCATTTGAAATACTTTGAAGAACAGCAGTTATGGGGCTTTGTACAAGATTATACCGAAGCCATTGCTACGATTCTTCATCATGAAAAAAAGTTTGAGAAAGCCAGTACTTATTTTTATCAGGCGTACCGCGCTAAAACCAAAATTGAAGAAATGGGGTATTTACGATGAAAAAAGCAAAAATTTTACTGGGAACTTTTTTGGTTTTAACAGCCTTGATGGGTGCAGCTGCTGCTAATGGCAGCCTTCAAAGCGAGCACGGAGTAATCCGTGACACACCTACACACGTGTAAGATCAGAATTTGAGCTTGTCATAAAAAAGAGCCCGATTGGCTCTTTTTTTATGGGTTCAAATCATTATAAAGGAGATTTCTATGAAACCAGCACTTCCTTACGACGTAATCGAAGTAAATAACATGAAAGCCAGGGTCATTGCAAGCTTTCCAGATACTGTAGTGGCAGATTTCAAAGAATTTCAGGAGGTAGATCCACAGCACGAAAGGCAAGTCATCAAGCATGATGCATATAAGATCGTGAAATTGGATCAGAATAAAAATAAATAATAAAGGGGCTGTCCAGAAAGTCGAAAATTGACCTTCAGGCAGCCCCTTTTTAGCTTGAAAAATCTTCAATGAAAAGTTAATTGAACTGGAAGATGCGAGACTCCTGCGGGACTAGCGTGACAGGTGAGACTCCCGCCGGTGCTTGCACCAAGAGGCTCACCGCACGCCCCGCGGAAAGCGAGCAGCCTGGAACGGAAATCAACAGCTTACAGACTTCTTGGACAGCCCCTTTTTTCATGTATTAATTGGTTGATAGTCCTCTCGCTTTAAAGACTGCATCAATTGTTTTTGCATTGCGGCCGCCATTGAGCTGCTGATCTGCCTGCTTGATCGCCCGTGCCCCGTCATTAAATGTTGCATTGGGTGTCAGTGACCAATGAGACTGCAAAATAATTTTTGTAGCAGCGTCCCTTCCAATAGCTCCTGCCAGCTCATATAGGGGCTGAGACCAAATCTCTCCATCCGCATGGACTTCCCCGGCAACATCCCTTGGGTATACTTTATTTTCATCCAGTCTTCTCAGACAAGGAGGGTTTGACGAAGAATAGGAGGTTGAATCCCATTCCGCAACACAAGCATGTCCAAATCCATCCCCTGTAACTGCATCCTCATAGGTTGCACCAAGATAGTCTCCAAAGCCCTCCCCCATAGATCCTCCTTCAAGGGAGTCCCCAAAACCTGGAACCTGATTGTCCTGAATAGAATGTCCATATTCGTGAGCGATGACTCCTGCATCCTCAGCATCATCCACCCCGCCAGAACCAAAGGTAAGATCCTTCTTCGTCGGGCTGTAAAAAGAGTTATCCTGTTTATACGTATTCACATTCGCTGTAATCGAACGGTTGTTGATGTTGGTAAAACCTAGCGATTGAATGTAGCGCTGCAAGGTATCAATATGATAGTAAGCCATTACATCTTCAAATTGATTATCCGAGCGAGTGTAATTGAATGTAAGAGTTGAACTTTTCGTCCTTGCTTTTGAGTTAATGGCAACATATTGGCCTGCCAGTTTTCCTGTTCCATCAAGACCCAATAATTGAACATTTTTAAGCTGGGCGTTCAATGCTGGTGAATCCGCATCATTATTGTCTGCCAGCCCTGCCGCACTTCCACTGGACTCCACCGGATTCGGTAGAAAAACCTGCCCTGAACCTGTTGCTTTTTGGTTAAGATCCTTTTTCTCTATTAATCTCCCATTGCCCGCATGGACGATCGCTTCCCAGGCCCCAAATGGTTCATTCGCATGAATCACGACTTTATACACAGGAATGGCTTTGCCGTTTTGAATCACATAGCCAAACGTGTTCTCGGTCGTGCCCCACTTACCTTTTCCTTTGTCATTGATATAGGCAGCAGCCTTTGTCTCAGCCTGCTCCTTTGTAAGCTTGTCCGGCGCACGTTCAACTGAGTTATATGGTGTATAATCTGAGACTATCAAACTGACATGTCCATCAAGATCTACTGTCGCAGTAAGCTGCTTGGAGAAAACAGGTGAACCGTTTACCATCTGCTGATAACGCACATAGCTGCCGGCAGCTGTTGAAATGGTCGTAACATAGTCCAGGCCTGAGAGATCATTTGAAAGGTTGTACTTAGCGGCATTCCTTTTTAAAAAGTCATCTGCAGAAGATTTCGCGCTTAATGATTGAGCGTTTACAGCATTTCCTCTTAAAGCAGGGCTGTTTCCATGCTGAAAAGAAGGCATACTGACTGACAATAATATCACGGCCGCGGCCGCCAATGCCATGTTCCTCTTTTTCATTCACCTGTCTCCTCGCTATCATAATTTTCAGACAATTTAATTTTACTCCCGGAGGTGACATGCAAGCAATAGACTTATTTATCTATTTTATTGTAATACTGGATATTATTTGAATATATTTGCTATAATAATGGTTACAAAATCCTTATTCAAAAAAGCAATGATGAGAAAAGCAGAATCGTACTATTTTTACACAGAGAGCTCCGGCAGCTGAAAAGAAGCAAAAAATGACGGTTTGAAAATGGTCTCTGAGCTCTGTCCCGAACGCTTCTTTACGCAAGTAGGCGGCAGCAAGTGGTGGCACTTGTTATCAAATCCACAGTATAAGAGTGTTTTTTATCCACTCCGTACTAGCTGAGGTGACAGGCGCAAGCCTCTCATGAATGAAGGTGGTACCACGGGAAGATCAGCCCCGTCCTTATCTATGTTTAGATATGGACGGTTTTTTTAATGTCTAAGCATGCAATCCAACAGTTTAGCCAATTCTGATATAACTGAACTCTAAATTGAGGAGGATGACTAATGGCGATTTTTATTGGAGGAGCCTGGCCCTATGCGAATGGCTCACTGCACACTGGTCACATTTCAAGTCTGCTGCCCGGAGATCTGTTAGCCCGCTATTACCGCCTAAAGAGAGAGAACGTATTATACGTTTCAGGCAGTGACTGCAACGGGACACCGATTACTATCCGGGCAAGGCAGGAAAACATTTCACCGCAGGAAGTAGCGGACCGCTATCATACCGAATTTCAGGATTGCTTCACCAGGCTCGGTTTCTCGTACGACTGTTACACGAGAACGGACCACCCCCAACATCATGAGGTCGTTCAGAAGATTTTTCTTACTTTATTAAACAACGGATATATCTATAAAAAAGAAATGGAGCAAGCGTATTGTGAAACCTACGATCAGTTTCTGCCTGACCGTTATGTTGAGGGTACCTGCCCCGTATGCGGAAAACAGGCGCGAGGAGATCAGTGCGACTATTGTTCTACCATCCTTGATCCTGCTGATCTGCTGGACCGGACATGTAAGCAATGCGGCCAGCCGCCCGTGTTCAAGCTCACTGAGCATTTCTATTTTGCGCTTCGTCAGTTTCAGGAAAAGCTGGAAAGAGATGTTGAACGAGCAGAGCAGAAACACTCCTGGCGGCAGAATGCCATTCAGTTGACTAAGCGCTATCTACAAGAAGGATTGATCGACCGTGCCGTTTCACGTGACTTGCCTATTGGAGTAAGTATCCCGATTGAGGGCTATGAAGACAAAAAGGTGTATGTCTGGATTGAAGCGGTGTCAGGCTATTTTTCTGCCAGCCAATTATGGTCACAGGAGACTGGCAATGAGGATTCACTCTTTTGGAAGGAAGACACGATCACGTATTATGTCCATGGCAAGGATAACATTCCGTTCCACACCATCATCTGGCCTGCCATCCTGCACGGAACTCAAAATCCCGCCCTTCCCCGTCACATTGTTTCGAATGAATATTTGACACTGGAGAAGAAAAAATTATCCACGAGTAAAAATTGGGCGGTTGGGTTCCAGACATTCTGGAGAGGTACCATCCGGATTCGATCCGCTACTTCCTAACGATCAATGCACCCGAAAACCGGGATACTGATTTTTCATGGAGAGAGTTCATCTATAGCCATAACGGCGAACTGCTTGGCGCCTACGGCAATTTTGTGAACCGGACACTTAAATTTATTGAAAAATATTACGGGGGGCTCTTGCCAAAGAGTAGAGTTGATCGTATCGCAGAATCCCTTTTACCTCCTCTTTACCAAAAGACAGGCCGTTTGATTGAAGAGTCCCGTTTTAAAGAAGCACTTGAAGAAATTTTCGCTTACATCCGTTCGGCGAATAAATATTTTGATGAACAGCAGCCTTGGAAACAAATTAATGAGAACCCTGCTGGCTGTGAGACAACAATGGCTACCTGTGTTGCCATTATCGCTAATCTCGCGCAGCTGCTGGAACCATTCCTTCCTTTTTCGAGCAAAGAAGTCCAGCAGGCACTTGGAATGAAAGAATCATCGTGGAAGGTGATTTATCCGGATCGAATTCAGCTTTCAGGTGTAAAGCCGCTGTTTGAGCGGATTGATATTAAACAGATCAACGAGGAACTAAAGCGCTTGGGTAATCCTTCTTGATCCTTACAAAATGAAAGGACGAAACACCCGAACCTGGGGTTCGTCCTTCTTTTTACTTTACATCACCTTTTTATCCAACTGGCTGGCTGATTCATCCATAACGGGGCGCTTCCAGAGAATTATCCCTCCGATCAAATACAACAAAGAGGTAAGATAAAACAATGAGCCGATGGTTAGAAAATCAATCATGTATCCTGTCATGATGACAGCAAGTGCTGCCCAAATAGACGTCCATAAATGATAGTGGCCCACCTTTTTACCGGCATTGCTTCTTTCCGTGTGGCGGGATAGGGCTGTTTTTTCTGTTGTTTTCTGAAATGCTCCCAAAAGGCCCATAACTATCTGAATAACATAAACATGCCAGGTCTCAGATAGGACTGGAACCAGCAGCATGACCACCGCCATTCCCCATGCATAGATCAGCAGCAGTATACGGTCACCAAACCTGTCACTCACTTTGCCAATGAACGGATGAAATAAGGCGGAAGATAAAGCAAACAGACCATAGGCCCAGCCGAATTGAGAATAGCTGTTACCCAGATTGCGGAGAAGCAGCAGATAAAAAGGAAATGCGATGCTGCTTGCCGTCATCATAACGCTTTGTGAACGTATGAGCTGTTTATAGGTCATCTCCGTACTCCTTATAAAAGTAGTTCATGAACATTTCGGACGGATCATACTTTCTTTTCAGTGCAAAGAATTCCTGCGTATGCGGATAGGCACGTTCCAGCTGGCTTTGGCTGGCGAAAGGGTAATAAGGCAGATAATAGCTGCCTCCATGATCGAGTGTAATTTTAATGAGCTTGCGGACTACTCTTTTAGTATCAGCAGTGCCTTTCTTGCTTTTCTCCTGATTGATCAGCCAAACAAGGGCAAACATATCCTTTTTCGCATACGTCATCATCGCCTGCTGGTCTTGATCAACATAGCGTATCGTAATATTCAGCACATTCAGATCTTCTTTAGTAAGAACTGCCTTTAAGTCATCCACATAAGAAGAGAATTCATCCACTGGAACAAAATATTCCTGCAGGATCTCTGTCCTGTTTTGACTGTCATATTCCATAAATTCACTGTCTGAACGCATAACATTATTCCGTGTCTCCACTTTTCCATTTTGCTTCAGAAAATAGTTTTTCTGAGTTTTCCATAATAATTCCTTGCCCCAACTGCTGTACCGTGACGTTCCGAGCAATACTTTAGGCAGCACGACATTTCCATCGTTCCTCAGCGGCTCGTTTTTTGTTGATTTTTGATTCTGCAGCAACCGGTAATTGGTAACGTACATCTCTTTAAAAAACGAAGGATCGGGTGCGATGGACAGGCGGGCCATATGCATACGGATGTTAGGATCATGCTTGACCTTTCTTTTAAAATAGTCCATGTACTCACTGTAGTCCATCGCGATTACTTCATTTTCATACCATTCATCCTGTGCTAATTTAAGTGTTACATCTAGTATGACGCCAAATAAACCATAACCCCCATTCACGAGTTCAAACAGCTCATGATTTTGTTTTCTGCTGACATTAATAATCGTCCCATCTGCTTTTAACAGCCGCAAAGACTCTACCGTATCAATTAAAGAACCATACCTTATATCTCTCCCATGTACATTGACACTGATCGAACCGCCAACGGTGAAAATATTTTGGGACTGCATCACTTGAACGGCGAGTCCATTTCTATGTATATAACGCTGGATATCGTTCCATGTTGCTCCGCTCTGAACAGTAATTCTTTTTTTATCAGGCTGAAAATTCAGTACTCTATTGTATGTTTTCATATCAAGCATAATAGAGTCTGGGAAGTACGTTTGCCCTCCCTGGCTGTGCTGCATGCCCGCAATGGATATCTTTTCCCCTGATTCCGACGCATCCTTAATCCATTTCTGAAGTTCTTTCTGTGATGTGCTCCGTCTGATTTCCTTTACTTTTGTCGGCAATAAACGTGCCGCATCTTCCACGGTTTTAGATTCCTGCCGATGTTTGTATGCAGCAAATGACGCCGTCCAGCCGACTATGAAAATCAGCAAGAAAACAGCTAAAATAATATTACTCTTCATAAAATAATCCTTCCTATCCACTGTTCCTTCGTCCGCGTTTATGTTACCAAATTAACCCATATGTGTATATAGTTGTTTTCACCTAGACAGATTGGTAACAGCCAAAACAAAACGGGTGGATTTCTCCACCCGTTTTCCAATCTTATTTAGGAGCTTTTCATCTTTATTTCTGGAAGCTTTTTCACTGGTTGTTTCTTTTATCCCATACTTTCAAACCTATGACCGCGTATAGAATGGCTGCAGCTGTAACAGACAGCCATAGGAAGGTATGTAAACCAAGTCCATGATCACCAGCAAAACCTCAGAACATAACTTCAGTAAAAAGGGGCTGTCCTGAAAGTCGAAAATTGACCTTCAGGCAGCTCCTTTGACGTGAAAAATCTTCAATAGTTGATTGGAGTGCAAGGTGCGAGACTCCTGCGGGACTAGCGTGACAGGTGAGACTCCTGCGGGACTAGCGTGACAGGTGAGACTCCCGCAGGCGCTTGCGCCAAGAGGCTCACCGCACGCCCCGCGGAAAGCGAGCAGCCTGGAGCGGAGATCAACAGCTACCAGACCTCTTGGACAGCCCCTTTACTCTTTTTCTTGAATGTTGTTCAGTATTTTACCAAGGCTTCTCTTCAAGTTTTTCAGTTCATCGTCTTCCATCTTTATGTTTTCAAGCAGTGCTCCGGGAATACATGCTGCTTTCTCACGCAGCCCTTCCCCTCTTTCCGTCAAGGAGACCATCACACTTCGCTCATCCTGCTTGGAACGGTTCCTCATGATCAGCCTATGAGCTTCCATTCTTTTCAGCATTGGTGTCAGGGTACCCGAATCGAGGAACAGCTTCTCACCAAGATCTTTCACAGCTAGCTCTTTCTTTTCCCATAGTACGAGCAGGACCAGGTATTGCGGGTAGGTGACGTCGAGCTCCTCGAGCAATGGACGGTACTGCTTCGTGATTTCACGGGCAGCCGCATACACCATAAAACAGATCTGGTTTTCCAGTTTCAATGGGTCGTTACTCATTTTTCTTCGCCTCCTCTCACTTCATAATTCTATTTCCACTATATTTCAACCAAACATTATCGTCAAATTAAATTTTTCACAATTTAATTTTTGACAAACAAATCACTTCATGTTAAATTGATATCAAGTAATTAAATTGTGCACAATATAAATCAAAAGGGAGAGATCATGCATGGAATCTTTATACACAGCAAAAGCAACCGCAGACGGCGGACGACAAGGTAAAGTTAAATCCAGTGACAGCACTCTTGATTTTTCACTATCCATGCCAAAAGCACTTGGCGGAAAAGAAGAAGCAGGTGCTACCAACCCTGAACAATTATTCGCTGCAGGTTACGCAGCCTGCTTTGACAGTGCTCTTCAGCTTGTAGCCCGCCAGGCAAGAAAACGAGTTGAATCCAGTGTTACCGCAGAAGTAAGCATCGGCAAAGATACCGATGGAGGCTTTGGTTTAGCAGTTGCTTTACATGCTGCCATTAAGGGAGCCAGTCAGGAAGAAGCCCAGCAGCTGATCGAACAGGCTCACCAAGTATGTCCTTATTCAAAAGCAACCCGCGGAAACATTGAAGTGACTCTTCACGTTACAGCTGTATAATGAATGCAAGAAGCCAGTCTCATGATCCGGGACTGGTTTTTGCTTAGGCAAATGGGATGACTTTTTAGTGTGTCCGTTATAGTAGGTTCACTCTAACTAAACAAAAATGGGAGGAAAAAATGATGAGCCCTATCGCAGTTTCAGCCACGCTTACACCAAAACCTGGACGTGAAGAAGAAGCGCAGAACGTACTTCTTGAAGTATTGAAGCATTCGAGAATCGAGGAAGGATGCTTACACTATAACCTTCATCAATCGCAGGATGATCCAAAAGTTTTTATGCTGTATGAATTATGGAAAGATCAGAATGCAATCGACAGTCATATTGAATCGGCACATTATCAGACTTACAGAACAAACATTGAGCCCCTGATTGATGTACGCAATGTCCAAAAATGGAATCAGATCGGTTAAAAACGGGGTGCCTGGCACCTCGTTTTTCCTGTTTATTCACATTTGCGTTTTAAAGCAGTGATTTTGCTGCATACATAAGGTAACAGTATTTTTAACAGAAAGGATGCTTTCTCTTGATATCCTTAAGTATATTAGATCAAGTTCCTGTTCCAAAAGGGCAGACTGCTGCAGAGACATTGCAGCAAAGTATACAGCTCGCCCAGATTGCTGAAAAGCTTGGCTATCACCGGTATTGGTTTGCCGAGCATCACAGCACAAAGGGGCTGGCAAGCACGGCTCCTGAAATACTGATTGCCCATACCGCCGCACTCACCCAATCTATCCGGCTTGGTTCTGGCGGTGTCCTTTTGCCGCAATACAGTCCGTTTAAGGTTGCAGAAACCTTTCAGCAGCTGGAAGCTCTTTCGCCGGGCAGAATCGATCTTGGAGTGGGCCGGTCACCCGGCGGTACGATGAAAACGAGACTTGCTTTAACAGACAACATAAAGAAAAGCTTAACCGCATTTCCCCGGCAGCTCCAGGATCTATCGTATTACCTGACGAACTCCCTCCCTTCTGATCATCCTTTTCATGGGGTAAAAACTTCTCCTCAAGCCCCCTCACCGCCAGGCCTTTGGGAACTGGGAATGGGCGAAAACAGCGCCAGGCAGGCTGCCGAGCTTGGTATCGGTTATGTATTTGGGCATTTTATCAATCCCGAGAGGGGACAGGAAGCGTTTCAGACCTATCATAAAACCTTTCAGTCATCAGCCTTTTTCGAAAAACCGGCTGGTATCGCTGCGGTTTTTGTGATCTGCGGGGAAACGGATGAGCATGCTGAAGAACTAGCTTTAAGCCAGGACCTTTGGCTTCTCCGTGTTGAAAAGGGCCTGGACAGCCGGATACCGAACATTGAAGAATCAAAATCATACTCCTTCACACAGTTTGACCGGGAACAAATCAAAAAGAACAGAGAACGTATGGTGATCGGTTCTCCAGAGATCGTAAGAGACAAGCTTATATTACTTTCAGAACAGTATCAGACTGCTGAATTTATGATTTTGACAAATGTATTTTCTTTTGCAGAAAGAAAAAAATCGTATGAGAGATTAGCCCATCTATTTAAGTAGCTGCATGTTTATTGATTGGATAATAAATGACACAACAAAAAGGGGCTGTCCAAGAAGTCTGTAAGCTGTTGATTTCCGTTCCAGGCTGCCGCTTTCCGCGGGGCGTGCGGTGAGCCTCTTGGTGCAAGCACCGGCGGGAGTCTCACCTGTCACGCTAGTCCCGCAGGAGTCTCGCATCTTCCACTTCAATTAACTTTTCATTGAAGATTTTTCAAGCCAAAAAGGGGCTGCCTGAAGGTCAATTTTCGACTTTCTGGACAGCCCCTTTTTATTTTTATTTATAGATTTTCACACGGTCTTCAAGCGGCTGGAATTCTTTTTCGCCTGGTGCTGCCACAGGCTTGCCGAATGGCATTTGAGCGATAAGCTTCCAGTTTTCTGGCACATTCCATTCTTTTTTGACTTCTTCATCAATGATTGGGTTGTAGTGCTGGAGTGATGCACCGAATCCTTCATTCTCTAGTGCAGTCCAAACAACAAATTGGAGCATCCCTGAAGAATGGTTGGACCAGATTGGGAAATTGTCTGCATAAGCAGCGAATGCTTCTTGAAGCCCTTCCACTACTTTTTGGTCTTCGAAAAATAGGACGGTTCCGTATCCGCTTCCGAACGCGTTCATTTTTTCTTCTGTCGGAGAAAACTGATCTGCCGGAACGATGGCACGAAGAGTTTCTTTCGTGATATTCCAAAGTTTATCGTGGTTTTCGCCAAGCAATACAACAACACGGGCACTTTGTGAATTAAAAGAAGATGGTGTGTATTTTACCGCATGATTGATGATTTCCTGAATTCTTTCATGAGAAACAACGGCTTCTTTTCTGATTCCATAATAAGAGCGTCTCTCTTGAACTGAAGTTAAAAAATCTTTTGCCATGTTAATTTCCCTCCACTAAACGAACCATTTTTATTGTTTATTACTTTATGTAAGTTAGTATAAATAATATATTTCATTACGTCAAGTGTTAACTTTCAATAAAATAAGCGATTCATTGTGGTTAATCTTCAGCCATAGCGGGAATTCATTTTAAAAGGGTACTGAGGAGGCAAATCGAAATGAGTACGTTTGAGGTGAAAACCTATTATTTTGAAGATGATGGATTCATTCCTAATCACCCAGATTGGCCGGTATTGTTCTACGAAGGGGTTTTAGCCGAACGATCTTATCAAGCCGAACAGATTTTTAATGAGAACAACTGGCTAAACAGCTGGCGGAACGGCATTTTCGACTATCATCATTATCACAGCAACACTCATGAGGTATTAGGTGTCATATCGGGATTTGCGACAGTTAAGATTGGTGGAAAATCCGGACAATAGCTGCAGATTCATGCTGGTGATGTCATCGTTTTGCCAGCTGGAACCGGGCATATTAACATGGAATCCAGCGCGGATTTTCAAGTGGCTGGTGCTTACCCCAACGGAATGGATTATAATCTGATGCGCGGAGTCGACGGTGAACGCCCTACGGCTCTAGAAGAAATACGTAATGTTCCTCTCCCTGAAACCGATCCTGTTTTCGGTACGGATGGACCTTTGCTTCAGCATTGGAACAGAAAATAAGAACAGCCCGAATCTTTGTTGATTCGGGCTGTCATTATGCCAAGGATTCAGGAGGCAGACCAGGTTCTTTCCCGCCGTCTGGTGCATCGAATTTTTGTTTTGTCCGTACCAGTGAAATGACGGCAATGATAAGGCCGCCTGACGTATCCGCAATAAGATCCACCATCGTATCGCTGTTTCCCCCGCCCTGCAGCGTCATAGCAAAGATCTGATCCATACTGAACTCATACATCTCCCAGATGACTCCGCCAAGAACGGCAAATGAAAGAACGAACCAGAAGACAAGCCATGCTGAAATATGCGTGCCTCCTTCCCGATGAACGAGCCTTTCATAAAGAGCCACTGCAACGAAAGCCAGCAAAGCTCCGCTCAGTAAATGCAGAAACGTATCCCACCAGCCCAGACCATAAAAATGAAGAATGGAACCTAAATATTGTGATGCAAAAAGAAAAGCTAAATAGGAAAGCAATATGGGCAGGTTAAACTTTAATTTAGTAAACCGGGCAAGGACAAGCGGTATGGCTCCGCACAGAACTCCTCCTAATGCTACCTGATAGCTGTGAACCTCTCCTTTTGGAAAGTAATAAAAAAACAAGACCGCCATAAAAAGCGTGTAGGCCAGACTAATCATAAGGACCGACTTTCGTTTCATTCATACACCTCATTTCCTGCTCTTATAAATTATTGCCACCAAATCCAGAAATATGAATGTATCCTTCGAGAACACAAAAAAGCCTGGAATCTCACTCTTATCATTCCAGGCCTGCTTATCACGTTTTTATTGTTTTGTCGTATCGATTTGTTCACGCAGTGGCTTAACCACATTCATATCAACATCATAGGTTTTTCCTTTATAGACGACTTTCGCGTTTTCGTCCCCATCCTTGCCTGTGATCTTTACGCTTTTACTCTGAATAACAAAGCTTCCGTCTTTCTTTTCAACATGTTTGGCATCGACCATTTCTTTTTTTATCACAGGCTCGATCGTTTTTTTATATGCCGTTGATGCAGAATTCACGCCTTGTTTTCCTATGTTCATAATTTTGTCGGGGCTTACCCCAAATATGACAATAGCGATGATAGCAATAACTCCAAATATGAGGGCGGCACGCAGAGCAAGTTTAAACAATAACACAAACACGATGATTGCAAGCACCACCAGTATGACAAGCAGCAAGTGATCTTCAATCCAAGCCATGGCTAAGTCTTCCCTTCCTCTTTTACCAATGTTAATACCCGAATGATTAATAAAATAGACAAGGAAATAAATCCCTTTTTATGAAACGTTAGCTCTTTTTAGGTTTGAGCGTTTTTTTACCTGTGAAACATAGCTGTGAAGAATCATTCCAACCATGATTAATGCCATGCCAAGCCATGATAAAGCGGAGGGCATCGGCAAGGATAACAGCCATATTTCACCCATTGCCGCAAAGAGGACTTCCGCAGATTGGGTCGCCTCGACAGCCGCTAACTGCTGCATGTTCCCCCTGACAAGATCCGTGGCATAAAAGAACAGCACCGTGGCGATAACGCCGGAAGAAAGAGCTACAAGGGCGGATTGAAAGGTTTGGACTGCCGTTGGAGGCCCATCGGCCAGCCAGCCAATAAAAGCGAGAACGATCCAGAAAGGAAGACTGGCGAGCGTCATGCCAAGTACCCGCTGATAAGCATCCAACCGACCTCCGCATAACACCATCATTTTTCGATTACCGAGAGGATAAGCAAACGAAGCGACTAACACAGGAAGTGCTCCTAGCAGCACATCATTGAACGAAAGTGTTCTTGCCTGCTCCATCTGCATCAGGACAATGCCAAGAAGGATGATCAACGACATGGAGAGCCCCTTTAACGGAATCTTCCCTCTTACCGATTGAAGCCCTTGTGATGTTTGAACCTGTTCCTTAAAAAAAGGAACGAGAAGTGAGCCTGAGATAATGGTAATCTGCCACGTTCCGGCGATCAGCCATCCAGGTTCATAGGCTGCAGCAAAACAGATGGGAGCATAAAATAGGCCGAAGCCCACCAAACTCCATAACAGCCAGCTTTTCGGCTGTTCTTTCATGGTCTGCATCAGCTGGCCCAAGTTTCCCCTTAACATTACAATAATCAGCAGAAAGGGCACCATGAAAAAATAGCGAAGTGAAGCGCTCCAGATCCAGCTTCCTCCTGATAATTCCATTAAACGGTTTAGCACAAATGTAAAGGCAAAAAAGAAAGCAGAGCAAATTCCGACGATGACAGGCCGCATGGAGTACACCTCTCTCTTCATTTTTGAATCAGCAGTTCTCCGAGACTCAGCCAGTTTACTTCCGTCAGGAGAGCCGTTTTCTCACTATCTTTTTCTATGCAGGCATCAATGATTTGTTCATGCTGCTGTATTGAATTCACCCCTTTTACGGAGCCGAATTGGGCCATTTCTAAACGGCGGATCTTAGCGGTACTTACCTCCAGCGCTTTCACCAGCTCAGGATTTCCGGCTGCTGTTAGAAACACCTGATGAAAATCTTCATCCGCTTGAATGGCGGCTATAACATTCCTTTCTTCCATAGCAGATCTCAGCTTTTGATTTTGTATTTTTAATTCTTTAATATCCTTTTCCTCCAGAAGTGGAACGGCAAGTCTGGCGGCTAATGCATGAAGTGCTGCAACGACGGTAAATGCATGGTTCGCTTCATCGTTATTTAACGGAGCGACTCTTGTCGCGGAACCCGGCATCGCTTCGACTAGTCCTTCATCTTCAAGTTTTTTTAGAGCCTCCCTTACCGGTGTCCGGCTGATGCCGAATTGCTCCGCAAGATCTTTGTCATGCAATCGTTCCTCAGGCTCCAGTTCTAATAAGAGTATTGCGTTCTTCAAATGATGATACACTTCTTCTCTTAATGATAATCGTCTAATTTGTTGAATGTTTTTCATAAAACCAATATATCGCATATCAA
This sequence comes from Fictibacillus sp. WQ 8-8, assembly GCF_024494405.1. Taxonomy (NCBI): domain Bacteria; kingdom Bacillati; phylum Bacillota; class Bacilli; order Caryophanales; family Fictibacillaceae; genus Fictibacillus; species Fictibacillus sp. WQ 8-8. The sequence goes on from NZ_JAMXKG010000009.1 coordinate 155,380, forward strand.
TTGACAACTCAATAAAAAAACCAGTGCAAAAGCCACTGGTTTTGTTCTATTGAATTCTTTCCCGTTTGTACACAATTTCTCCATCATATACATCTCCCGTTTGCAGATAGCCTAGCCTCTTATACAGTCCGGCTGCCTTCTGGTTCTCTTGATGGACCGTAAGCCGTGTTTCACGGGAATGAGGAAACCTCTCCTCAATCCAAGAAATCATTTCAATCATCGCTCTTTTTCCATATCCCTTCCCCTGATGCTTTTCATCAATGAGAAAACCATTGATCCAATACATGTTATCATTCTGCTCTTCAAATGCATGCATGATGAATCCTACCATCATTCCTTCTGCATAGATAGCAAACGGAAGGTACTCAACATTATCGCCGTCCGGCTTAATATAGACTTTAGCCAGCGATACAGCGACAGAAGGCACGAAATGCTCCTGCTCTTTTTTCACTTTTAACAGCAGCGCTTCTTCCCAGTTGCCGCGATCGACAGGTTTTAACTCAATCATGAAGTCTCCCTCCCGCTAGTTTACTATAAGGGTGCCAGGCACCATTATAAAAAATGGCTCCGCCTATTAGGCAGAGCCGTTATTGCACTTATGCTGTTTTTCGGAACTTTCCTGAAATCCCGATCGCAAAAGAGATAATCGTTGTAATTAATAAAGCTTCTGTAATTGAGCTGAGAATCGTATTCAAAGACATAACGCTGTATATCTGTATAGAGACTCCGATCGGAACGCCAAGAAATAAAACGACAGAGCCAAATATTGCATTTTTTAAAGTAAACAGGGATGTACGGTGGGCCCAGTCCAATACTCGCAAGCTTAATACCCAGAAAATACTGATCAATGACCAGAATAACAAAATAGAAGCTATGAACGAGTGAGAAGTCAGCCCGAACAGAACGTGTTCTGAATAAAGATTGATATTCATAAAGACTTCAATTGTTTGATAAGCACCAACACCGAACAAAAGGATAAGATAGATCAAAGCGAACTCCATACCTTTATGCCCCCGGATTCTCCGTTTCAGTGAATTCATCATCTTTCCCCCAAAAAAATGACTTAATAGTTATCATCTTATCATACAAAAAAAGATTTAGATTTTAAACCTGTTTTTTAAAAATTTTTGCAAAATAACGTTAATTAGTAAAAATGTACTACTTTTTATTCCTTTTTAAACAAAGCTGTCCATAAATCCGGAACACCGAATGTTGAACTTCCTGCACCCATCACTTTCATCCTTCTAACCTCTACTGCCGTAAAGCTCCTGAAAATAGTTTTCAGCTTTTCCTCTGTATAGCCCAATCCGCCCATCACCGATCGCGCCCGGTACACCTCCCAGTCTGAAATTTCCGAGCCTCCCAAACTGCCGCCCATCACAAAACAAGTCACCGCAAAATGGCCGCCTGGTTTTAAAGCTCGGTTTACAAGTTCCACATAGGTCAGCCTGCGATGCGGGGCAAGGTGATGAAAACAGCCTGAATCATAGATGATCTCATAGGATCCGTCCTCTATATCCAGATCAAAGATATTCTGATGAATAAAATGAATTTCTAACGCTGTCTAAAGTCCCAAAAAGCGGCATAGACGCTATTTCACCCCCTATTTAATACCCGTGTATCATCTTTCTGAATTTCCCCTTACAGATACCTTAAACCAACTCAAGGGGCGGGCGGTTAAAAAAAAAAAAAAAAAAAGAGCTAGTGACAGTTCTTCTCTTTTTGTACTCTTTCATTTTCTTTTATAGAAGTGTTTCAGCGCCGTCAATGTAGATTTCTGTTCCTGTAATATGGCTGGAGCGTTCAGACGCCAGAAACAAAACGAGATCGGCGACTTGTTCAGGTTCCCCAGGCTTATGTTCAAGGGGCTGGTTTCCTTCTGGATAATTAACCGGAATCGTAATCTCCTTTACCGCTTCGGTTGCATCTGTATTTTCTCCGATGTTGGTATTAATGGCACCAGGACAAATCGCATTCACTCTTATCTTATACCGGGCAAGCTCGAGAGCAGCCATTTTCATAAAAGCAACCTGTGCTGCTTTCGATGAACTGTATGCCGCCATCCCGAATCCGTGAAACTTACGGTTTCCATTAATGGAACTCGTGATCACAATGCTTCCTCCCGCTTTTTTCATATAGGGAATAGCATGCTTAACGGCTAAAAAGGTGCCGTTTAAGTTGGTGGATATGGTGGTGTTCCATTCTTCAATCGACAAATTTTCTATAGGAGCAAGAGTCCCGTTAATCCCTGCGTTGGCAAATAGAACATCCAGCCTCCCCCACTTCTGTACCGCTTGCTCTATTCCTCGCTGCACCTCGTGAGAGTTGGAAACATCGATTTCCGCAGCCATCGCCTCCCCTCCTGAATCCTTAATTTCCTCTGCCACTTCTTCTGCTCGTTCTTCTTTTACATCCATCACACAAACCCTTATGCCTTCCTTCGCAAAGGCCAGGGCTGCTGCTCGTCCAATTCCTGAACCGCCGCCTGTAACAATGGCCACTTTTCCTTCTTCTTTCTTATAGATACTCATCATCTACCTCCTCTTTTTCATAGGCTGTTTTCGTAACCTTTGTTGCTCTTGAGAGTGGCTGATTTCCGTTCCAGGATGCTCGCTTTCCGCGGGGCGTGCGGTGAGCCCCACGGCGCAAGCACCTTTGGGTCTCACCTGTCCCGCTGCTCCCGCAGGAGTCTCGCACCTTGCACTCCAATCAACTTAGCAATGAAGGTTCTTTACAAAAATGTTCCCAAAGCAACAATTTTTTAGAAAAGAGCCTTTTCATATTAAATACCCACTTATTTCGGTTTTGCCCGATAATAATAAAAAACAGAATCCTTTCCAGCTGCTAAGGCTGAGCAACTCGTTGGAGCCTGCTTTTTATCAAAAAAGTTTTCTAACTTAGTAATTCTTCAAGAACCCTGGCATTTTCTTTTGCAGTAGTGACAAGGTCTTTTTCAAAATGCTCCTGTTCCACAATGTACCATGATACATTCAGATCATTGCCCTTTTTGACAATAGACTGTAAATCCAACTCTCCGTTTCCTAAAATCGTGCTTTGTTTTTCGGTCCCTTTTACAGCCATGTCCTTCATGTGCAAAGTAACAAGACGTTCGCCAAGCCTTTCCATAAACTCAGCTGGGTCATAGCCTGAATAGGCTGCCCAATAGCAATCCAATTCAAAGGAAACGAGTGAGGGATCGGTCTCATTCAATAAAATATCGTAACCCGAAGCACCCCCATGATCAACAAACTCAAAATCATGATTGTGATACCCTAATTTCAACCCTTCGCGATTCAATAAATACCCTGCATTATTTAAAATCTCAGCTGCTCGTTTATAATCTTCTATATTCTTTCGATTTTCTTCCGTTAGATATGCCAGGATTAATAAGTCGTTTCCGAGTAACTGATTGTATTCAATCTGGCGTTTGAGTGCATCTCCCTCAAGCTGATCGAGGCCGATGTGGCTGCCTGCCGGTTTTAAATCATACTCATCCAGTGCCTGCTTTAAAACCTTTGCTGAAGTGTCATAATAACCGGCAAACTGTGCACCATTATACCCCCACGATGAAACTTCTTTTAGTGTGCCAATGAAATCTTTTTCACAAAGCTCTCTTATCGTGTAAAGCTGCAACCCTCTTTTATGCATTTCTAATTCCTCCTTTATTAAAAGTCTTTCACGAAACGATTCGAGATTATCTTAATAAATATTATTGCTTCATACAATATTTTTTGAAATATTCTTAAAATATAACACGCTACACAGTAAAAAAACCGTCTGCCTTTTGGCAGACGGGAATCTCACTCTAATTATGATATTGTTTGATGTCCAACGGAATGGCCAAGCGTTCTTTGGCCTTTGCATCATAGGAACGGTAATGGGAGATCACCTGATTATTTTCATCTACTCTGCATTCTATAACCTTATGCTCATTTCCTTCTTTTGTTTCCAGAAGAAGATCAACGTTCCCCAGATGCAATGAATAAGTGCAATACGTAAGTCCGAGAAAATCGCTTCTCTCTTTATGGGTCTCAGGATGAAGCATGATGAAGGTCGCCAGGTCAGTAACCGTCATCGCCGGCTCGTTCTTGATCTTTCCGAGGATCGCCCTGAATCCATCAGAAGCTTGCCCCACTCTTTGCTCAGTCCAGTTTAATGTAGTCTGCAGCCAATTTGTACCCAATATAAATCCCTCCCTGAATCTTCATTTTTCATTATCATTGCCAAAGAGCGGTGTTTTCTATGCTTTATTTGGGTGCCAGGCACCGTTTATGCGCATAAATGGTGTCAGGCACCACTGCTCTTTCTTCAGGGAACCTGTACAGGATTTTTTCTGTATAGCTGCATCTCACACAGATGCGTACATCGGAGTCTGAGGTTTCGAGAAATACGTGGCGGCATTTTCTCTGAATCTCCTGCAGCTGCATTTCCAGCAGAGCAATTCTTTCACGAAGGATAGAAATGGTGCTCATGAATAGATATTCGAGCCTTTGTCATGAAATTCCTTGGCTTTTTCCCGCATTCCTTCCTTTACATCTTTTTCCTGACCCGAAAGTTCTTGTGCAGATATATTTCTTAGATCATGTGAAATTCTCATAGAGCAGAATTTCGGTCCGCACATGGAACAAAAATGAGCGGTTTTTGCACCTTGTGCAGGGAGGGTTTCATCGTGGTAACCCCTTGCCTTCTCAGGATCCAATGATAGATTAAACTGATCTTCCCATCTGAATTCAAATCTAGCTTTTGAGAGAGCATTATCCCTCTTCAATGCTCCTGGATGGCCTTTTGCCAAATCTGCTGCATGGGCAGCGATCTTATAAGCGATCACTCCCTCCCTGACATCATCCTTGTTCGGCAGCCCCAAATGTTCCTTCGGCGTCACATAGCAAAGCATAGCCGTTCCGAACCATCCGATCATAGCAGCCCCAATTGCAGAAGTGATGTGGTCGTACCCAGGCGCAATGTCTGTCGTCAGAGGCCCTAGTGTATAGAAGGGCGCCTCATGGCAGATCTCCATTTGCTTATCTACGTTCTCCTTGATCTGATGCATCGGCACATGCCCCGGTCCTTCGATCATGACCTGCACATCATGTTTCCAGGCGATCTTTGTGAGCTCTCCCAACGTTTCCAGTTCTGCAAACTGTGCCTCGTCATTGGCGTCCGCAATCGAGCCAGGCCGTAATCCATCACCCAATGAGACGGAGATGTCATACGCTTTACAGATTTCGCAGATGTCCTCGAAATGAGTATATAAAAAGTTTTCCTGATGGTAAGCGAGACACCATTGCGCCATGATAGATCCGCCCCGTGAAACGATGCCCGTGACCCGATTGATCGTTAATGGCACGTACCGCAGCAACACACCGGCATGAATCGTAAAATAATCGACTCCCTGCTCGGCTTGTTCGATGAGTGTATCACGGTAGACTTCCCAGGATAAATCCTCCGCTATCCCGTTCACTTTCTCAAGCGCCTGATAGATCGGAACGGTGCCCACAGGGACCGGAGAGTTTCTGATGATCCACTCTCTGGTCGTATGGATGTCTTTTCCTGTAGACAGATCCATGATCGTATCCGCTCCCCAGTAGGTAGCCCATGTCATTTTTTCAACCTCTTCCTCAATAGACGAAGTCACAGCAGAGTTTCCGATGTTCGCGTTGATCTTCACATGAAAGTTCTTTCCGATAATCATCGGTTCCAGTTCCAGGTGATTGATGTTGGCAGGGATGATGGCCCTCCCGCTCGCCACTTCGCTTCGAACAAAATCGGCCTCAAGCCCCTCCCGGATCGCAATGAATTCCATTTCAGGCGTGATGATCCCTTTTTTCGCATAATGCATCTGAGTAACATTTCCGCCACCTTTTGCCCGCATCGGCTTAAATGGGCGAACCGGAAACACATGACCCGCATGAGACTGCTGTCTGTAGCCGTTGTCCTCCGGTTTAATTCCGCGCCCATCGTATTGCTCTGTATCGTTCCTGTCTCTCACCCAATTTTCCCTCAGCAAAGGCAGTCCTTTTTCAACATCTGCAGCATAATTCAAATCTGTATAAGGTCCGCTCGTATCATAAAGGACGACGGGCGGGTTCTTCTCATCTCTTCCTGCTGTCTGTGTATCCGCCAGACTGATCCTTCTCATTGGCACCCGGATGTCGGGACGGGATCCGGTCTTATACACTTTGGTGCTGTTTGGAAATTGTGATTTTAATGAGACCTTGCTTTCGTTCTGTACGTTCATGCAACTTCCTCCTCGTTTTTTCAAAAATTGAGTCCAAAGTTACACACAGCATAAAAAAAATCGGGTTCTAGTAAGAAGAACCCGATAGGATAGACAAAGAAAAATATACGATATGTATATATGACTTCGACTCCTACTTCCCTACGCTGGTATAACCCAGATCAGGTTCAAAGGGTCAAAGAGCTTATTCTCTCTTCTCTCAGCCCGGCTGACGGGCTCCCCTAGCAGAAAACGTATTCTTTTTTCAACGTAAGCATAGCTTCTCTGCTCTTCATGCACAATCCGTCTTTTGGCACAGGTATATATTCACCGAAGTCGTTTAGCCGCCAAAATATGTATAGGCTTTCAATTATGCAGTACTTTTTTTCTTCTGTCTTTCTATCGCTTTTCCAATCATTCATTCCTTTAACTGCCTTCCCTTATTTCAAAAAAGAAAAAAACGGTATCGGCCAAAACCGATTTTTGAAAAAAGTGTCAGTATACTCATTCCTTGTTACAATGAGGAGAAAATCATTGCAACATCCGTTGAAAACATGAAAACATTAACCTATTCTTCGTTAGATATCATTTATATTAATGACGGTTCAACTGACGCTACACTTGGAAAGCTTAATGAGCTATTACAACTAAAAGAAAGCTCAAAACTCCCGCTCAACCAGCTAAAACATAAGAAAGTGATCGAATTTTACAAGTCCGAGCTCTATCCGAATATTTATGTGCTTGATAAAGTGAACGGCGGAAAGGCCGATGCGCTCAATGCAGGCATTGAGTATTCTAGCAATGAACTTGTTGTAACTCTTGATGCAGACACCATCATGACAGACCATTCCCTGCCGGCCATCAATGAAACTTTCGAAGAGCAAAATGTGGTCGCTGCTGGCGGCATGGTTCATGTGCTTCAGACAAAAACGAAGAATCCATTCTCAGGGCTGACATTACATGGGACGAACCTGCTGATCCGCGTCCAGGCCCTTGATTTCCTCCGTGCCTTTTACATCACTAAAGTTTCCCATGCTAGATTCGGGGCGCTCTCCATCAGCTCTGGTGCTTTCGGCATTTTTAGAAAGCAGGTGCTGCTCAACGTCGGCGGCTATCGGACGACGATTGGAGAAGACATCGATATCACTCTAAAGATTCAGCGCCACATTTCTGGTGATAAGAACAAAAAGGTTACTTTCATACCTGATGCCGTATGCTATACCGAGCTTCCTGAAAACCTATGGGATCTGTTCAAACAGCGGGTCCGCTGGCAAAAAGCATTCATTGACTGTGTCATTCATTTCAGATCATTCCTTGGAAAAAATCTGTTTACGAGCTCTGTTTCCTTTTTCTATATTTTTGAAGCTTTTATTTCCGGTACACTCGCGGTTTATTTTATGACCAGTATCTTTGTCGTTGACGGATTCGCCCTGCACTCGTCCGTTCTTGAATATGTACTCATCTATGTTTTGTACATCTTTATTTTCGGCCTTGTATACGATATGGTGGCCATCGGAATGGGAGAATATCATGGCTACGCTTTTCAGGAAAAAGACACATACCCCCTTTTAGCAACTATTCTTTTTGATATCTTTATTTTCAGGATAGTGACAATGGTATGTGTTGCTTATGGAAGCATCGCCTATTTCTTCAATCGGGACTGGAATAAAGTATCTAGAACAGGCCGTGAATACCAGGCAGACTCCCGCCCTGCCGCATAAATACGCTTTATCCCAAATGTGGTTTTCTTGAAAGATTTGTGAACGAGGCAAAAAAATTAGCACATATTAGTTTATTTTGACTGATAAAGAGGAATAAAGTATCAGGAAGAATTGTTCCATATTCTAAACGTGCAGGGCAGGGTTAACTTATGCTAAAAAAAACAGAGGTAATGCTGTTCATGAAGGAAATCGCCATGCTTACGGATGAATATTTACGTTGCAGAGACCGATTTCTGAAAGAACAGATAAAAAATGATATCGATTTTCTGCATTCAGTGATTCATTCATAATTTCATTTGTTCATGATGAACACTGTTTTGTTCTTTACTTTTCACTTGTTTCTGTGTTTGAAATTCCACCCATAAAAAAACCCAGAGAGCCGTTTTTTTGCTCTCTGGGTTTTCTTAGTTTTTAACGACCGTGCGTTCAATAAGAAGTTTGATCGCGTGCAGCTGTCCCAAATGATTGGATTCATGAAAAACAGCCATGTTTGCTAGTTCACGGAATGTTTCCAGACCAAGGAACGGCTTTTTCAATTTTTCATCCAGTGCTTCTTCCGGGATGTCTTTAATTCGCACGAGCTGATCCTGCAGCTGAGTGACCAGTTCTTCAACGGATGGAACATTTCCCTTCCAGTCTGCCGGCTTTGTTCCTTTGCCAAACCATTCTACATAGTTTCCGGGCAGATGAGCTGACTTTTTCGGAAAACCGAAAAGAAACTGCTCAGTTACGGTTAAGACATGTCCGATGTGCCAGTGGATGGTATTGTTGAATCCTTCCGGCTGAACATCAGCCATTTCAGCGGGAACTGCGCTGGCATTTTTCAGAAAAAATCCTCTTGTCATTTCAAACTGCTTGTAAAGGTACTGATTCATAATGATCATCTCCTCAAATATCTTTATCTTCTTTTCTACTGTAACAAAAAATCCACTAAAAAAGCAGAGTAAAAGGTCTGGCTCAATTACGCTCTTTTTTCATGATCCCTTGCTGTTTGACTCATTTCTACCCTTTTCTCATCCTTCAACGTACCAAATAGTGCATCCACAAATGGAGTGGACACTCCATACCAGTAGTTTTCATTTTTATAATGATGAAGCGTATGTGTCTTTTTCAGCCACTTGCCGAATCTGGAGTTAGGTTTGATCGGCCGGTGCGCGACATAGTGCTTCCATTCATAAACGAGGAGCATACAGACGAGTCCGACCGCAAATGGCAAGCTGATTAAAATGGAGCCCGTTATAAAATAAAATAGGGCCGAAAGCACAAACAGACTGGGAATGCTGTACCAGATTGGCAGAAAAAGGAGTTTCAGGTCATCTGGAAACTTATGATGATCATAATGTAACCGCTTTAAAAATTTAAGAAACAGAGGATTTTTAGGTGCTTTTAAATGAAATAAAAAGCGATGAGTGAAATATTCACTGAACATAAAGGCAACAAGCCCCAGAAGAAAGCAGAGAACCGCCAGCCAACTAATACCGGACGCCACTACAAAGACAGCCATTCCTAACATAATCAATGACATGACCAAAATGTCTAAATGCAGGAAAAAGTCCTGATACAATCCCTTACTCTTCATCATTTCACCCTCCTGTTTTCCACAATCGCAAACTGTCCTCCATCATTTGCTTCGTAAGGCTCCCTGCGGCAGCTGCATCTCTTTTTAAAAATGTATTCAATAGTTCATTATAAAATTTTCTTGAAGCGGAACGATGGAGCGGATTTTCAAAAAAAGGATTTTGCCAGACGCAGATAAACCTCTTTAAAACTATTAATGATCAGGTGATAGATCGGATTGTGTGATAAGCCCGCAAGCTTCTGCTGAAGGTTCCAGTCAAAAGCAGCATATTCCTGGGCATTGTCCTTCAGCTCATCCATATTTTATTTTACAACTAAAAAAGCCAGCCATGCCGGCCGGCTTTCGCACATTCATAAATGCATTTTACAGTGATTTTAAAGCATCAGCTACTTGCTGATCACCCTCAAGAATTTCAAAGATTTTATGATTTGCATTTTCAAGATCCAGGGATGCTACTATCACTTTGGCCACATCGGCGCGGGCAATACTCCCACTCCCCAAGTTCCGACCAATATTAATTTTACCTGTTCCTTGTTCATCGGTGAGCGCACCTGGCCTGACGATCGTATAATGGAGCCTGCTGGATTCAAGCCGGTCATCCGCTTCCCCTTTCATCTCTAAATAATGCTGCAGCTCTTCCGGTCCTTTCTCAGGAGTTCCTGCTCCCATACTGCTCAGCATAATAAACCTTCTCACCTTTTGTTTTTCAGCTTCTTCCATTATGTTGATCGCACCATCCCGATCAACTGCTTCCGTTTTATCCGGACCCGTTTTCGAACCGGAACCAGCCGCAAAAATAACCGCATCACAGCCTTTTACTGCTTCAGAGACATCTCCTTCGAGATCAGCGAGCACGATTTCGGCTCCTAAACTTTCCAGATCATGGGCCTGTTCCTTCTTCCTGATCATCGCCTTGGCTTCATGTCCTGCTTTTTTTAGTTCCTGCAGAATTAATCTTCCTGTAGTTCCGTTTGCTCCTGCGACTAATACTTTCATTTTTACAGCTCCCTTCCCGCTTACTATTAACGATACTTACCCTCTTCAAACCTAACTTAGTCTGTATTTTTCTCATTTTCAAACGGGGATTTTAATGCTCCATTCCCTCTCCTGTTTTTGCAGAATTTTCGATATAAAAAGATAAATTATTACAAATAAATTTCTTTTTGCCTCTATAAGAGTAAAATGCTAGAATTGTGGTATAAACATATATATCCATACGGAGGTGGTCCCGTCATGGTTTCGTTAGTCAATCACGTTTGCCGGCAGCGTTCCTGGTCAGTTGGACAGAAAGAGATTTTAGGTAAAGAGTTTGAATCTGTAGTAGGGGCTTTGCAGAACTGCCATGAAAATGAAGCAGTCGTATGCAGAGTCGATGACGATTCCGTCTGCGTTACAAATATCGACAATATTCACGAGCTTGAGGAAATTGGCTATAAGGTCGTAGCTACCAATTAACACACCCGAACAGGGTGTGTTTTTTTGTTTAAGCTTGGCATCCAAGCAAAAAGGGGCTGTCCAAGAAGTCTGTAAGCTGTTGATTTCCGTTCCAGGCTGCTCGCTTTCCGCGGGGCGTGCGGTGAGCCTCTTGGTGCAAGCACCGGCGGGAGTCTCACCTGTCACGCTAGTCCCGC
>NZ_JAMXKG010000010.1:0-135384 GCF_024494405.1 Fictibacillus sp. WQ 8-8
TAGCAGGATCCCTGTCTACACGACTATCCAGGTATCGTTTTAACCAAATTTCGCACCGGATATTAAAATAGACTTCCCGTTCCTTATCGCCTTTACCTCTTATAACAGCTGACCGGTTCGACCAATTAATTCTACCTCTATCTAGGGTAACAACTTCACCTATTCGACATCCAGTGGAAAATATGAATTCAAACAGAGCCTTTTCCATTGGGGAACAACAGGCTTCCCGTAAATGTTCAATTTCCATTTCAGTCAAAAATTTAGGAATTCGTTTCCCGGTTTTAGGTTCTTTTATTTTCGCTGCTGGGTTTTTGGGAATATGCCCTTCTTCATGAGACCATCGAAATAATGATTTCATAAAACGAATTCGATGAGCCAAACTTGCAGGCTTGAGGTTTTCACTTGATTTTGCTAAATAAGCTTTTAATTGATCCGTAGTGATCGTATCAAGTTGAACATCATTAATAAAGCGTTCTCTTTCGTTACCTTCCTATTAGGGAAGGTAATTCTTTTATAAAAAAGGCCTATTAGCTACACAAGAACCAATCCATATAATGGATTGGTTCTGCAAATTAATGATTTAATTCAAATAATTGTCCCTCAAAACGAAAGCCTTAGGTAACTACCCCTTCGCTTTTTATTCTTAGTAGTCATAAGAAACTGTGATCTTATTATGTGCTTCTATTGGATATTGGTCAGATGGGCCATACCAAAATGTAGCCCAGTTTTGAATTCCTGCATAGGCTTGGGTACCAGTAGAAGCCCATGCAGCTCCTGGTCGAAAATCTTGATGATTCAAGTCTCCATCCGTTACCACCCAACGAGCATAGTCTAGCTCTCGACTACTGATATCTTCAATTTTAACTTCATCACTCCAACTAGCACTCCAAGATAAATTCCATGGGAATCCAAAAGAAATTGAATAGCTTGTGGTACTCTTGGTTCCATGCGGATCCCAATCTTGAAGTTCGTCACCGCTTGTAGGTATGTCAATATCTGTCTTTAATTTTCTGCTGTGACCATCGTTATATTCTGTAATTTGATTCATAGGTTTTAAAGAAAAATAATCAAACGTGCTACTTCCATCAGGAGAGTTTGCTTTGTAAAGATAATAATCCGTCTCAACTCTGCCTTGTAAAGTGTTTCCCGCACCATAAGCAGAACCTGTATAACCATATTTCTCTTGTACTCGAGTACTATCAGCTGCAGCTTGGTTTTTAGTAATTAAACCGTGAGCTTGTAGGGTATTTTTATTAATTTTATCAACAATATCAGCTTGTTGCATAATAATTTCTTGCATGTAAACCTCGTCTTCATTTGCTCGTGGTTTTCCATTAATGTCATAGCTATTCACATTCATTTCTGTGTATTGCAAAAGCGATTCTTTATTTAATGAGTATCCAATAATACTCACATTATCGTTTGAATCTACTGGATCAACACCAGTTTTTTTGGACTTTTTAGGCCCTTTTTCTTTTTCGAAATTAGCATATAAAGTTGTACCGTTAACTGTTGTAGGAATTTTTAATTCATCAATTTTTGCTAATTTTTTAAAGTCACCTTTTGATAGCTCACCATAAATATAAATCTGTTTTCCTTGTTGAAGTGAATCATGGATTAAATTTTGTAGGTTCTTATCTTTTTTTACTTCCTTTACATCAAATGCTAATGCAGTGGCATTCTCGTTTTGTAGTGATTTTATGGAATTAGATGTAGAATATGAAGTTTCGTTAACTTGTAACAATCCCGCTTTGATACTTTCTCTAACCTTGTCTAATGATTCATCTTTTTTCTCCGATTTAATGTTTTTTAGTTGATTTCCTTTGTTAGTTTCATTACTAACAAATGTAATACTTTTAATTGCCTTTTCAGCATGAACAGGAGTAGTTAAGTCATGATGTAAATTAAGTTTGTACGGAGATGTGGCAACTGTTCCAATCAAAGCTAAACACAGTAATGGTTTAATTAAGGCCTTACTTTTCATTCTTCAAGCTCCTTTTCCAAATTATTGTAATGCTTTTCTAATTAAAACAAATATTTCCAATTTTCACAATAATAATAGACGAAAATGAGTAATTTTTCCTATATTTGGATTTTTAATTATCGAAAATGGTATTAATTTGTAGAGAATATTTGTATAATTTATTTATTAAAACAGGAGGGAATAGATATGAATATTAAATTTGAATATTTCTATAAGATAATGCTTATTATTTTACTAGCGGTAATTGCGGTAAATTCATACACTATAACACATGAATTACATGATATTGGTGGGAAAATATTTGATTTAACAGATGTTATTTCTGCATTATCAGACAAAAATTAATAACATTTTAGTAAACTACATAACAAAAAAAACTCTTAAAAATATCAGGGTTTTTTGTTTTATTATTTAAAGTGTCCTTTTGTATTGTTGGTAGTGCATCAAATAAGCATCAAATAAAGATCGAGCTGCGAGTACTTATGGATCTAACGGGTGCTTTAACACAATAAGGAATAAAATTAAAGAGCCTAAAATATGCAAGTTTTTATTCACTACTTGCGTATTTTGGCTTTTTTTACATTCATAAAAGATACTGCCATTAACAGCATTTTTTAATTGCCAAATACACAGAGCCTATGTAGGTTTCTGTGCTTACATAGACAAGGATGAACAATGATCTTGAACCCATAAACACAAATGTATCCATAACTGTTTACATTTGTATTTATGTTTATATTGGTTCTAATAATTTCTATTTAGAGGGACATTCCCCGAACTATACTGCTTCATGAATCATAGACAGTTGTCATTTATATAAAGGGGCTGAGAAACAGGATCAAAGTCTTAAACTAATGCACATGTTGGTTTTATATAAAAATTAGATAGTTAACGTTCTACAAGTGATACGAAACAACATGACCCTAAGTAACACTTGATACAAATAAAAAAGGCAGTAAGAGGATAAAGTCAGGCTTATTTTGTTTAAACCATCCCCCGTCACCTTTAAAAAAAGATAATCGGCACTAGGTCCGATTATCTCTAATAGGCAGTTAACTATCAAAACAAACTTAAACCAACACCGGACTAAAAAGCGTAATCACGTTAAAACCAAACGTTTTATAGTTCGTCATATCGTTAAGAATGGATGTTACTTCATTTAAAGATACTTCCTTTGATACGAGGGACCTTGGGTTCAATCGGAGATCAACGACAACAAACCGTCATAGCCAGTATGAGGATTGCCGATGCTTCCGATCACCTCTAGTTCCATCGCCGTAATGGCATCGATTGGTAATTCCACCATCCAAGGCTATTTGACTGTCTATGGTAAATCGCATTTTTTTCATTAACTTCATATCCAATTACAAATGTTATTTCAAGAATATTACAACAAAAAAAACTTGCAAGCACGGTCATATGACCGAGCCTGCAAGTCCTTTGAAAATATATCATGTTTTATTTTTTTTGCTTTTTGAAAAGATTTCTTTTAAAATTCGGTTGTTTTCATCAAATCGTCTGGCTTTTTCCTCGATAAATCGCTTTCCAGCATTCAATGATCCGGAGGCGACGTGGATAATCTTATCATTTTCAAAACGTATTTCTTTAATAGTGGACATTATCTAATCCCTCCTAGTAGTTGAATGGCGAAGTCACGAAATAAGGCTGATTCTGTTTCCATTATATCACGCATGATGTCATCTTTAAAGCGATGAACCTTATCTTCCGACCAAAATCCTTCAACCGGAAAATGAAAGCAGATTACATAATTTCCGCATTTTATGGCAAGATAAAACTGTTGTTTTTCTTCACTAAAAAAAAGTTCTGTTTTCCCGCTGTGAAAGGCTTGCACGACATATGACTGTGTATCCTGCAGATCATAAAAATTGTTATCTCCACCTGCCATACCTGAAGCACTAATAAGTCGCAAAAGATTTTCTTCTTTTTTATATAATGTGCTCCCTGAACAGGATTCATATACCCCGAGCTCTTGTTCAAACATAGTACCTGGTAGATTGTATATGGTTCCTTTTGTTAAAAAGCGCTGCAGGTACTCCAAAAACATCCTTGGGTTCTGTAGTTCCCCATCTCTTAAGTAATGAATCATTTTACCAGAGAACTCGGCGTGTTTTTTGTAAATCGGACCTTGTCTCAGCTGCTCTTCAATAGTTGATTGAAACGCTAAGTACTGACTTCCTTGCCGAAATAAATCACTAAAATAGCGTTTAATCGTCGGAATAGGATCAATGCCAAAAGGAAGCTTTTCTAAATAGTGGCCTTTTTTATAAATATCATATAAAAAACCCCAGATGTAAGGCTCAATGTTTGAATACTGTTCTTTACTTGGGTGTTCAATCCATGCTTTCTGGGCCACTTCCATATAGGAATCTGGATCTTTTCCATGTTCCTCTTGGTAAGCTTTGAGCATCTCCGCGATCGTTAATCTTAACTCATACCAAAACAAATCATAAATATAATCTTCCACAAAAACAATAATATATTTGTGTGATTGATACGCTTTTTGAAATTCGCAATGCGTTATGGTCGCCTTATAAAAGTTGCTGTAATTTCCGGCCTTATCTGAGATAAGAAGAAGAAAAATATCGCTTCTTTCTACATGTTGCAAACAGTTCTCGACTAATTGATCGGCAGGCCAGGGACCAAAGTCTTTTTCATACATTAGTGGTTTGTGTTCCATGGCACGAAGAGCGGTATGTATATTTTCTCTCAATGGTTTTAATCGATCTTGTGCTGCAGAACTAATAAAAATTTTTGTCGGTTCAGCCAAAAAAACATCAACTCCTTCTTCTTGGAACAGGCGGCTACAAAATAGTATAACACGTATAGCCCTCGACCTTAGATCGGAATCACAATAATGCACTCGCTGACAGTTCTTGTACCAGTGGAAAGCTTCCACTTGTTTATCTTTTGGGGTTTACCTATAGGCACGTGCGATTATCGATAAAAAAATGAGTACATTCCATTTGGGATTATTAAAATGAAGTTTTGCATAATATTTCAAGAGTGGTGTATAATAGCGATATATTGAAGCGAAATAAAAAAGGACGTAGGTGG
Organism: Fictibacillus sp. WQ 8-8; assembly: GCF_024494405.1. Classification (NCBI taxonomy): domain Bacteria; kingdom Bacillati; phylum Bacillota; class Bacilli; order Caryophanales; family Fictibacillaceae; genus Fictibacillus; species Fictibacillus sp. WQ 8-8. The sequence goes on from NZ_JAMXKG010000010.1 coordinate 5,060, forward strand.
ATCAGACCTACGCCCTTACAGCTACACAACCGCAAGGTGCGGTGACCAGTTGAATAAGTAAAGGAAAGTAACCTCACCTATCACATGCTACTGGACAGGGTGGGGTTACTTTTTTGTGTTTGCATTGATTATCGCTACGACTAATGATGCAAATGCAATCATAACTAGTAAATGCTGCGTAGTAACAACCATGTAAGCACCTCCCTTCTTTCGGGAAGTGCCACCACACCCTGCATATGTAACTGATATGAAAATTATACCATAATTAACTCCATGACCTACCGAAAGAATTTAAGTCTCTGCTTAGCTTTAACGATTGTTTTTAATATAGAATCGAAAACCGATTACCTGGTAGTAACCCTGGTCAAGCATTCAAATTTACCTATGTTTTTGATGAGAAGCCAGCTTGGAAACTTGGAAATTTCCGAAATTTGTTAAGAGCGATGGCGTACTTGATTACGTACATCTGCCACCTGCTAACCCATAATAAACTTCAGGATACGTTTCTTCACATATCGCTTTTTTAGCTGGGTCAATATCACAGATCGCTCCGAGACCCATGTTTTTAAAATGTCACTCCAGCTTTTCATTTCAGATTAAATTCATTATACTCCACAACTTTTGCTCATAAAGGCTTCGATCTTGTTCGCACAATTATCCTGTTGGTATTCAATACTTGCAGGTCACTCTCCAATACGAACCGGTGCGTTAGTTTCGATGAACTATTTATTCAAATATTATAGTTTAATAGCGCTATCCCACCACCGCTTATCATACCTTGGTTTTGTCTATTTCTACGATTCCTGCTTCTATAAACTGAAAGCAATAGTGTGTGTCCAAAAACACAAACATACACAAAAGCGAAATTGCTTGTGTATTATTTAATTTCCACTTTGTTCAGCTCATTATTTTAATAAATGAATTCTTCTAAAGTGACGGATCTTTCTTAAACAAACGTTTAATTCCATTTAGTTAATTAAAACAACGCGAACGGTACCTCAACGGACCCAGATAAATAGCCTTGATGAAGACAGCTTCACTTAAACTTGTGATGGTATACGTTTCCTTCCTTTGTTCTCTCCATTATAATGTGTGGGCTTATGACAGCCGGAAGGGCTGGCGTGAACCGAAAGAAATCGGCTAAGCCAAGTCGGCTAACGGACCCTAAAAAAGCAAAAATCGCTTTCTAATGGTCCCTAAGTCATTGGGCTTACCTCTATTTCTAACGGCAAAACGCTAAGAGCTGGCGCTTTGCCTACGGCCCACTGGCGAGTGCGCTTCTTTGTCAAGCGCCCCCTTCCCCCTGTTCGTGCCCAACATTCCTTCCGTCTCAAACTATGGAAGGAGCTGTTCTGCTATGGAGAAAATTTATGAAATTCAACGGATTAAACAAATTATTCAGGAGGTAGAAGGGGGCGAACAATACATCATACGCTCCCCTCAAGATGGAGCCCAAATAGCCACAAGCTTCATCGGCGAGGACGATCGCGAGGTGTTCTTCGTGATGTGCCTCAATACGAAGAATCGAGTGGTGGCTGTCCATCGCTGCCACATTGGAGGATTGAACGCCAGTCTAGTAGTACCTCGTGAGGTGTTTAAATCTGCCATCTTAAATAATGCTTCATCGATTATCATCAGCCATCAGCATCCTTCGCAGGACTGCAAGCCATCGAAGGAAGACATCGACGTTACGATTCGTTTAGTCGATTGCGGTAGAATCCTTGGAATTGAAGTTCTGGACCATTTGATCGTCAATGCATCTGGTGATTTTTTCAGCTTGAAAGAAAAAGGATATTTATAAACATTTTGAGAGAAGAGGTTTCCTCTTCTCTCTTTTCTTTTTTTATTGCAAGTAAGCCATTCATGGAACTACGATAAAAGCTCGAGGGAGGTTCAGAAGTGACAAAGAAAAATACTTTACTATTGAGTACAAAAGCATTCCCTGGCGATAGCTGAAGATCTAAGATTTTCATGCTCCATCTTTATTGTAGGGATTTTACGGATTCCATAAAAAAAGAGAAGTGCAACAACGTGCACTTCCTTCAAACGTTCTTATATAGTAATTAGGGGGTATTTTGATTATACTCCCGGCTGTTATAATGTAAACCCGACGAAAGATGGACTTCGCAGCATTCCTTTCCTCGTCCAATTCCTTATCTTTACCTTAGCCTGGATTTTTGGTTCCAGGAAAACAACGTCCTCATTTTCTTCGATCCTGATGGACTTCGCTACGCGATAAAATGCCTCCTTGCTTTCTGGGGTTGTCCCTAGGTCGAGGATTCCGACAGACTTCAGTCTGTCTCCTTCCTTCACGGAACAAAGCCAGCCTAACTCCTTCTTCTTAAAGCCCGTTATATAGACATCCACGTACTTCCAATTAATGACTTTCAACCATTTTGCGGATCTTTTTGACTCATAAGGACTGTCTTTTCGTTTCGCGACCATTCCTTCTAAATCCATCTGCTTGATGGCTTCAAAGTAGCGTTCTCCTTCATTCGGAACGTATTTAATCTTTGAGATATATCCGGTATCTTCTATCACCGAATCCAGGATTTCTTTCCGCTTGATCAAAGGCAGGTGCCTTACGTCCATCCCATCGTAATGAAGGATATCAAAAACAACGTAATGGACCTCTAGCTGCTGCCTTTTTTGAGGGCGCCGGGTCATAAAACGTTCCATGCAGCGTTCAAAATCTACTTTGTTTTGTTCGGGATCATAACAGATCAGTTCCCCATCAAGAATCACGTCATTATGTACGGGTATCTTCAAAAGCTCCGGGAAACGCTCCGTCACGTTATGGTTATGCCTGGTATATAGTTGTACGTTATTGTTGATTTTGGAGAACAGTAAACGTATTCCATCCATTTTGGGTTCAAAAATCCACTTCGGATCAGAAAACGGTTCACTTTTGTGCAGTAACATAGGGTTTATAAACATAGACTTCACCTGTCCTCTATTGTAGCAATGCATCCCGCAAAGTGAAATCTATATACATCTGGGAGTTTGAGGAAAAGATTTTTTTGTTCTATTTCGGTCCGTTTGAGTGCATGTTCTTAAACACTGTAAGAAAGGAGTGTGATGGTCGTATTCGAGAGAAGGGAATTCTGACCTGGACAGCATTGATACTGCCGAAACATGTAAAACGGCTATGTTATTAGTAATTCAACATCTCAATTTGTAACTGGGGATTGTGTAGTATTGGTGGAATGAACGAAAGTCGATTTCCCTTTGTGTTTATGTTCCCCATCTCACCTCATTAAAGAAGTCGGTTCATTCTCCACACCTTTCAAAGAATGTGTTCATAGAATAAAAAGGAGGGATCTATTTCCACCCTCCCTTTCTATGTCGAAATTTTATTAAAGGTGGATGATGCATGCCAAATCGTCTTCGATTAGCTATCGAACAGAGGAAAAATTTCCTGATAACTTGCTTAATAGAGTGGGGTATTTATAAAAAAGAGGATAAACAGTTGTACAAATTAACTTTGAGTGAATTAGAAGCAGAATATCAGTTAAATAAAAGCGACCATTAAATCAGCCAGAGAGAATATGTATTACATGTTTAAACATAAGGAATCACTAGCATGATGAAGGTTTTCGACACAGAAATTGGAAATTTAGGTGGACTCCAATGCTGGGAACATATGATTCCATAAAATATTGCTGCAATGAATTCTTTAAATGAACAGGTTCATGTAGGCTCATGGCCAGCTTTTAGCTGCAACATAGGAACCCTTTTTACAGAAGGACCAAATGTGACAGCAAGTAAATATTACTCTGTATCAGCGGGGTGCTTTACGTTAATGTCTACACAAATTATTACACAAGAAATGATTGATAAACTCTGTCAAAATGATTATCAAAGACAAATTATCCAGCAAGGTGGTGGATGTACACAAATCATCTCACCTGAGAGTACGGTAATCAGTAATATTGTTCCGAAAAATGAAGAGGGTTTTGCATATGCAGATATTGACCTTGAAATGATCGTTTATTGCAAATACGCAGTAGACCCGGCAGGTCATTATTCTGTTCCTGGTATACTAAGTCTTGATTTTAATCAAAACTACCAGCCAGCCGTTAGAAAATCTGGACAAAATATAGATTTAAGTATTTCGTACAATACCTTGCAGAAATCAGAAAGTACTGTATTAAATAAGTAGAAGAAGATTGGTTAGGAATAGTTAGATATCCGTCGACAACCCTCTCTCAATAGTTTCATTTTGAGAGGGGTTTTCTTATTTTTTATAATATAGATATTTATCATTAAAAATCAACGGATAAAATGCTAACAATCATAATGCACTGGTAATAACATTTAATACCTTCAACAAAGATATTTAGTTTGGTGAATAGGTCAAAATTAGCTAATTAGCTTTATAATCGAGTAGGAGGGGGTGACTAACCCCCGACTCCGGGTAGAAGGGCCAGCCTAAACCGGAGCCATCTTCTCACCACCTAAGAGTCTTTTATTACTGTCTATTATCAACCTTACGCTTCTAAATTCTAATTCTTCTTCCAAACGGTATGAATGTCAATGTTAGCATCTACAAAGAGATTATAAACCGGGCATCTGTGCTCCACCTCTTGTTTCAATTGTTGAACTCTCTCTTCGCTTTCCTCTGTTTGTAAATCCACTTGAAAACGAATTTTTTGAAAATGCGGTGATACTCCTTCTTCTCCCATGAGTCCGCGTGTATCTAAAATTCCGCTCGTTTTAAAGTCAATTCCAGTGAAAGTAAAGCCCATTTCTTGGGCTACTAACGGAATCATTACCCCATTGCAACCATTGAGAGCTGCAGCCACATATTCAATCGGATTTGGCGAGGTATCAGTACCTCCTAATTCTACAGGTTCGTCCATCGAAAAAGGGGAAAATTGTCGTACAGAATGATTGGTTTTAACGCCGGATTCCCACTTGCCGGTAGCGGATACTTTAACCAATGTTGAAGTTTGAGCCATGTTTTTTCCTCCCTTAAACACCGTAATTTTATATGAATAATGCAAATTATATAAAAACAACAACCTAGTGTAAAGGAATACGTTTTGAATAATACAAAATTAACTTAATTTTTGTACAGTAAGCGGAAGTGCAAATTGGAGTTTGCAGCTTTGGTTTTTGAAGCCTGGAAAAGAGACCTACTTCAGAGGAACATCGTTAAACCACTTATATTGGATTGCCGGATTTAATCATTCTAAATTAAGGATATAGGTTTGGGTACTGACAGTATTTTTAAGATAATCTTCTTGGAGAATTCCATAAACTGCACAGTCCTTGTATTGATTCTTGGCATTGCGGATCTTATGCCTAATCATTCCTTCCTTTGCCATCCCAACTTTACTCATAATTCTGCCAGAAGCTGCATTATCGATGTTATGTGCTCCGGATATTTTGTGAATGTTCATATACCTAAAACCAAATTCAACAACCGCTCTTAACGCTTCAGTCCCATAGCCCTGATGCCACCATCTGCATCCAAGCGAATAACCTACTTCACAGTTTTCAGTGGGAATGTCAAAATTGTAGAATTCGATTTCTCCAATTAGTTCACCGGTAGTTTTTATTTCAATGCCCCAGTTACAAAATTCTTTACTGCTATACTCCCTCACAATTCCATCCACCCACTCAAACGTTTCCGAAACTGTCTTGTGTGCTCCTTTGATTAGATTGTCAGTTACCCGTTCGTCTGAAAGCCAATGGTCAAAAATACTTTGTGCATCAGTAGGTTCCAATCTTCTAAGGATTAATCTGTCGGTTTCTATTTTTGGTGTTCCTAAATAGTTAATCATTCTGTCACCTTCTCCAATTAAACCATTATATTAAAACCAATTTCCTAACACTTTTCTACGTTTTCATTTAAATCACTCTATCACTCGACTTCAGTCAATATTGATTATTCCTTAAACGATCAATTATCATCCATGATCTGTTGATAAAGACCAAATCTTTCAAAGTTTGATAAAGTGTATAATTACTTTTGTATTCGCTTTTATATTTGCTTTTGTAAATGCTTGTGTATTTAAAAACATAAGTGTATTGATATGAATGCACTTTTAAAAGTTTGCCTTAAGAAGCTGTTTTTGCGTTTGGTTTTTGAATCCAATTCCTCATTGAAAACAGACCTAGCATCCCTAAAGGAAATCAAACAAGACGTCGAAGTTACGAGAATTTCAGTTTGACTCTCACTTGCTGTGTGTCACAATCTGCTAACGGCGTGAACACTACTTTTTGCTGATCCCCATTAAATCATAGAATCGAACCGAGGGTTAGAGGCTACAACCTTCTTTATGTCGACCCCATAGGGCACGAACAGACTGATCCAAAAGCAAGAAACGCTTTTGGTCACTCTGGTATGTGTCGCTTCAGCACTAAACGAGACGTGAACCACAGCCTGTAGGTTCCTGCCTCGTTTGCCTATGGCCGTACTGAACGAGTCGAAAAAGATAGAGTTAATAAAACAAGGAAAGGAAAAGGAAAGCAGACGCGCGTCTGCTTTTTTTATGTCTTTTTTGTATTTCCCCCTTTTGCGTTACGAATCGTAAAACATCCCAAACCGGCTAACCATCCAGCCGGCAGGACACCCGAACCTCTCCAGCTGGATGGCAAGGCGGTTAGTCACCCAATCAAGGGGCAAAAAACTTTTTTTGATGGATTAACGCTTCCGAGCTGCCAGCAAAAACTTTTTGTGCTATTCCCTTGACCGTCTGCCTGTGGGTGCTTTTCGTTCTCCACGTCAAAAGGGGAAAAATCCTCCCCTTTCCGGGAATGCATTCGCTTCCTAACGCAAAAGGAAAGGAGGGTTAACTATGAAAGAAAAAGCACTTCGAAAACTTCGGAAGGAATTCCAGAAAACCTACACCATAGACCAGCAGCGGCAAGCCAAGTTTTTTCTCGATACGTGGGATTCAAAAACCTACACGTGGACTTTTCATTTAGATGGCCACCTGGTGCTGTGGGTTTACATCTATCAAACCAAAACCGTTTTGAAATGTGTGTATTAAAAAAAGAGAGAGGGGTCTCCCTTCTCTCCTTAAGAGGAGAACCAATGAAGAACCATTCAGCGTTAGAAGAGGTTAAAAACCAGTTAGAACGAGGCATTCACGAGGTAATGACCAGTGCGGCGTTTCACGATTGGCTGAAGTTTATTGCCAGTTTTCATTCCTACAGCTTTAACAACACGATTTTAATCTTTTTCCAAAAAACCGGCAGCTACGGCGGTCAAGGGCTTTCGTGAATGGAGAATGGACGGCCTATATATAAAGAAAGGGGAAAAAGCGATTAAAATTTTGGCGCCTTTGCTACGAAAAAAGAAGGAGTAGGCGTCTGGGGAAGAAAAACAAGAGGTGTACGGTTTTCGGTATGTCAATGTCTTTGATCTGGAACAGACAGACGGAGACGCTATCCCACCATCACCGGTTCAAATGCTGGAAGATGGCGGACAAGCGGAGGAAGTTCTGCTCGAGGAATGGGTGAAAAAAATTGGAATCCCTGTCCGGTTTAAGGACACGGGTCACGCCAATGGCTAATTTCATCTTAAGGAAAACTACATCGCCATTCATGAAGGACGAAACGCCTCTCAGCAATTAAAAACACTTATCCATGAATATGGCCATTATCTTCTGCATGCCTACGGCGCTCCATTTGAGAAGGAAGACAGCCACATCAAAGAAGCGCAGGCAGAAGCCATTGCTTATGTGGTCATGAATCATTTTGGTTATGATACAGGAAAATACTCATTCGGTTACATCGCCGGATGGTGCCAAGACCTAACTATTATGAAAAAATCGGATCGGACATTGTTCGATGCAGTCATCACATGATCAAACAGCTTACCGCTGAAACGAAGGACACAGCAACCACCTAAGGGCGGCCCTTCCCTAACGGAGGCAGAAGGAAAGAATCGGCTGCCGATTCTTTTGATCTTCCTTTATGACAATGCCAGAGGAGATGAATGGTATGAAGACATGTCCCTATTGCGGAAGCATGGTAGAAAACCGTGAAGATCATCATGAATGTTCATTTTGTGAGATGGTCATTTCTTTTGAGGATGTCCAAGAAGACGGAAAACGAAAAAACGTTATGCCGGACCATCAGCCGGACATAGAGGATGTACACAAAACCACTCCAGCCCTGATGACGTACAGCACGATAGAACTTCTCTATTTGTTAAAAATCGCAAGAAGTGAACGGTTCAAAACCTATGAATCACGGCGATCGATCCTCAGAGCACTCAACCACCGAGAAGATGCCTATTATCGACAAGGAGAAAAAGAGCTGTATGAACAATACAATTACTGGACTCGTAAATGTTTTGTATTAGAGAATTTGGTACGTGACAGGCAAGGGTATTTCCCTACTAAACTTTCTGCATCATACCTCGAATACCTGTTATTCAAGATAGAGAAATCAAGTAAAACAATGTTCCCTTATTAGCCCGATTTTGCACAACCTTTCAGCCAGGGTGATTCAACGAAAAAAGATATGATCATTCAGCAGCTCAGTCAATCTAAAATGTAAGTTGATGAGTAGATGTGCTTTCCATCTCACGGGAAAGGACGATCCATGATTCAGAAGGGGATCGTTTTTTCTGATTTGCGATTCCCTCACGGTGTGTTGACTGCATCATATACTGCTCATACGCCATGGGATAATTGAATGCCAATACGTTTATATTGCAAAACCTCTCCATTTTGACCCTAATGAAGAGGCCTTTATCTTGCTCTTCTTTTTGTTTGTAACGTAGAAAGGAGATGAACTCAACCTATCCTCACGACCCCGAACAGATGATGCTTTTGCGGTAAGGATTCGTTACTTTTACCCCATAAAGGACCCGACATAAAGGAATTAAAGAGACAGGGTAGAGAACTAAAATGAATGGCAGCACCAACAGACTGATGAGAAAGGAAAAACCCTTCCTGTGATCCTGTAGGTGTCGCTTCTGCATTAAAGGGCTCGATAATTACGGTCTGTACGGAAGCCCGCCTACTGTCCGTAGATTCCTGATCCCCCTTTACGGTAAGCCGCATAACACCGAGCCGAACATCGAAAATCAAATCCAATTGCTATTTCTTTTTGGGAACATCATTACTCACAGTTGTAGGCGAAAGACTTTCTAACCGTGGTGATCGGTTCCTTTATACGAAACGACGCGAATAGGCTGAGAGAAAGATGTTGTTCCCTTTTCTGATCAGCCTGTCAAGCCTCATTTTGAGAGGTCTAGTTTAGCAGTTTTCCCCTTTTCTTCTTTATAAGATGCTAAACCTTCTTGACCAAAGAAAAACGTGGCCATGAGTTCATCTTTATTTTTCCAATCCTCGAAGTCTGAAGGTAGCCACTCAAATAGATTAGTTAGGGAAATTTCTTGTAACATTTTTGAAAGAACCATTAATTCGTGAGGTTTTAGATTATGCTCTTCTTGAAATGTTGTAATCAACTGAGAAAAAATATCTAGTATTTTTTTTTGTTGCATATCATTCCAAGAAACAGCGATAGAACTGAACTCAGTTATAAGATTTACTGCCTTTTCTCGCTTCTTGTTTTCTAGTTTATTCCAAGCTTCTGCTTCCATAAAATATACACCTCTTTTTAGAATTTATAGGCTTTGATAATTTGATATTTAATCTTAGTATTTATGAAAGGCCTTTTATTCGAAGTTCAAATTGTTCTGAAGTAGCTGTATTTGTAAAATAACAGTGTCTAATCTTTGACTACAGATGATCACATCTGAATGAGTAATGTTACCCCTTTGCCTAATTATTTGATGTAAATGATCCCTGAAAACTTCTAATTCTTCTATTAAGATTTCCAAAAGCACTCTCAGTCCTTCCTTTTTATTTTGAAGACGTCATAAGACCCTGTTACACGACCGATAGTTTTCTATAGTTAATTAATGGTATGATAGACAATCAATTACTTAACATATATATTGCAAATATTATGCCAATTTAAATTAACGATAAATGTTCGAAAATTATCTAAATACACTAAAAAGTGTCGCAAAAAAAAAGACATAGTCGCAAAATGAAAAAAATGTCGGTATATGCGACATTAGGATCTAAAGAATAATTATAGGGCGTAACCTCAAAATAAAGAATATCAGTTGTTATATAAGAATTACTCTTGTTAATTCGTTCTAATAAATTGTTGGTACAATTATTGCAATGCTTATTATATAAAGCGCATTTGAACAAATATCCAATTTCCAGCGGTGAATATAAAATTCAGAGTATTTTGAAAAAATTAGATAAATGTTATAAAGTAAAGATATTAAAGGATTTCAACATTACAGTACCAAACAAATATTTGTAAGCGGTTACATATATAGAATATGAAAGGAGCTTACAGTTTGGACAATCCATTAATTTCCCTAAATATTTCTTCACGTCCAAAGATTGAAAGAGTCAGGATTGAAAAGGCATGGGAACATTTTATCTTAGGAAAAGATCTTAATTTCGAAGTCAGGTCTTTAATGTATCAATCATGGCAAAGATCCCTAAGCCATGGGATACATCCTATCAAAGGAAATGCGCCCACTCTAGTATCGGAAGAGAAAATTCAAGAATATCAATCTACTGACCCTCTTTATTCTGTTTTAGAACCATTGCTTACACAACTTAAAAATACTGCAGTAGACTTAGGACACCTCATTGTTTTTTGCAATAACAAAGGAGAAATAGTGTATTTAAATGGTGCTCCTTCCCTGAAACAGAAAGCTGAAAAAATGAATTTTACCATTGGATCTTCATGGTCAGAACTTCATATTGGAACCAATGCGATCGGTACTGCACTCGCTACAGGTTCCCCTATTCAAGTCTTTGCAAGTGAACATTTTTGTCAACCAGTACATAATTGGGTCTGTTCTGCATCTCCTATTAGGGATCCTGCAACACAAGAGATTCTTGGAGTCATTGATTTAACTGGTGACTGGAGTTTAATACATCCCCACTCCTTATCTACAGCTGTTTTCATAGCTCAGTCCATTGAGGGGATACTTCTAAAACAACTTGAATTTGAACGGTATAAGTTATTGGAATATTACAGAGAAACAAGTTTAAAAACCCCTAATAAAACATTAGCTGTAATTGATCGTGGAGGTAATGTCATAAAAGCAGATAATACCTTTTATTCAAATGGTTGGATCCATAGTGATAGCAACCATATTATTGGCTTGGAGAATAATGGACGATCTTTAAATGAAGAATACAGATTGGAGTCGAAAGAAAAATGGAATTATGAAGTGAGTCCTTATTATTATAGTGGCAAACTTATAGGTTCGATCGTACAAGCCATTTCACCAACACGACTGTCTTCGCCTAAGGAGAACACCACTAAGTATTCCTTCTTTAATTTGATTGGAAAATCTAAAGAGATTCAATCTGTTATTGTGGAGGCTCGTTCTATTGCAAGTCTAACTCTGCCGGTACTAATTCAGGGAGAAAGTGGGACAGGAAAAGAATTATTTGCTCAAGCCATTCATTCTTCTAGTGCTCGTTCTTCAGGGCCGTTTATTGCGGTAAATTGTGGTGCGATTCAAAAAGACTTGGCAGAGAGTGAATTATTTGGATATGAAGAGGGGACATTTACGGGTGGTCAAAAGGGAGGAAAGTCTGGAAAGTTTCAACAGGCTGAAGGCGGAACCATATTTTTAGATGAAATAGGGGAAATGCCATTAGATTTACAAACGACTTTATTACGTGTTCTTGAGGAGGGAGAAGTTGTACGTCTTGGGGGAAAAAAGCCTATTAAATTAAATGTAAGGGTTATTACTGCAACGAATCGTGATCTAAAAAAGGAATCTGAAGAAGGAAAATTCCGTCTAGATCTATACTATCGACTTAACATTCTTTCAATAAAAATCCCTCCACTAAGAGACAGAACCCAAGATATCCGTTTGCTGCTAGATGATTTGTTGAAAAAAGTTTGTAGGGATATAGGACGATCTCAGCTTTGGGTAAATGATGAAGCGTTACAATTTCTGGAACAATACGAATGGCCGGGCAATGTACGTGAACTGCGTAATTTCGCATACAAAATGGCGGTAAAAGTAACAAGCAATATAATAACAATTAATAATATTCCAAAAGAAATGATGGAAAGTAGGAGTACAAATCATCTTGTAAACCTTAAGGAAGATTCACAAGATGATTCAGAAAATAAAATTCAATCATTAAAAGATCAGGAATTAAAGACCATACTAACTGTCCTTAACGAATCAAACGGTAACGTCAGAGAAACAGCTGAGAAACTTGGGATTCATAGAAGTACCATTTATAGAAAGCTTTCAAAGATTTCGGACATCATTAACACAAAACCATGATTAATTTCAAATCACGTGCACCCTTTACGTCTGACCGCAAAGAACTTTCCTTTGCGGTCTTTTTTCTCTACTTTATATGGTTAACTCTGATAACTGTTTACAACAGGGTTTTTCCACCTTTTTATTATGATGACTATTCCAATAATTCCCCGCCTCCTCCACGAGAAGGTCCTCTAGTGGGGTCAACTTCTTCTGCTTTTTCTGTAATTAAAGAATCTGTCGTAATAATAAGGGAGGCTATTGATGCAGCGTTTTGAAGAGCAGTACAAGTCACTTTAACAGGGTCAATAATTCCATTACTAATTAAATCAACATATTCCTCACTCAATGCATTAAACCCAAAACCATTAGGGCAGGATTTAACTCTTTCTACTACATATAATCCATCTAAACCACAATTATTTGCAATGGTCATTAGTGGAGAGGTTAACGAACTTAATACAACCTGTGCGCCATTGTATTTATCTCCCTCTAAATGTCCAATATTTTCACTAATGTCCGATAAAACTTGGAGTAAAGCAGTCCCTCCTCCTGCAACGATCCCTTCTTGAACGGCTGCATATGTAGCATTCAATGCATCTTCTATACGCAACAGCTTCTCCCTGCACTCAACCGATGTGGCACCGCCGGCCAAAATCACTGCCATTCCTCCTGACAGTTTGGACAAACGTTCTTGAAGTTTTTCTTTCTCCCACTCTTGAGCTGTTTTTTCAACCTGCAATCGAATCTGGTCTTTCCGTCCTTTCATTTCATCATATCTTCCCCTCCCCTCTACAATAGCCGTTTGATCCTTGTTCACGATCACTTGTCTTGCTTTACCGAGATCCTCTATCGCAGTGTTTTCAAGATTTCGGCCTATCGATTCTGAAATCAACCGGCCTCCTGTTACGATAGCAATATCCTCTAACATAAGTTTTCGATTATAACCAAACTCTGGAGCCCTGACCACAACGGTTTGTAATTTCCCTTTATTAACCATCAATGTACCTATTACTTCATCTGCTGCGTCTTCAGCTATTATAAGAAGTGGATATCCTAATTCCCTTAACTTTTCCATGACAGGCAGGATTTGTTGAACAGAAGAAATCTTTTGATCGGTAATCAAAATATAGGGTTCTTCAAGTATAGCTTCCATCTTTTCATAATCAGTAACCATATTATGTGAGATGTATCCACGATCGAATCGCATTCCCTCCACTACTTCTAATATTGTTGTTGGAAGTTTCGATTCTTCAACAAGAATAACGCCATCTAGTCCTACTCTTTCCATGGCATCTGCGATAAGTTCTCCAATTGTTTCATCCCTTGATGCAATAGTGGCTACCTCAGAAATCATTTTTCGATCTTTTATAGGAATGGCTTTTTTCTTCAGGGCCTCTACAGCTAACGTAACGACCTCTTCAATCCCCTGTTTTAAAATAACCGGATTAGAACCTTCTCTTACATAATTAAGACCTTGTTTAACCATGCTTTGTGCAAGGACAGTTGCTGTAGTGGTACCATCACCGGCATTAACATTCGTATGACTTGCCACTTCTTTAACGAGCATCGCACCCATGTTTTCAAAAGGATCATCCAACTCGATTTCATTTGCTATGAAAACTCCATCATTCGAGACCATAGGAGTCGCAAATAGTCTATCAATAATGGAATTTCTGCCTTTAGGTCCAAGGGTAGATTTTACAACGGTGGCTAGTTTATCTACCCCATTCTCAAGAGCAACGCGAGCTTCTTCGTTTAATTTAATTAACTTCGGCATAGTGTGTTCCTCCTCGATTTTTAATGTTTGTCTTCATCAATAGCTAAAATGTCTTTTACATCTATAATGAGGTAGTCTTCATTTTCAATTTTTAACGAGGCCCCAGCATTTTCTAAAAAATAGGTAACATCCCCTACTTTTAACGCTGAATCTATAAGATTGTCGCAACCACCAACTGCTAAAACTTTTCCTTGATTGACTGGCCCTTTTACAGAGTTTGGAAGTATAATTCCATTTTGTGTCGGTAATTCCTCTTCTATTAAACTGACAACAACCCGGTTTCCCACTGGTTTTAACTTCATACGATTCTCTCCTTTCCTTTCATCACTATTGTAATAAATTAGGGAAGGCTAACTAAGTTATACCTCCCCAGATGTTTTAACATTATGGGACCAAAATCGCCCGACCATTAATTTTGCCATTATGAAGTAATTCTAGAACTTCATTAGCTTGATCCAGGGGATACTTTGAAGAGTGAAGTTTAACCTTCCCTCGTCCATGCAACACCATCAGCTCGTACAAATCGGTATAGTTACCTACCAAACTACCTATGATACTATATTCATTATTGATAATATTTAATGAAGGCACTTTTACAGTCCCACCATATCCAACTACGAAATAATGACCTCCTTTACGAAGCATCTTCATGCTATCTTCATGTGTCTGATCGGTCCCCACGAAATCGATAATAATATCTACACCCTTTTCATCTGTTAAGGTTTTCACCTGTGAAATCATATCCTTATCGGCAATAACGGTATGGGAAGCGCCTAGATCAAGAGCCATTGCTAATCGTCCTTCATCCCTGTCAACGGCAATAATGTCAGCATTACCAAGCTCACGCATCACTTGTACCCCTATATGCCCAAGTCCGCCCATACCAATCATAAGTAATTTCGTACCTGGTTTTGCTAATGGGGCAGCTTTACGAACAGCTCGGTATGCAGTAATACCCGCATCTGCGAAAGGAGCTACATCGGTCGGATCTACATTATCAGGTAATTTTATTAAAGCCCGTTCCGATGTTTTTAAATACTCTGCGTAACCACCATCCACGGTGAGCCCTGAAAATTTCAAGTTCTCGCAATGCATATCTTCCCCAGATCTACAATCAAGACACTTTCCACAGCTTGAAACTGGATGGAGTATAACTGGATCTCCAACTTTAAAACCGGAAACAGCAGAACCGACTTCATGAACCCATCCAGCGTTTTCGTGACCAATAACATAGGGCAATTCTGTCCCTAAAGTCTCAGCCCATACTCCTTCTATTAAGTGTAAATCGGTATGACAGACACCGGCACCTGCCACTTTTATAATGACATCTGTTGGATCTGTTAGTACTGGATTTGGGACCTCTTCAATTCGTAATGGTTTGTTATATTCATATAATCGCGCAGCTTTCATTATTGTCTACTCTCCTTTTTTTGCTAATACTGTTTGATAACGGGCATCAAGAAGACCTCGACAGTATGTGGAATTAAATTCCATAGACATTCGGGTTCTTCTTGCTTCTAATAAATAATCTGAAAACTCCTTCGGGTCAATACTTTCTCCTGTAGGTTTAATAAAAGCTTGATCGTAAGGGTCATTACTAAATCCTAATTCATTTCGAAGAATCAAATAACGATTTAAAACAGATCTATCAGTAATTGCAGGATGTGCGTTTAATTCTTTTACTGTCAGATTTAGCATATTTTTTTCCATTCCATAATTGATTAGGCTGCGAAGCAGTTTTTCTTGCCTCGAAATAAACGACTTAATTTGGAATTTTTTTCTAACCTCTTTGAGATCATTTGATGCTAAATGAGTAAAGACTTCTTTGAAGGATTTTCCTTCAGTGACTCCTTTATTAATCTCCTCTGAGGCACTATGATCTTTCAGATTAATGATGACTTTTTTGACCCAGGGAATTTCCATTACCCGATCACGTATATCTTCTGCCATAATAAAGGCGAAGTTTGGAGAGCACCAATAAGTGGGGAGCCGCATTGCAACATTCACGTCAGTTCCCTGAATTTTCACTTCTTCTATAAAATTCATCTCTAATACAGACTTATCCAATTCGGGATCATACACTAAGTTAATCTTTTCCATAACAGCCTCTTGATGTCCCAATTCGAAACTCTCCTTTCCTGAAATCGTTTTATCGAACAGCTAATTTTTCATTACGAAATTTAGATTTTTGTTTTTCAATGTCAATCCCATATAAACGTGCAGCATTTTCACTCAGAATTTTCTTTTTAACCGCCCGTGTTAAATCAGCTCCTGTTTCCTGTTTAATATCTTCTGGTAGTTCAAAGGCCATAAATTTCTCTATTAGCCACCCAGGTTCCCAAATGGCATAGTCACTACCAAATAGGATCCTATCTTCATCCAACCAGTAAAGTAACTCGCTTATGATCTCTGCAAAATATCGGGGTCTTGTATGAATGAATGGCATGACAACAGATAACCCTGCATAAACGTTCTTTTCTTGGGTAGCAATCCAACAAAAATCTTCTAATCTAGGAAGTCCACAATGCTCTACAATAAAATTTAATTCTGGATAGCAGCTAGCCGCGTCGTCTATGTCAGCTACATCAAACGCGTCACGATTTAGAGGAGTGATGGTAGGCCCTTTGTGAACATGAATATTTTTGATATCTAACTCTATGCATTTCTCAAGATACCGTTTTGCTCCTTTTGATGAAAGCTTGTATCCCTTGGATTCTCCGCGCCATTCAGCTGTATATAATTTCACGCCTTGTATGTCATGGGTTTGTTTTAAATATTCTAAGTAATCCAGCCCTCCATCACCGTCTCGTGGATCAAACGTGCCATTTCCAATAAAACGACCTGGATATTTTTTAGCTAATCGAGCATTTAGTTCAATATCGCCAAATCCATTTTTGTAGAAATCAGTAAGGGCAACCGGCTGGAAAATTGCCATGTCCACGTATCCATTAATAAGTACATCTTTGACTAAATCCTCGGTATTAAATTTTCTGAACTTATCATAAGGCCATAATTTTTCTTCAGGACTTAGATTTTTGTGGTAGTCGTAAAAACAACTTATAAATTCTTCACCGTGTCGATTTAATTGATTTTCAGGACTTCCATCCCATAACGCAATGTGTGCATCAATGATAAAAATATCTTCCCCATCTGACGTTCTGTACATATTAAACCCTCCACTTCTTTATTAGATTCTTAATGCTAAATTGTGTTTGAAGCATAACTTTCTGATTTTAGTAGGGTAATAAATTCTTTCATAAAGCCAGGATGATCAATCCATGCCCTAGACGTTACAAAGTTCCCATCCACAACAACTTCCTGATCTACAAAAGTTGCTCCTGC
This sequence comes from Fictibacillus sp. WQ 8-8, assembly GCF_024494405.1. Classification (NCBI taxonomy): domain Bacteria; kingdom Bacillati; phylum Bacillota; class Bacilli; order Caryophanales; family Fictibacillaceae; genus Fictibacillus; species Fictibacillus sp. WQ 8-8. The sequence goes on from NZ_JAMXKG010000010.1 coordinate 22,477, forward strand.
AGCCCTCAAATCCGGTGCTAATGACCAAAATGCTGCACAACGTTTTCCCTTCAGATAACCTAAAGGAATTAATGCCTGCGCTGCATGACACTCGAATGCTAAGGGGAGATTGGATTCTACAAAATGTTTCACAATTCCTTTAAAAGAATCATCGTTTCTAATATGTTCAGGAGCCCGACCACCTGGAATGACAGCGCCTTCATATTGACTCGGAATAACATCGCTAAAAGCAAGATCAGCTTCAACACGATATCCAAATTTTTCAGTGAACGTATCAAATCCGGGTTCGAAGTCATGAACTACAGTTTGAATCACCTTTTTTGTTGGGGCAGCGACATGCACTGTGTATCCCTCTTCTCTTAACCGATGTAAGGGATACATCACCTCTTGAGACTCTGCCATATCCCCTGTAATGATCAATATTTTTTTCTCCACAGATAGACCACCTTTCTGATTTGTATGCTACATCCATTTGTCTTGCAATTTACATGCCAATCTAAATGCCAGAATGGTGGATCTAATAAAAACATAGATCTATAGGGTCTTTGCGTGATTTACATTTAATTGGAGAACTAAAAAACAGCAAAATTATTTTTTAACCTAAGTTATTTTTTGAAATTTGCGACAATTTTGTAGCTAATTAAGAAAGAGTTAACAGAATGCGACATATTTTCCGCGATAATAATCTGAATAATCTAACAAAAATTTATTTTTATGACATATTCATTGCGTTCATGGAGAATAAAATCAACTTGGCACAGATATTGCAGTATGCTGTTAGGCTGTAGGATCTATCCTACTAAAATATCTTTAAAGGAGGTACATGATGGTTACGTTATCAAAAATCAAATCTCAACCTAATATGAGTAATGCAGAGGCTCATAAAAGGGTGAAAGATTTGGCATGGTTACCCAGTTATGCCAAGGAGTCTTTAAAGTATCCAACCGATTATAAGTTTTCTAAAGCACCGAAAGACACTATGAAACAAGTTTTACGATCTTACTTTGCTATGGAAGAAGAAAAAGATAATCGGGTGTACGGTGCCATGGATGCTGCGCTTCGAGGAAACATGTTCCGTGATGCCGAACCAAGATGGGTTGAATGGATGAAACTATTTTTAGCTATTATTCCATTCCCTGAAATCTCTGCAGCCCGATCTATGGCTTTGCTAAGCGATGTTGTTCCAAATGATGAATTAAAAAATGGTTACACCATGCAAATGATTGACGAATTTCGTCATTCAACCATTCAAATGAACCTAAAGAAATGGTACATGGAAAACTATATTGATCCTGCTGGGTTTGATATAACCCAAAAGGCATTTGGAAAATGCTATGCCACTACTATTGGGCGTCAATTTGGAGAAGGTTTTATTACAGGAGACGCAATCACTTCAGCTAACATTTATCTGCAAATCATTGCAGAAACAGCCTTTACTAATACTCTTTTTGTGGCCATGCCTTCTGAGGCAGCTGCAAATGGGGATTATGCCCTTCCGTCCATTTTCCTTTCTGTACAATCTGATGAGTCCCGTCATATTAATAATGGGTATGGGACATTAATGATGGTTTTAGGCGATCCTGACAACCATGATCTTCTGGAAAGGGATATCCGTTATGCCTTCTGGCAGAATCACGCTATTGTCGATGCTGCTATCGGTACAATTATTGAATACGGCACCAAGGATCGTAAGAAAAATAAAGAATCCTATGCGGAGCTATGGCGGAAATGGGTTTATGAAGATTACTACCGCAGCTATTTAGTTCCTCTTGAGAAGTACGGATTGAAAATCCACCACGATGATGTGGAAGCAGCATGGGACCGTATCACTAAAAAGGACTATGTTCACAAAGTCGCTCAGTTCTTTGCAACTGCATGGCCGGTTAACTTCTGGCGTATTGATGCGCTTGATGAGTATGATTTTGAATGGTTTGAATCGAAATATCCCGGTTGGTACAACAAGTTCGGAAGAGGTTGGGAACATTACCGAGAGTTATCCAAACCTGGTAGTGACCCATATCTTTGGGCAGATACAGGATATGTCTATCCACATCGTTGTTGGAGCTGCTTAGTACCTGTAGTCATCCGTGAAGATTTGGTTGTTGATGAGGTAAACGGTGAGTTACACACCTATTGCTCTGAACAGTGTTGCTGGACACATAAAGTAGCGTTCTCTGATAACTATAATGGTCGGCCAACTCCTGCGATGGGACGCTTCAGTGGAAAACGAAATTGGGAAGAGATGTACCATGGTGTGGATTTAGCTGACGTTATTCAAGATATGGGTTTTGTTCGTAATGATGGGAAAACGTTAGTTCCTCAGCCACATTTGCACTTTGAAGATGAAAAGATGTGGAAATTAGAACACGTAACAGGTTACGAGGTCAGGAGTCCACTTTTAGATCTTAGAGCGATGCCGGAAAAAGATCGAAAACAAAGTATCGCAGATTACCAAGCAGGATTTAGCTGGAAATAACAAGGTAGTTCTCAGCCTTGATTTCAAAGGCTGAGTTTTTTCTAAAAATTCATCGTAAGGGGGAGCCATATGAGTTATAAGGTTACACTTGAACCGGTCGGATTAGAAATGGAGGTTCAGGACGACGAAACGATTTTAGAGGCTGCCTTTCGTCAAGGAATTGCTTTAATGCATGGTTGTAAAGAAGGACAATGCTCCACCTGTAAATCGCTCCTTGTTGATGGAGATGCTGAAATGGAGCGTTATTCAACTTTTGCACTTAATGACTATGAAAAAGAAGATGGATACGTCCTTCTTTGTAAAACAAAGGCGTACAGTGATTTGACTGTAGAATTACTCCAATTTGATGAAGAAGCTCTTAAAGTATCCGTTCCAATTAAGAATTTCAGTACAACCGTTGTGAACATAGAAAGTCTGACACATGATATCCGAAAACTGACCTTAAAATTGAACCAGCCAGAGGAAATCAAATTCCATTCCGGTCAATTCGTAGATCTTTATGCTCCAGACAAGACTTATTATCGTTCGTATTCCATGTCAAATACACCCAGTCAATCAGACCGTTTAGAGTTCATGATCAAAATATTTAAAGGCGGCAAGTTTTCAACACTTGTGGACGAGCAGTTGAAAGTTGGAGATGACATTGAAGTAAGAGGTCCATTTGGGAATTGTATCCGTCGTGAGGAAAATACGGGAGATATTGTCCTTATTGGAGGAGGATCCGGTATGGCTCCATTATGGTCAATATTAAATGATATGGCGGAGAAGAATGTGAAACGCAACGTTACCTTCTTCTATGGCGCTCGTTCAAAAAGAGACTTGTTTTATCTCGAAAAATTCCAAGAGATAGCCACTTGCTTGGATGGATTTCGTTTCATACCTGCCCTATCTGAACCATTACTGGAAGATGATTGGGATGGTGAAGCCGGCTTAATTACGGATGTGCTTGAACGATCTATTAATCATGAAACAGCTAATCAGTTAGAGGCTTTCTTATGTGGACCAGGACCGATGATTGATGCTGCAATGGCAGTACTTAGGCAAAAAGGGGTAACAGTTGATCGAATTTTCTTTGATAAGTTTGTACCTGCCACTAATTAGATAAACAGATGCAAAATAAAGATACCGTTCTTTCAAAAAAGGAGGTTCAAATGATGACAGAGGCTATCGTCAAGTCTGCTGAAGCAGGATCCAAAACATTCGCTGGAAGTAGAAGTCGAAAATATAATTACTATGAACCAAAAGGCAGAAGATCAACGTTATATGAGGATGTCACTGTTGATGTACAGCCCGATCCAGAACGCCATTTACTTCAAGGATGGATTGTTTCTTTTAGTGATGGAACACCAGCTTATTCACAAACAAGGACAAAAATCAAAAGTTCTGACTGGCATAAATACCGTGACCCTAATGGAGAATGGGAGCGAAATCACTACATTCGCCAATCCTCTATTGAAAAGCAAGTAGCTTTAACCATTCAAAATGCTAAAGCGGAAAACCAATTTGCCATTCTCGATAAAACATGGGTTAAAATTCTCCAGGAACACTTAGGAGCATCAAAACACCCTGAGTACGGTCTAGGGATGCTCTTTCAGAAAGCACAACGTGATGGAATGACTCAAATGATTAACAATTCTATTCTTATAAACTCATCAGATAAGCTGCGATATGCTCAGGATATTGCTATCTATCTTGGAGAAGTAGCTACAATGATTGAGCTTGATGAAGCAAAAGGTAAAGAAAATTGGATGAATAATCCCGTTTGGCAAGGTGTTCGCGAAGTCGTGGAAACTTTTGGTGCCGCAACAGATTGGGCTGAACAACTATTCGCTACAAATCTCATTTATGAGCCTTTAGTAGCTGAATTATTCAGAAGTGGATTCTTAATGCAATATGCAGCGTCTCATGGAGATTATGCGACACCTACATTGGTTTCAACTGCAGAAGCCGATTTCGAACGTAATTTAGATTACACAGCTGAAATGTTTGACGTTTTCTTCAATGATCCTGAGTATGGCGAAGAAAATCAACAATTAGCTCAAAGATGGCTTGAAAAATATGTGCCATTATGTGTAAACGCTTCCAAACAACTGCAGCCAATTTGGTCGCAACCAAGAGTAAAAGTAACCTCTTATGTAGATGCCTTTAATCGTGCCAAAGAACGGTTTAGCACTATCTTGGCGCATCTAAACATAAGTTTGCCGAAAGGGGTAAGTTTATAATGAGCCAATTGGAACTTGAAAAAGGATTTAATAATAAATGTGGAGTGACTCTTAGTGATAGTGTTGAAGGTCGTGTCATCGCCGACATTATGCGTGAAAAACCAGGCGTTGAAGTATCACATTACCCTGCCATGATTCGAATTGATGGTACAGGCGTACTTGAATTTGATATGAGCGAGATCAGTGACGATTTAGGTCGAGACTTTGATCCCTACTCTTTTCAAGTCGAGATGTCTACTCACTATGGTCGTATGGTTATGTTAGATGACAAAATTATGCTGTTTGCTGACCCTGAAGAAGCTAGAAAATATATAAACTTCTAACCAATTGGAATCCGATACATGGGTGCAGTAAATTAGACTTTCAGTTTACTGCACTCCTTAAAAGTAAACCTATCTCCTATAGCCTGAAATGTAATAGTCATTGTCTAAATTAAAAGCTAATGGAAAGAGGGTATATTTTATGACGGATGTAAACGAAAAAGTTCAGGAAGAAATGGATATCACTCGCTATATTAGTTCTAGGTTAACAAAAAGCGGTTTTGTATTAACATACAATAAACAACCCATTGGTGAAATACGATGGGAAGATGTATCAAATGTGTGTCTGAACAAAAATACTTTTTTCTTTAGAGATAATAAAATCTATATGATTAGGGATCATCTAAAAACCTTACAGTATGTAGAGAATTGTGATTTAGGTTGGTGTTGAACCATATAGCTCCTTTATGAGTAGATGGCGTGAACCCAGTGAAAATAAGTTAAGGAGCATACAAAAATCCGATATAATCCATTTAACTCTTCTCTTCGGTATTTCTGGAATGGATTGATAATGGAGTGGTACAAGTGCAGATAATGGTTATGGGCTTAAATCATAACACAGCATCAGTGGAAGTCAGGGAACGATTGAATATAAAAAAAGAATCCTACGCTAAATGTATTCAATCTTTGCGTGGAACAAGGGGTATTCAGGAGTGTGTAATTTTATCCACATGTAATCGAACTGAAATTTATGCCGTAGTAGATAATTTACACACAGGTAAACTTATTATGACAGGCTTTTTCTTAGAATCACTTGGACTAAACAAATTAGAATGTATTAATTTTTTTTATACTAAAGAGAATGATGATACCATAAAGCATCTATTTCGTGTTGTGTGTGGACTAGACTCCTTGGTTATAGGAGAGACACAAATATTAGGGCAAGTGAAAGAATCTTTTATTATAAGTCAAACGCAAAAGGCAACAAGTACAGTATTTAATATGTTATTTAAGAAGGCGATTACATTTGCCAAACGTGTTCATTCCAATACAGATCTAGGAAAAAATGCTGTTTCGGTGAGCTATGCAGCTATTGAATTAGGTAAAAAAATCTTTGGGCATTTTCATTACAAGACGGTTGTTATTCTAGGTGCGGGTGAAATGGGGGAATTAACTGCAAAACATCTACACACTAATGGTGCAGGCACGATTATTGTAGTGAATCGCACATACGAACGGGCAATGAACTTGGCTAATAAATTTAGTGGTGAAGCTAAAACGATGGACCAAATTCAAAATGTTCTAAGCCAAGCTGATATTGTTATCAGCTCTATAGACGTCAAAGGTCCTATTATCACTAAACAAGACATGGAAACTATTAATCTTAAAAGAAAGCACCGTCCTTTATACATGATCGATATTGCTGTTCCAAGGAGCATTGATCCTGAAATTAACAATTTTGATCATGTTTTTTTATATAATATTGACGATTTAGAAGATATTGTGGCAGCCAATCTTAACAAAAGAGCAGAAGAAAGTAAAAAAATTAATTCCATGATAGAAAACGAATTGTTAGCTTTTAAATCTTGGATAAACACGTTAGATGCCGTACCACTGATGGCGGCACTTCAAGAAAAATCATTATTTATTCATGAAGAGGCTATGCGCCATATTGAGAATAAGCTGCCAAATCTAACACAAAAAGAGCTGAAGGTTATTCGTAAATATTCAAAAAGCATCGTTAATCAGATGTTGCATGACCCATTAATGGGAATAAAAGAAATCAATAGTCATACAAACAAAGAGGAGGTCTTAGAACTTTTCATCCAACTATTTGCATTAGAAGGGATATTAGATGAGCAAAATCAAATAGGGGAGTCAGAATTACAACATTGGCCGACTCCTTATCTCAGCCAAAGTAAAATTCCAGTTCACTCCTGATTGAGTGAACTAGACTGTATTTCTTTCGTAAGGATGGGTATCCATGTATAAGATAAAGGTGTCAGGGGTGATCTGTAATGAAAAATAAAAAACCATATAGATCGTATACTGAGATCATGAAATCCGTCAATACACAAAACAAACCCAATGATTTTTCAATTCTTGATATGTATATACAAATGATTCTGGATGAATTAATGTTTATCCGTCAACTGCGGCTCCTAGAAGAAAAGATTAATGATGCGCTTGAATCAAAAGACAAACCGTTATTTCTTGAATTATCTGGGCAATATGCTCAATTACGATTGATAGTTTGAGAGCAAAAACGAAAAAGAATATAGGTAGTCATAAAAACAAATCATAATGAGGTGATTGAATTGAGTAAAAATAAGAATGATCTTACGACTAGTTGGGGTACTCCTGTCGGTGATAATCAAAACTCCATTACAGCTGGTTCTCGCGGACCAACATTAATTCAAGATGTTCATCTGTTAGAAAAATTGGCCCACTTTAACCGTGAGCGCGTCCCTGAGCGTGTGGTTCATGCGAAAGGCGCTGGAGCACACGGTTACTTTGAAGTCACAAATGATCTAACAAAGTACACAAAAGCTAATTTCTTATCTGGAGTTGGAAAACGCACACCTTTATTTATTCGCTTCTCTACGGTTGCCGGTGAACTTGGCTCTGCTGATTCAGTTCGTGACCCGCGGGGATTTGCCGTTAAGTTCTATACGGATGAGGGAAATTATGATTTAGTAGGAAATAACACGCCTGTATTCTTTATTCGTGATGCTATTAAGTTTCCTGATTTCATTCATACACAAAAACGAGATCCAAAAACGCACTTGAAAAATCCGACTGCCGTATGGGATTTCTGGTCTCTTTCGCCTGAATCCCTGCACCAAGTATCGATTTTAATGTCTGATCGCGGTATCCCTGCTACATACCGCCATATGCACGGTTTTGGCAGCCATACCTTCAAATGGACCAATGCAGATGGTGATGGCGTATGGATTAAATACCACTTTAAAACAGAGCAAGGCATTAAAAACCTTGCACCAGATGTGGCTGAACGACTGGCTGGTGAAAATCCTGATTATCATACCGAAGATTTGTTTAATGCGATTGAAAACGGTGATTATCCAGCTTGGAAACTGTATGTGCAAATTATGCCACTAGAGGATGCCAATACGTATCGATTTGATCCATTTGACGTTACAAAAGTATGGTCTCAAAAAGATTATCCGTTAATTGAAGTAGGACGAATGGTCTTAAATAAAAATCCGGAAAACTATTTTGCTGAAGTGGAGCAGGCTACGTTCTCACCTGGAACGCTAGTACCTGGAATCGACGTATCTCCAGATAAAATGCTGCAAGGGCGACTATTCGCATATCACGATGCCCATCGTTATCGCGTGGGAGCCAATCATCAGGCGCTACCGATTAACCGTCCAAAAGTGGAAGTGAATAATTACCAACGTGATGGCGCAATGCGTTTTGACAATAATGGTCAGGGTTCTGTCTACTACGAACCCAATAGTTTCAGTGGTCCGACAGAAGTATCTCAGCACAAGCAAGCCGCATATCCCGTATCAGGAATTGCAGAAAGTGTTTCATATGATCACAACGATCATTATACGCAAGCTGGTGATTTATACCGTTTGTTAAGTGAAGGAGAGCGTGAACGCCTGGTTACAACTGTTGTTAACGCTATGAAACCGGTGGCAAAAGAGGAAATTAAACTCCGACAAATTCAACATTTCTATAAAGCAGATCCAGAGTATGGAGAGCGTGTAGCAGTGGGCCTGGCTTTATCTGTACCTCAAAAAGCTTAAAATACTTGAATCATTTAGGACAAGGTAATCGTTATTTTCAAAGTTATTTGAGGTGCGCAACAGTATGAAGACTATTGAAAGGAAGCCCATTTTAACTTGAGCACCCCCTACTCTCTTATTCTAAAAATATCAAACTATTCTCATTTATTGGTTTTAAAAATTCCATATCCTTTTTGAAAAAATCCAATATCCGAGAAAAGATCATCTTCAAGATGGTCTTTTCTACTATCGTATTTAAACTATTGGTAATTGAGGTGTAAAATATGGATCAACATCGTGTGATGGAAGGGGTTAAATCTTTTAAAAAAAATGGTATAAGAATAACACCTCAACGTATGGCTATAATGGAATATTTAGCAACTACTGAATCACACCCAACAGCAGATGAAATTTTTAAATCTTTAACCAATAAGTTTCCTAATATGTCAAATGGTACCGTGTATAATAATTTGAAATGCCTTAAAAAATACGGCTTTATCAAGGAACTGAGCTTTGGACAGTCCTCAAGCCGATACGAATGGAAAACCTCATTTCATTACCATGTTATATGTACTTCATGCGGTAAAATGCGAGATTTTAATTATCCTGAATTAAAAGAAGTGGAGCAATTTGCCAAAATAAAATCAGGGTTTGAAGTAAGCCGACATCTCTTTGAGATTCATGGAATATGTCCAGACTGCCATAATAAAACACAGAATGGCGAAATGGATGATCCTCTGCTCCCGACTTTTTATTGAGAAAAAGTCCTATGATAATGTAACGGTCGATCTGGTCAGTCATTCCCAAGACTTTAAGCAAGGCGCCGGATTGACCCATCCACCCAAATCGGGCGGTTGGTTTCAGATGAACAGCTGAAGCGTGTTGGAGGTTATATTGAAAAGGGAAAATGAGAAGGCGCTGAAGAGTGGTGACTGGCGGCATTTACGGCCAGGGAGACGGCTATCATCTTTGCTGATGTGAATGATGAGATGTCGATTTGCCAAGGAAAAGATTCAGGTCCTGTTGAGGCTGCCATCCCAGTTGATGATTTAGACGATGTGATCCGTTGGTAGCCGGTGAGATAAAGCCGTACATTTGGGTGAACTGCTACAATGCTTAATGGGCGGTTACGCGTTAGATAACTGAAGTAAAAAATTCGGTTTAACTTAAACTAACGATGGGTAAAACAGGGGCTGGAGGATTGTCCCTAGTTTTTAAAAAGGATAAGGAGGAACACATGGTTAAGACTGCACTCATTCTCGTTGATATTCAAAACGATTACTTTCCAAAGGGACGTATGGAGCTGCACAAAACAAATATAGCTGCTTCAAACGCGAAAAAGGTGCTGGATTACTTTCGGGGTAAAAACAAGACGATTTTTTTCATACAGCACATTTTCAAGGATCCGAACGCTCCATTCTTTGCTCCAGGAACGGATGGCATCCATATCAACGAAGCCGTAAAGCCGCTGGAAGACGAAACGGTTATCCAAAAGAACTATCCGAACAGCTTTCGGGAAACGTCTCTTCTTAGCGACCTCCGTAAAGCAGGTGTGGAACACGTGGTTATCTGCGGGATGATGAGTCATATGTGTATTGACGCAACGGTCCGTGCCGCTGTAGATTACGGCTTCCGCTGCACAGTCATTGAAGATGCCTGCACATCACCAGATTTAACCTTGCATGGCCACAGAATCCCTGCCACTCATGTCCACGGTGCATTTATGGCGGCGCTCGGAAGCCTTTATGCTGCGATAGAAACAGTTGACTTCTTTTTGGGAAAAGCAAAAACTGGAGAGCTTGTATAAAAGAATAAAAAAGATTGCTCTTTGGCACAGCTGCGTTAAACAAGAAGGCAATATAAAAAACCTTTGTCCTGGTTCAAATGAAAACAAGTACTACACGAGCCGAACATCGAAAATCGTTCCACACAACATCCCATGCAATTAGCTATTCAGGAAATACAGTACCCCAAAAATCAAGAGGAAGTATGACAAGAACTTCAAGAGTATATAGATTTAGCTGCTGAAGTTGTCAAAAAAATAATCCCATTAAGGTTTTAATAGATAAAATGAGATGTTGATTTTGTGTATGGGTTTTGGAATGGGATTTCTACCAAAAATGAGTCTCTCCACAGTCTCTTTTAACTCGTCTCAAAAAAGACCGTTTATGGTACCAGTTTTAGGATAGCGCTGAATTATTTTGTTCCGCAATACCAGCTAATAGAAGGTCAATAGATAAGACTAAATAGCTGAAAAAGACATGTTACAATAAAAATGAACATACTAAATAAGCTTCAAAGGCGGGACTTGAAGTAATTGTTATAAAAGTATTTTATTAGATGATATTTATACCTTGAAAGCCTCTTCACGGTTTAGTGATGCATAAATCCAATGGATGAGCTTGTTTGCGCAAGCAATGATAGCCACTTTATGTGGTTTACCTTCTTCGCGCTTTTTATCGTAATAAGCTCTTAGTTTTGGATTTCGATTCTTGGTTATTCCACATTGCACAGCTGTATAGAGGACTTGTCGAAGGCGTGAAGATCCTCTTTTTGTGATTTTGTTGATGGTTGCCTTAAACTTACCTGACTCAAAAACGCTTGGGTCAATTCCTGCGTAGGCAACCAACTTCTTTGGGTGATTGAACTGATCGATTTCCGGAGATGATTGTGGCCGCAATCTTTCCACCAATACCTGGGATTGATCGGATAATCTCATATTCCTCAAATTCTTCTGCTAGGGCATCTATCTCTTCAATTAGTTGGGATAGATGCCTTTGGTATTGAAGAAGAATTTGAATCACTGACTGAACGCAGGGTCCGGAGGCAAAGGCAAAAACCGTAAAGGATAACCCACTAGCATTTACTTGTGTTAACTCTTCTAGGGTGAACGCACGTCGCGAGTTAGTCGAAGGTCCTCAGACGGAACGATAAATGTGCGAACCCACGGATATCAGTATGCCTATCGGAGTTGATGCTTCGTGCCGTGCGCTTATTCTTCCTTTCAGCCCTCCCAAGATCTGTTCCCACAGCGGGAGCTCGTCAAGAAAACCACTTGACCATCTCCCGCTGAGAAGCTAAGGATAAGGGGTTGATAAAGGAAATAGTGAGCCCTACTTGGTGACCCCGGAAAAGGAGCAAAAACGCTACTTCTATTAAAGATGCGCAAAAAGGAAAATTTCAACCGAATTTGCGCTTTGAGTTGACAGTTTTGTTCATATCAGTAAATAACTGTAGTCCTAATGTAATCGCGGAGCTGTTTCATCTTTAATCAAAACAGCTCCTATGGTTTGCTATTCGATACGGTTTATAGGAACTAGCCCTTTCGGAATATTAACCCTATTGATTTTTTTATTCTTAACAAACCTTTCTATCCTATTTAATCCTTCTTCTAATTGTTGAAGAGAATTAGCAAAAGAGATTCGGATGAAACCTTCTCCGGAAGGTGTAAATGCATCACCAGGCACCACCCCCACTCCCTCAGATCGAAGCAGCTGCATGGCGAAATCAAACGATTTCATGTTCCACTTTTTAATAGAAGGAAAGAGGTAAAAGGCACCGTCTGGTTTAACGACATCAAACCCCATATTGACCAGCCGCTCATACATGTAATCTCTCCGCTTTTTGTATTCCTTTCTCATTTCCAATGGATCATTCGTTCCATTAGTTAACGCTTCAATGGCAGCGTATTGACTGATAGAACTAGCACAAACGGAATTATACATATGAACTTTCAACATTTCCTCCGCCAGGTACGAGGGTGCACAGACGTAGCCGATTCGCCAACCGGTCATGGAATGAGATTTGGATATACCGTTCACTACAATGGTTTTGGCACGTAAACTAGAATACGAAGCAATGGAATGATGGCTTCCGTCATAAACCAGTTCGCTGTAGATTTCATCTGAAATGACAAAAATTTCTTTATCGATAAGAAGCCGCGCGATCTTTTCGAGCTCTCCCTCACCTATTAATTTCCCTGTGGGGTTTGATGGATAGGTTAACACGATACCACGGGTTTTCTTTGTCACATGTTTTTCTATCATCTCTGCAGTCAGTAAAAATCCGTTTTTACTCGTATCTACATAAACGGGAACGGCTCCACAAAGTTCGATTAACGGCTCATATCCTGGATAAGTCGGTGCAGGCAAGATAACTTCACAGCCTTCTTCTAGTATGGTACGGAAAGCCGTATCGATCGCCTCACTCGCTCCATTCGTTATAATGATCTCGTTTTCAGGATTGTAGGCTAGCCTGTACTTATCATACATAATATTACTTACGGCTGTTCTCAGCTCAAGCAATCCGGCGTTCATTGTATAATCTGTTTTATTTTCGATAATGGCTGATATTCCTATGTTCTTAATATGGTCTGGTGTATGAAAGTCTGGCTGTCCAAGCGTTAAATTAATGGCTTCGGGGTAATCCACTAACATGTTCGAAAATTTTCGTATACCTGTGACCTCTAACTTTTTTACCCTTTTATTCACCAGATGTTTCATGCCGAACCTCCAACTTAACTCAGTGTAAAGAGGAAGCTTGATACCCTCTTATCCTGTTTTCAACGTTCTGGATATGTGTTTTCATCGCTCTACCCGCTTCCTCTGGATTTCCTTTTTGAAGAGCCTTTAAAATGGATACATGTTCTTCGTATGCCGTTTTGGAACCATACTCCAATGTCTTTGACAGTATTAGATACCGGCGATGGAGGTTATTGTTCAGTTGTTCAATAAATTGCTGGAGTTTTTGATTTGGATTCAGCTTCGCTAATGAAAGGTGAAATTCGGCATCTAGCTGAATAAATTGGTACAAATCGTTATCTTCAATGGCTTTTTTCTGTTCTTCCACCAATTCAACAAGCTCGCTCATCTTCTCCTCCGAGATTGGTATTCTCACAATCTGTTCAACATTGAAGGGCTCCAACAGCACACGCAGCTGCAGAAAGTTTTCGATATCATTGGGGGTGTACTCCGCCACTCGAGCGATCTTTCCGGAGCGCAAATCCACTAAACCTTCATATGATAGTTTTTCAATGGCTTTTTTTAAAGGAGTCCTGCTAATACCTAACATCGAAGCGATCGCTTCCTCGGGTAAATGTTCACCTGGAGAAAACCTCCCTTCGATGATGGCCTGCTTGATTTCACGATATGCCTGTTCTGCCAATGTTTCTGATTGAGTTAATTTTTTCAGCATATTGTCTCACTCCTGTCCTTCCCTGCTTATCGTCAGTCGACTTCAACACTTGTAATTACCCTGCACCTAGATAAACCTCTTTGATTTTCTCTAATTCGTTATCATTCATTTCTTGGGATTCATAAACCATTCTTCCCATATCCATGACATAAAGCCGATCAATTACATTTAAAGCTGCCACAGCATTTTGCTCCACCAATAATATCGTAGTTCCGTCTTGTGCAATTTTCTTTACCGCGTTAAATACGGATCTGACAATGATAGGAGCTAAGCCCATCGACGGTTCATCTAGGATCAACAAGGTGGGTTTTGTCACGAGTGCTCGCGCGATCGCCAGCATCTGCTGCTCTCCCCCGCTTAACGTTCCACCGAGTTGATTCCATCTTTCCTTAAGCTTAGGAAATAACGCTAAGGCATAATCCAGCTGTTCTTGTGGGTTGACTCTTTTTTTTACATTGTCTAACCCGACGTAAAGATTCTCAGCCACTGTCATCTTAGAGAAAATGTTCCTGCCCTGAGGAACATGGGCGATCCCAAAATTGAGGAGTTTAGATGGCGGGACTTGCGTTAAGTTTTTCCCCTGATAGTTTATCGTTCCGGCACGTGTTTTTATTAAATTGGAAAGGGTTTTTAATAAGGTGGTTTTACCCACCCCATTAGCTCCTAAAATCCCCACGATTTCCCCTGAGTTTACATTCAAGCTAACACCCTGTAACACAGTAATATCGCCATAACCGCTCCGTAATCCTTGGATCTCAAGCATGGTCTTCCCCTCCTAAATAAGCCCGAATGACCAACTCATCTTCAGAAATCTCCTTCGGTGTGCCATCTGCAATTTTTTGTCCGTGGTCGAGCACGATGATTCGATCAGCTAATGACATAATGACCTTCATATTGTGTTCAACGAGAACAACAGAGACACCACGATTTCGAATGGAGAGAATAAGTTCGCATAATTGGTCGGATTCTTGCGGACTAAATCCTGCGCCCGGTTCATCGAGCAAAAGAACCTTCGGGCGAGTCATAAGAGCCCTCGCAATCTCAACCCTTCTTCTCTCCTCCAAGGAAAGGGCACTTATTTCTTCCTGCGCTTTATGCCCAATCCCCAGCAGCTGCAGAAGTTCCATTGCTTTATTGGTGATTTGCTGTTCCGTTTTTCTCCATCGAACGGTCCTACCCAAAACGTCAAGTAATCCCCGTTTCGTATATAAATGTCCTCCGATTAATAAATTTTCGATCACTGTCAATTCGTTGAGAAGACGAATGGTTTGAAAGCTGCGGCCGATCCCCATTTTCACCATTTGCCAGGCGTCCTTCTTGGAAACATATCCGTTATCTATTTGGATCTGCCCCGCCGATGGCCGCTGTAGGCCAGTCAATACATTCAACAATGTGGACTTTCCTGCTCCGTTGGGACCGATAATTCCTAGAATCTCACCCGTTTTTACGTCCACATCCACTTCTTTAACCGCCCAGAGTCCACCAAATTTTACAGATACCTGTTCAGCTTTGACTAAAATCTTGCTCATCCAATTCCCTCCTACGGTCCTTTAACTTTAGTTGGGACGCAATACCCCTTTTTCTCAATTTCTTACTGATAAAGGGATAGATTCCTTCTGGAAGGAAAACGATAACAGTTACAAGAATCGCTCCGTATATGATGAGGCGAAGTTCGTTTAAAGCCCTCAGAGATTCACTAAGAACGGTCAATACCCCTGCTCCCACTAATGGACCAAACAACGTACCTGGCCCCCCGAGAATGGCCGTCGTGATAATGGTAATGGATTGGTTTAAATCAAACGTTTCCGGACTGATAAACGTCATGAATCCCGCATAAAGACCGCCTGCTATCCCAGCAATCCCTCCACTTAAGGAAAACGCCATGAGTTTATAACCGTAAACATTGATCCCGCTCACTTGTGCAGATATTTCATCGTGCCGAATACATTTCCACGCTCTCCCGATGGCTGAATTAACCACGAGATGAACCATTAACACAACCACCATTAAACAAAAAAGGGAAAACCCTAAAAAGTAGTTCTCATACTGTAATGAAATACCGAACAACTCCGGTGGAGCTATTCCTCTTATTCCGTTGGGTCCACCCGTTAACGATGTCCAGTTGTTAAAAATCACATTGACAATAATTCCAAAACCAAGTGTTGCTATCCCCAGGAAGTGCCCTTTAAGCTGCGTGGTAGGCAATCCTAGAATTAACCCGGTAAGACTTGTCAAAATGAAAGCAGCTAACAAGGCCAGCCAAAAGGACCAGTGCCATTGTGTGGTCAAAAGGCCGACCGTGTAAGCACCTATGCCATAAAACCCAGCTTGTCCGAGTGAGACCTGACCTGTATAACCGACCAGAAGGTTCACACTTACCGCTAGCATGGCCGCAATGACTGCAAAAACCGCTACGCGCAAAATATAAAGGTTTTGCAAATACAGGCTAGATATGATACAGATCATTCCTACAAGAATACACGTCCAAAACAGGATCCGGTTTCGATTCATACCTTCTCCCCCTGCACTTTGGTAAGAATCCCTTGAGGTTTTAAAATTAGGACTACAAATAAAACCGTAAACACGATGGCATCCTGAAAACCGGTCGAAATGTAGCCCCCGGCAAAGCTCTCAATCAGCCCTACAATAACTCCTCCGGCGATCGCACCTGAGACATTTCCCATCCCTCCAAGAACCACTACCACGAATGCCTTTAAAGTAAGGGAAATTCCCATGGTGGGATACACATTATAAACAGGAGCAAGCAATGCGCCGGCGATGCCCGTCAACGCCACTCCCAATATGAAGGTCATGAAGGATATTCGTTTCGTTGGGACCCCATAAAGTGTCGCTGTATCAGGATCAAGAGAAGCGGCTTGAACGGAACGCCCGAATTTTGTATGTTTTAACAATAGGAACGTTGCCAAACACAGAATAAAGCTAATAACCACAATTAACACCCGCTGCTGCGAAATAAAGATGCCTCCCAGGTTAAAGCTTTCTCCAGATAAAGGGCTTTTTACGACCTGAGGGTTAGGGGAGAATAGATATTGAGCAAGATTGACCAGGAAAAGGGAAACCCCTAATGAACTAAGCATCATATTAATATGATTGCTTTGCCGCAGTGGATAAAACGCTAAAAGATGTACGAGTAGTCCTATGATTCCTGCCACTGCAAAACCGATGATTACGGCCAGCGGATAGGACACACCTTCTTGAACAAGGAAAAAAGCGCTAAATCCTCCAATCATCGCAAATTCCCCTTGTGCAAAATTGGCTAAGCCCATCACTCCATAAATCAATGTTAATCCCAAAGCAACCAGTGAATACAAGGCTCCTAAAACGAGCCCATTAACAAGAGTCTGCGCAAATTCAACCATCCTTGCCTCCTGTAAAAGTAATTTATTCTGGACGGAAAATAACCGTTTGTGCACCATCTTTGATTTGTGCCATCCAAACTTTTGTGGTGGCTTGTCCGTCTTCCTGGAACGAAATGCTTCCCATGACACCCTGATAATTACTGATGGAGTGAAGTGCGTCATTCACTTTTTTGTTATCTAATGTCTTTGCCTTTTTAACTCCTTCTGCATACAGGTTTACCGCATCATAAGTTGCAGCGGAATAATAAGCATCGGGTTTGTCACCAAATTTGGTTTTATAAGCATTTACAAACGTCTCAATCTTTTTGTCCCCTTTAATGGGCGTGAAATACTCGGTATGAATCATACCGTCTGCCGCTTTTCCGGCTAACTTAATAGGCGCCGCTCCACTAAAACCACCAAAGCTATACCATTGTGTTTTCATACCCAAATCCTGGGCCTGTTTTAAAACAAGAGCACCTTCGGCGACAAGTCCACTGATGACAATCCCGTCTGGTTTCTTGCCCTTAATTTTTGTCAATTGGTCGTTAAATTCCTTTTGTCCAACGTTGTAATATTCAACGTTAACGATTTCCCCGCCACCTTTTTCAAAGAATCTTTTAAAATCTTCAGACAGCCCTCTTCCGTAATCTGTATTTTCAGCAATGATTGCCAGCTTTTTATGCGGCTGTTTCTTTAATATGTAGTCTACGAACATCTTGGCCTGTATGGAGTTGTTGGCTACGTTTCGGTAGACGTTGGTATAGTCTGATTCTGTTATGGAGTTTGCAACCGCCACAGGGACAAAACTAGGAATGTCTTGTTTGGAGGTAATTCCGATATCCGTTAAGGTATCCGAACTCTTCAGGGTTCCAATCCATGCATTGATGCGATCCTCTGTCACTAACCGTTGGGTCACCTTTACGGATTCACTTGGATTGGCCTGATCATCCTGGATAATGAGCTTTATTTTTTTCCCCATAATGCCGCCCTTCTTATTAATCTCATCCACTGCTAACTTGGCCCCATTTTCCATTTGTTTCCCGTACAATGCTCCGCCGCCAGAAAGCTGTGAAACGAAGCCAATTTTAATCTCCTCTTTTGAACCGGATGATTTACTCGATGATGCTTGATCCGCACCTTTTGGTGGAGCACAGGCATTGAGTAAACTCAATACTAAGATTGCTGTTCCACACATTCCAACCTTTTTCAATCGCCATTTGTTCAAGTTCATTCCTCCTCATCCATTTTAAGTTCTGTATACCAAATCCTGTATACAGAAAATTATATAGTGTGCTACTATAGGTGTAAACAGAATTTTCAGTATATTCACAAATTTACTTTTGCGCATCAATCCACTAAAGGAGGGCTGGGAATGATTCTTGCTGAGGAGCTAACCAAGATCCTTTCTTCTGATCAAGTTACACAGAACCTGACGATTCTTCAACAACATAGCCAAGATGAGTCCTTCCATGAACCGCATCTTCCTGATGTTGTCGTTTTTCCCAAAAGTGCCAACGACGTTAGCCGCATACTATCGTTTGCAAATGAACACAGAATTCCTGTTGTTCCATTTGGAGCAGGGTCTGGACTGGAAGGGCACGCCATCCCCGTTCAGGGAGGAATCACCCTGGATTTTGCTTTAATGAATCGAATCTTAGAGATTTATCCTTCTGATTTTTGTGTGAAAGTACAACCGGGAGTGACCCAGTTGCAGTTAAATAAAGAACTGAAAAAATATGGCTTATTCTTTTCTGTAGATCCTGGAGCTGATGCAACCTTAGGAGGAATGGCTGCCACAAACGCGAGCGGTACAACGGCCGTACGCTATGGGATCATGCGTGACCAGGTACGAGATCTAGAGGTTGTTTTAGCGGATGGGCGTACAATTCATACTGGAGGCCAAGCTGTAAAATCTTCGTCTGGTTACAATTTGAATGGGCTGTTTACAGGATCAGAGGGAACGTTAGGCGTATTTACGGAACTAACATTGAAAGTTTATGGTATTCCAGAATGTGTGATGGCGGCCAGAGCCGCCTTTCCTACTGTAAAACAAGCCCTAAATACTGCAACCTCCATATTAACTGCTGGCATTCCCATTGCTAAAATGGAATTGGTCGATTCACGCTCCATCTTACAGATGAATCGATTTCAAGAGACAGACTATCCAGTCATGCCCACTCTTTTCTTAGAATTTCATGGTAACGACAACGGATTAGAGCAGGAAACAGCGTTTACCAGACTTATAGCGGAAGAACAGGCATGTGTGGATTTTATTTACGAGTCAGACTCTAAAGAAAGAAAAAAACTGTGGGAGGCACGACATCACCTATCCTATGCATTTCGGCATGGATCTCCTGGGAAGCATATTGAAGGAACGGATGTCTGTGTTCCTCTCTCATGCCTTGCAGATTCCATTGAACATGCCAGAAAGAAAATGGAAGAGGCCGATATAGATGGTGCAGTTATTGGCCACATTGGCGATGGAAATTACCATACGCTTCTAGTTATCGATCCTGATGAACCCAATGATAGGAAGAAAGCACATGAGATCAACAAGGCTATCGTAGAATTTGCCTTACAACATGGAGGCACATGTACAGGGGAACACGGTGTAGGTCTAGGAAAAATAAGGTATCAGCGGGCAGAGCATGGAAATGCTCTTGATGTAATGATGGACCTAAAGAGATTACTAGATCCAAACCATATCTTAAATCCAGGAAAACTCTTTCCAATGAAATCCCCTTCTTCCATAAATATTAATTGAACAGAAGAGAGAGTTCATGTCGTTATTTTCTTTCCAAAACGAAATGTTATCACTCACAAAGCAGCTAGTTAAGTACAACGTATATTCCATATCATGCAATTGTTGATTTGCTTTTTTCATTATAAAACACATCTCTTTACTTAATGTGTAAAGAGATGTGTTTATCAGTACATTGCTTTTCCTACATTTAAGATTCATTCAGGAAGACAATTGAGACCCTTATATATTAAGGAAAAAAACACATGCGTATTTGCGCATGTGTTTTCACTTCCGTATTCGATTGTGTATATATTGATACTTGTTAAAGCGCATGTATTTACACAGTTAAAAACAAAAACGAATACACTTGTAAAAATATAAACACAATTTTAAACCTGAGCTGGAAATTATCAAGCTTAAATTCTTTTACTTTATTGTTGTCAGCCATAATAGAAAATTTTCTTATTGGCAATAGCCTTTACACAATATTGAATAGATTTATAAGGCTACTATTAACAATTAACCATTCAATCTATTTGTTGATATATTTATAATAAACCTTGCAGCAGGCTTCCTTTTACACAAATGTTTGCACTTGTGTTTAAACCGACCCGTTAATAACAATTGTGTAAATATTTTTGTAAAGTATATGTATATAAAGCATTTTGCGTTATAAAAGCATGCTGTTGTTGCATATAGTACATCCAAACATTTTGATCTTATCTAAATCTGGAGCAAAAGAGGGGAATACCGATGCGAAGAAGTGCCGAAATGGTATTGGGGCTTATTGGTAGTAGTATTGGAACAATTATTTATTTGATGGTTTTTATTACTATTGCAATCAAGCCCCCTATTGATTATCTTTTTACAATTGGGGTCTTTATTATGCTATTGCTTCAAGTCATTGCATTAGTTTTAAGCTGTTTAGTAAATAAAATAAATCACATTGCATATGGCATCTCCATAATAGTGATAGGGGTTCTAACTTTAATATTTTTTTTCGAAAATGTATATATATTAGTCGGCACAGCTATCCTTTATATTGTTGCTGGAGCAATTGCGTGTTTCAGATCAAAACTAGGGTAGAATATGCAGATGGTTACTGCAGGGGCCTGACAAAGTACATGTCCAAGTTTGGAAATGCAATCTACTGAAAGTAACAGGCATCCGCTGGCTACTTTTATGACTTATTGGACAGCACTCTTTTTTTATACTGATACACTTGTGTTTTTAGTGTTCAAGTAAAAAACACTAGAACTTATCTTTAAGTCATTCAGTTATATATGTTATAGTCTTAGGCTGTTAGAAAAGATCATATAAAATGTTTTACATTTTTGGAATCATCACAACAAACATATTCAAATACATTTACGGCCTTATACTTATATATAAAACCAATTATAATTTTGCTTCCGTTTATGTTTGTTTATATGATTCCGTTTCCAAAAATGCATATGCTTTTATTTACGTATATGATTCGCCTATATTATGTATTATACAGAAATTTCATTTCAACTTCCTAATACAAGGAAAGCGGTAATGATTGTGAGAAATCATTAACTATTGGTAATAAAATCACTTACGGTACTTTAATGTGTAAATATATATATTCAATTGATAAAATCACTAAATGCTTTCAAGAAAAAAACCACCTCAATAGGTGGTTTTACAATTGCTGCTGCATTTCCTTTTCTAGTTTTTGAAAATAATCAATTAATGCTTGGTTAATGATTCGCGTTTTTTCGCCGCGTTCACCAGCTATCTTATTAAATGCTTTTAAGATATCATCTCGGATCCAATAGGTGGATTTCGTATGGGTATCTTCAAATTTCACTCGTTTGGGTTTATTAGCCGCAGCAAGCTTATCAGCAAGTTCAGAAATATTTACAGTTTCAGCTGAAACCGTTTCTTTGTTTGGTACGACACTTTCAGTTTCGCTTGCGTTGGTGGAAGTGTTTTCGTTTCCGAAAAGAGCAAGATGAGCGTTTTTACTTACTTCGCCCTTACTTGTTTCTTGATCTTTATCATTTAGTAGTGCGTTGAACCGGTCTTTTTTGGACACGCTCTTTCAACTCCTTCACAAAATCAATGTATTGTTTCAATGCTTCATTGTCTTTTTTTGTATGGGTTTGAATACCCTCAATCGTATATTCTTTAATTTTGCTTCGACGGCGAATGACAGCATCGAATACGAGGTCTTCATAATCACTTTTTGTTTTCTCTAAAATTGAAAGATCTATCGTTGCCCTAGCATCTAACATACACGTTAGGATTCCAGCTAACTTTAAATCTTTGTTTGTATATTCTTTAACTCCTTGTAAAAACTCTAAATACCGCTCTAGGGCATCATAACAAAATGGTTCAGACTGCAGCAGGACCACTGCATAGTCGCTTGCCGTCACACCATTTACTGTATGGTCTCCCAAGTTGGGCGGCATATCAATAATGACATAATCGTATTCATCTTTAACCACGGCAATTGTATCCTTAAGAAGTTCATTTACGTTTTTTCCTGTCGGTGCATACTCCCTGTATAGGTACTGCGGTAGCGTGGAAAGGTAGTCTTCTGCAGGAAGCACATGCAAGTTAGGTGTAACTTCATATATGTACGGTATTGGATTTTTGTCTTTCAATGCTTGTAACACCGTTTTCTCCGTAAAATCATAAATATTTCGTTGTGTAAGAAAACTCGTTAAATTACCTTGAGAATCAAAATCTATAGCCAGGACCTTTGCATCCTTACTAAGTAAATAACTTGTGATTGCTGCAGTTGTGGTTTTACCTACCCCACCTTTTTGAATGCCAAAACTAATTGTAATTGCCACCACGTTCCCTCCTTTCTATTTCTATTCGATCATACATCTACAATTCCTTCTACACAAGCGTAAATGATTGTGTATCCACTTGTAGTTAATTATAACACAAGCGTTTACTTGTTGTTTATGGAAGTTTGTTTAATTGAATATATAGATTAACACTCAAAAAACGTTATATATAATTAATTAACATTTTTATATACGCAAACATATACGTAAATAAAAACGCTTGTGTATTTGTATCTATAGTTAAACTAAAAGATCATGTGAAATAAGTACTGGGAAAAGGACAACTATTATTATGAATTGTCTGATCGCCTTTGATAATATGATGAGCTCAATAATATATCTATCAAGAGGATCCGTT
The DNA here is from genome assembly GCF_024494405.1 of Fictibacillus sp. WQ 8-8. NCBI lineage: Bacteria > Bacillati > Bacillota > Bacilli > Caryophanales > Fictibacillaceae > Fictibacillus > Fictibacillus sp. WQ 8-8. The sequence goes on from NZ_JAMXKG010000010.1 coordinate 45,671, forward strand.
TACTATAAATGAGAGGAATTCAACATGTATATCAGTGAAAAACAGGATTACATTTCATCTACTTAGTTTACGCTTATGTTTACGCAAGCACAAATAACTGCAGATAATCGAATCTAAAATTCAACCTTTGATGATAGGTTTATCGTCCTCGATTATGATCTTAAGTCTGATGTAGAGCGTTCACATTGACTAATAAGCATTTTCATAGCATCATTTTATAATTTTTTATAATACTAAACATTACTTCACCCTATAAATATAAAAAAGTGTATTCCTTTTATAAAAAAAATTGAAAACAAAAACGTTTGTAAATACACAACCATAAACACATGTATTTTTTAAGATAACAGGAATATCCCTAGGACACTCATAATGTGTCCTAAGGATATTGAGTAAATCACGTACGTATCCTTTACTAAAGGAAGCGTTGAAATTATGTAATCATAAAATTATAAGTCTATTTATTGTATATTTGTACTTGTTTATACTTTCGTAAACACTTGTGTTTACAAATTAAGTGAGACTCTATTTTATTAAGATTCCAAGTCCTGGTTTATTTCTTTTTAGATGGAATGCTGTGTTTTTTACCATGATCCAATATCTTTTTTGCGAGCTTAGCAGCCTCTTTATCACTCATTTTTATTTTAGACACTTACAAGCACCTCCATAGCTAATCCTTCTTCTAACAACAGGATGGACAACATTTCAAAGTTTCATACCAAAAAAGTCTAGGAATATAAAAAGACACACACAATGAGGATGTGTCCTAAACATATTATAAAGGATGGATTACAAAATGAGGGAAGGGACCATAAAGAAGCGGTAGAATGTAAGTAATACTCTCATTCAAAAACAAATACACATCCGTTTTCGGATGTGTATTTGTTTTTGTAAATATATTTGCAATAATAAACGGCCCTCTTTGTTTGTCATCCTCGAAAGAGGCTCATAATACTCTCCCTCGTATACTATAGTTCAATTGACTAAAAGAGCTATTGTAGTGATACAAACAAGCGCTCATTAACCTGATTAAACAAAATAACTCATTGAAACAAACTAAAGACTCAAATTATTTTCTCCTATTTCAATATCCATCCTTTGCAAACAACCGGAAAACCAGCACATATATATCTACATATATATCTATGCAAGTGTATACGTTTGTGTTTTCATCATTGGATTTACGAATGTAACATGATCTGCACAGTAATGAATGAGAACAAAATAGAATAAATCCAAATCTCCATTCAGTAATTGGAAACGTTATTTAAGGAATAGATTCCTCCTCCACTTCCGAGATTACACAGATCATTTTTACATTATAAGAGATAAAGAAAACACTTTTAACAACAGAGATCCCTTTATGTAAATTTTGTACTGTATCTCCAGGGGTTAGTTTTTGTATTTTCGCAGACGGAGAATGTTCCAGATCCCCTATCCATATGGTACTTCTTAACCAACATCTTGTTTCCTTTGTTTATTCATTATTTAACATCTTAATATGTAAAAGCATCAACGCTTGTGTTTACGGAAGTGTTGATGCTTTTAAATTCACTTCTTTTTTAATATGCATATATTATTTTGATGTGGATTGTGTATTCAACATTATCAAAATAGACATTCCACTTGTTTAAATCCATACTTCTTCCCTATTCAAAAAATATCTTAGGACAGGGAGAATGTGTCCCAACCTTATTTTTCCTTTTGGGGATAAAAGAAAGAGGGAAGGGACCAATGAAAAGGCTCGTGGCAGCATCCCTTTGCGAAAACAAATATTCGGTTACACCTTTTTACTTATGCTCTCTAACTATTAAATCTAAAAGAAATTGCATATAAAAATACATCCAATTACGTTTGTGTAAACATAAGCATAAATGATAATGTAATCAGGTTAGAATACCTCCTTAGCATTGTTGTATCTTATGTAATTTCATCGAATTCTTCTCATATTACGTTCTCCTATGCCATATACATATTTTAGGGCTGCGAGAATGTGTCCCAATCTTATTTATCCATTTAGAGGTGAATGATGAAGAAAGAAGATACCAGTACGAAAACCCGTAAAGTGCGCTGCGATAAAAAACGCGATGTCAAACCTACGATACCCCTCGAATTGTATGACTGTATTTCACGGCTATCTTACGTTACGAATCGACCCATTAAAGACGTAGCAGAAGATCTCTGCAACTATGGATTATCCTCTAAAGCCGTTATAGAGAAATTGAGTTCATATTTCAGAAGAGACTTTTTAGTTTCAGAACATTTATTATATCTAGGTGATCTTACCAGACAAACCCATCGTATCGTGAAGAGGGGTGGGATAAAGAAGAGGGTAACTATTCGCTTTCAACAGACCACGCATGATAAACTTGCCGATCTGGCCTATGCTCTCGATCTTACGGTATCCTCTGCTACAATGATTTTGTTAGAAATGTCTGTTAAGCAAACAGACATCGTAAAAACCTACATTGAATCTTTTGTACATCAAAAACTAGATCCAGAACGAATCAAACAGCTTAAAGAGATTCTTAAATTTATTAATAAGAACAATCCTTATAATGAAGAAGTAACATTAGCTCAATTAATTAGTTTTTTAATGGAAGAGTTTAAAGACCGAACTATCCATTTAAAACATATGGTGGATGAGTGGCTGCAGCAAGTGAAGAATTAACTTTAAATTATTTTCATGTACATTAACGTTTACGAAAACACAAGTATGTACATAAGTGTTTTTATACAATGGAATTTCACTTGTACATGTGTGTTTTTACAAACACTTGTGTAAACAAAAGTGTTTGTCATTGATTAATCTCTAGATATCATCCCAGCTAATTATCACTTTATCTAATCGAGTTCCATTCTTATTTCACTCACATTTAGATTGTAATCAAAGATTTCTCTCAACCGTAACATGATTGATATTCGTTTATCATCATTCTTCTTATCAAGCACACGTGAAAAAGGTGGAGATTATCTACTCAGAGCTCTATAGGTAAACATTTCAATACTACAATGTATGGTGATAAATAATTAATTACTTTATTATCACTAAAACAGCGTCACTTAATATGTGATCTTAAATATGATGTGGATTTGTATTAGTAGTATTACCAAAAAATAAAATGATTATACTTATATTTTTATAAACATGTGCACTTGCGAGGATGTTTATGTGTACACTTGTGTTTCTACTGTGAAAGTAAAGAACCAAAAAACCAATGCACAGGCATTGGTTTTAGTTTGCATTTATTTATACTTGAACAGGTAACAAGGAAAAATATAATGAACGAATTTCATCATCACTAAATTCCTCTGCTTTATAAAAAGGCAGTTTAAATTGTTCCCTTTGTTTTAAAATATCACTAAAACAGCGAACCACTTCTTCTTGAAAACGATGGTTTAACTTTTCTTCATCTCCACCCGTAATCTCCATTAGATTGCGGAAGAGCTCTTTGGTTTCCAGCAAATGTGTTTCTACTTTGCTTGCTTCTTGTTCATGCAGTGCCTGTTTCTTTTTCAATGGTTTTTTCGTTTCATCCTGGTCGAGGAGATACTCTGGAAGTTCTTTATGAACTTGCTGCTTGCTGCTTGCTGCATAATCATCTTTGATGGATTTAATTAAGAAACCGACAGGATTGTCCAGCTTCCTTTTTTCTATAATGAGTTTGCTATAAGCAATATTGCGTTCCACTTGGTCCAGGTCGTACTCTTTGAGTAAACTCTTCGCTACAATGTTAGTTACTCCCATTTTTTCTAACGCTTCTTGAACATCAGATTCATATTCCTCATCGCCAGAGAGAGAGATACTTTTCACCTTGGCCTTATTTTTGTAAATATAGAATTTTATCCCGGTTACCTTGCGGCCCTTTTTTATCTCCTCAAATTCAAAACGGAGATCAGTCTTTTCTTCAAGTTCTTTCTTCCCTACATTCAACACTTTATCCTTAAAATGACCAAACAACTTATATTTCTTCGGTTCAATGCCGAGTACCTCTCGCAATTCTTCTAACGTAAATGATCGTTGCTTAAGGGGCTCATATTGTTTTAATAATTCATAAATCCGGATAGAGTAGGAAGAGCGTAGCTGTATGATATTTTTCAACTGATATGTAGTAAACTTCTCTTTTAACTGTAATAAGTAAGGTTTTAATTTAGGACTGAATTCCAATTCGACGTAACCTTTACCGTGAAAATATTCAGCACTCGATAGCCAAGTGATATCTAATAGCGACTGGCCCGTATTGATCGGCAATGTTTTTTGCTGGAGAGCTTGTACGATCTTTCGAATTTCTGTGTACTTTCCTGTCGATTTTAAGCCCAATAGCTGTACGAAATCGGATACTTTTATCTGATAGGGCCTAAATGCCTCATCAGACGGCTGTACAAGGCTAGCAAGCGTTAGAATCAATTTCTGTTCCATGACAGACAACTGATACGTCTTTTCGATCAAGGCATTTGATTTGGTTACCCAGTTATGACCGCTTAAATGATCCGGTTCCCTTATTTCTAAATGCTGCATACCGTAATAAGCTAAACTATCACTGAGAGGTGGGTTATCATATTTTTGATCAACCATAATGACCTCCGATCTATCCTTTTATCACTACTATAAATCAAGTGATACATTATTGAAAGAAAAAAATACCAAAAACTTATAAAAATCGACGAGTTTATTCATTTACACGCTGAAAGAGTGATAATAACTATTATCTCACGCTGAATAAGTGATACTTGTCTTTAATCAACGCTGAATTAGTGATAATTGTTCATTTCTGTAGCAACGCTGAAATCGTGATAGTTGAATTTTCCTTTCTTAAAAGAGGATAAAACAAAATAAAAGCTGGATGAGTTATGCGCTGAAATGGTGATAGTTTTTGAATACAGCTTTTGGACGTTGTTTCATCTTAGAAGGACGCGTTTCACGCTAAATTTGTGATAGTCGGCAGCGCATTACCAAACACGCTGATTTAGTGATACAACTGTTAACGTTGAAAAAGTGATACTTAAAATAGCTGTCACGCTGAAAAAGTGATAATAGAACAGATCTTTAACAGAATACTCATCCTTTTTGTTGATTAGAGCATCAACGATAAAAACAACGCTGATTTAGTGATATTACGTTCATATTGACCTTTACTCTGAAATCTAGCATAAAGAAGTGGCATCATGAATAGATAGGTATGGATGAGGGATAAGATATATTGCGCGCTGAATTCGTGATCATTAAAAGAAAAAGTTAAAACTAAACGCTGATTTAATGATAGTAACATCAAAGGGCAGGAAAAGCAGAACTTACATCGGGACGCTGAAAAGGTGATAGTTAGAACGGTGACACCCACCTGACATTATCCTCATTCCTGCACGCTGAAATAGTGATAATAAAAGATATAGTGCTGACGCTGAATTTGTGATAATTACCGTTGGAAGTAGTTGAACGCTGAAAAGGTGATGGTAGAACGCTGAATCAGTGATACTTTACGCTGAAATAGTGATAGTTTTATCCAGATAACCGGGAACAGCAGGGCGAAACGGCTTTTATTCTATATTTACGCTAAAAAAGTGATGGTTCGCTGAAATTATGATACTTCACGTTGAAAAGGTGATATTAGAACGCTGAATCAGTGATACTTCACGCTGAGATAGTGATACTTAGCGCTGATTAAGTGATAGATAGGTTCGTAGAATCCTGTCGTATCAAGGGATCAGCTGTTCTTAAAACAATTAAAACAATATAAACAAAATAAAAACATATAAAACAACAACAGAGCTGCTTGTTGTTTTTAAATATATAATAAAGTACCCTTAATATTTTGAATAATTGCAAGCTCGTAAGTAAAAACAAAACCATTTACGCAAGTGTAAATAATGTTATAAATGTTGTACACATGTCTGTATCCTGGTTAAAGATCACTAATAATGAAACGTACTGCTTTAACAGAAAAAAGCTATCCATGTTTCAAAGTAAAAGGAAAATCATCAATTGGTTTCATAAGTAAAAATACAAATGTTTATGCATGTGTTTTTGTGTGTAAGTTCGATAAAATCCTCTGCAATTTAATAACAGCATAAATATCACCACTTATGTTTTCGTTTATGTAAACGCTTGTCATACAAATATATGTTTGGTTGTATATGTACTTATGATTGCGCAAGTGAGTACGCTTGTGAATATTTTGAACAACAAGACGTTAAACTTCCTTTACACCACCTTCTGTTCAAGAGGTAAATCATTCTATATATAATTCAGTAAAAGAAATGCTACCCAAATACATTCCACAAGACAAAATCCTGATAGAGTGTATGTTATTTTAAGCAAACAAATGCAAAGATTGACCCCATCACAAATAATTGCAAACTCGCAAATAATAACAAAACCGTTTACGCAAGTGTAAATATTTTTGTGATTTGTATATTTTATACTTCTTTGCTCATGGTTAAAGAACACAAATAATGAACTTAAACTGCTACCTTAACCAGAAATTAACCAGGATCAATGTGATAGGAAAACCTTCACGTGATTCCACACGTAAAAAATATAAATGTTTATGCTTGTGTTTTTGCATCCAAGCTCTATAAATACTCGTTGAATTTAGATAACAACCTAATTTCCGTCAGTAAGCAATCTAACATGGAATGTACACAAAAATAGTCTCTTAATTTCATAAACACTTATGTTTTCGTTTGTGTAAACGCTTATAATACAAATATATGTTTGTTTATATATGTATCTATGGATACGCAAATGATTACGCTTGTGAATATTCTGTAAAAAAAACACTCTAAGATGCCTTATAAGCAGGACTTGTGTTCAAAAGGTAAGCATCCTATACACTTCCGTTAAAGGATCTGTACAAATTAAAAAATCCCACTAAACAAAATTGTGAAAGAGTCTACAATCTATTGAATGAATTCCAATCACCGCTACAAACAATACCAACCTCTTTTGCTGCTAAAAGTAGGGACGGAAAAGTTACAAACACTTGCGTAAACAAAAGTGTTTGTAACTTGTAGATATAGGTTCAAAGAATCCTCACCACTACTGTTTGATATTCATCAAACAAAAACTAGTTGTCTCTCAATGTTCCTTCCTTCTTGGAACTGGTGGTAGATTACATAATAATGACTTTTTTATTATCACTAAAACAGCGTTTTAATGATCTTGCTTTTTAAGTGGATTTGATTTTGTATTATGTTAATTACCAGGATAATATTAGAATATACTTATATTTTTAAAATCACGTACACAGACGTGGATGTTTGTGTTTTTACTTGTATTCTTGGATTTTGAAATTAAGAACAAAAAAACCACGCATAAGCATTGGTTTTAAACTTGGACAGGTAACAAGGAAACATATATCGAGAGAATGTCAATATCATTTAATTCCTCTGCTTTATAAAGAGGAAGTTTTAAACTATCCTAAAACAGCGAACTAAATCGTAATGAAAACGACGTTTTAACTTTTCTTCGCCTTTACCTGTAATCTCCATGAGATTGCGGCAGAGCTCTTTGCATTCCAGTAAATGTTGTACGACTGCGATTGCCTGTTGTTGATACAGTGCATGTTGCTTTATCAGTGATTTTTTCGTTTAGTCCTGGTCAAGTAGATATTCTGGTAGTTCTCTTGGACTTGCTGCATATTCATCTTTGATGGATTTAATTAAGAAAACCACAGGGTTGTCCAGCTTAGAGTTAGCCCTTGCGCTAAATAGTTTGTTAAGTATTTATGGAATTTGGATACAAAACACATGCATAATCACTTTCGTTTTCACTTTTGTAAACGATTATAATACAAATATATGTTTGATTATATATATATTTATGGTTACGCAAATGATTACGCTTGTGAATATCTGTAAATCTAAAATGCCTTTACTCCGGACTTGTGTTCAAAAGGTAAAAGCATCCTATATACACTTCCGTAAAAGGATCTGTACCAAAATTCTTGTGACTCCTACCAGACAAAATCCTGAAAAGAGTCTACAAGCTATTCTAATCACTAAAGCAACAATCTACCAAATTCTTTAGCTATAAAGGTAATGGACGTATAAAGGAGCATATTAAAAATCTTTAATAAAAAACACATGCTAATACACAATCTAATTAAAGTCCTTAAAAAGAAGCAAAACCGCAATGGCTTAGCAATTAGCCGTAATAACAGAATTCTACACCGTATCAACTGGTTTTTTGTTTGCAAAAAAGGTGAATTTCATTTCACATAGAAATAAACATCGATGATGTTTTATATGTGAAAGGAGAGTGAATTTTATTGCGTATTGCGGAAATTTTAAGCAACTTTCAAAGCAAGGTCAAACCGAATCGGGCATAGCGAAACAAATAGAAGGAATCGGGGAAAAACGTTTGAAAGCTGCTTTAAATGAGGCGGGGTATCAATTCCGAAACCACTCACCAAAGGGATGCTTTTTTGCGGGAAAAGGAGCGGAACCCCTTGAAAGGGCTGATAAGGTTCGATTTATGGTCTCAGTTTATCTTTTGTTCTTAAAACGAAACCCCTGATTAAAGCATATAAATCTTAAATCTATAATCTACATATAGATTTTGTTGGGAAAAGGCATGGTGATTGGATGAAAACACAAGCTGATATGTTTGAGATTGAACTTAATGCCATTTTGCAAGCTTCGAAGGATAATATTGTGATCGCTGACGGGAAAGGGACTGTGCTGCGGGCGAGTCCTAACTGCACCTCTATATATGGTAAGGACTCCGCCTTTTTAATAGGCAAATCTGTGTTTGAGCTAGAAGCTGAAAATATATTCTCCCCTTCTGTGACGGTAAAGGTGCTTAAAGAAAACAAGGAAGTTCAGGTGATGCAGAAAACACCGACAGGCCGTACGGTGATGGCTACAGGCCTGCCGGTTCGGAATGAATCAGGTGAGATTATCCGGGTGATCAGCTTTTCGACGGATTTAACCGAAATACAGCATTTGAAGGAAGACTTTGAAGAATTACAAACGAGAATGGAGCAGTATCAAACGGAAATCCAGGAATTGCGAGGAAAGGACCTGAGCATAGAAAATCTCGTGCTCCAAAGCAAAGCGATAAGGCAAATTTGGCAACTCGTGGAGCGCGTCGCCAAATCAGATGCATCGGTTGTATTTCTCGGAGAGTCAGGCGTCGGAAAAAATGTGTTTACCCGGGCACTCCACCAAGGGAGCGACAGAAAGAAAGAACCATTTATCGAAGTTAACTGCGGCGCCATTCCGGAGGCACTGTTCGAGTCCGAGATGTTTGGGTATGAAGCGGGTTCCTTTACCGGTGCGAATCGGACGGGAAAAGCCGGGTTTATCGAACTTGCGGACAAGGGAACGTTATTTTTGGATGAAATCGGCGAGCTTCCCCTTTCCGTACAGGCGAAGCTGCTCAAGGCCATCCAGGAAAAGAAGGTGGCGCGAGTAGGGGGACTAAAAGTCAAAAGCATCGATTTTCGCCTGATCGCCTCGACCAATCAGGATCTGGCTGAAATGGTCAGACAGGGAAAATTCAGGCAGGACCTTTACTATCGCCTTAACGTAATCCCAATTACGATTCCGCCGCTGAGAGAACGAAGAGAGGATATCTCCTTGCTCGCCCACTTTTATTTGCAAAAAACAAATGAAAAGTATGGCATGAATAAGTTTTTTCACAGCACAGCGATAGAAAAGCTGGTGGCGTATGATTGGCCCGGCAATGTCCGTGAGCTTCAGAATATGATGGAGCGGCTGGTCGTTACAGCAGAAACGAGAACCATTTATCCTGATGCTTTGCCTTTTACATTTCAACATGTTCTCGAGCAGCAAGCCGGCAATCGGTCTGAAGTGGAGGATGAAGAAAAAATCGGTACCTTGAAGGAAGCGCTGGAAGAAGTAGAAATCCGATGGCTAAAAAGAGCAACCAGACAATGCATAACCACCTATGAAATGGCAAAGTACTTGGGGCTAAATCAGTCCAATGTCGTGAGAAAACTAAAGAAATATAATATCGATGCAAAAACGCATCTAAATGCAATAGAGCATTAATCCGATTGAGGTTAATGCGCTATTGCATTTTTTTATCAAATGAAACAAGCGCTATTACCCCTAGTTATTGTTGGCATAGTTCTTGCAACAACTCTATATATACAAAAAAACACGCCATCAAGGAGGTTTTACTATGTATCAACCAAAAGATTCATCCAAATCACCGCGTTTTTGTGGAGTACGCACCTTTATGCGATTGGAACAGATGAGAACGACAGATAATGTAGATTTTGTTGTTTTAGGAGTTCCATTTGACACGGCTGCCTCTAACCGGACTGGCCAGCGCGGCGGGCCGCAGCACATAAGAAACTTTTCTGTACTGCTTCGTCCTTACAATCCGGATATGGATATTAATATTTTCGACTATTGCTCTGGAGTGGATTATGGAGATATTGATGTCGTTCCTGGTAACATCCATCAAACCTATGACAACATGGTTTCTGAGTTAAAGCCTATTTTGGATCGAAGTATTACGCCAATCATAATGGGTGGCGACCATTCCATTTCTTTAGGGAATCTTCGGGCCTTTTATCAAAAATATGGTCCTGTTTCACTCGTTCATTTCGATTCTCATGGCGATACCTGGGATCATTATTATGGCGAAAAGTATATGCATGGAACGCCCTTTCGACGAGCGGTAGAGGAAGGCCTGCTTGATGTAGAGCATTCCATCCAAGTGGGAATGCGGGGCCCATTGTATGGCCCGGAGGATATTGAAGATGGACGCGATCTGGGATTTGAAGTCATTCCGATGAAGGAAGTGCGGGAGATTGGCTTTGATGAAGTAATGAGACGAATCCATCGCCGTGTGGGGAATCGCCCAGTGTTCGTTTCTTATGATATTGACTTTGTGGATCCAGCGTATGCACCGGGAACCGGAACGCCGGAGGTTGGCGGGCCAACGAGCTATGAGGCATTGAAATATGTCAGAGGGCTGGACGGCCTAAATGTGGTTGGCTTCGATTTAGTGGAGGTGCTGCCATCCTATGACCATGGCGAAATTACAGCCGCGCTTGCTTCATCTGTTATGTATGAAATGATTACGCTGGCAGCCTTAAAGAAAAGGAAGCACGTCTTAAATAGAAATGAAGAAACAGCCCTGCAAGGATCAAAGGAGTGAGGAAATGGAATATACAAAGCACCAATACATTGGAGGTAAATGGGTCGCGGGCGAAGGGACGAAGCGGCAAATCATTAATCCTGCCAACGAAAGCCTGATTGTTGAGGTACAAGAAGCATCCAGGGAACAAACCGAGGAGGCTGTTAAAGCAGCGCGCCAAGCTTTTGAAACTAGCAGCTGGCCTGCGGATGTACAGCGAAGGGTGAACTCGCTGCATCAGCTTGCCGATTTACTGGAAATAAAGGCAGAGCAGTTTGCTGCTGCTGAGACAACCAATACTGGTAAGCCGATTCGGGAATCCCGCCTTGATGTTAACGACACAGTCACATGTCTGCGCTATTATGCGGATCTCGCTTCAAGCCGGAAACCATGGGAAAAAGAAATGCATGATGGCACAACAAGCAAGGTGATGGAAGAACCGATTGGTGTTTGTGCGTTAATCGTACCGTGGAATTTTCCTCTTTTATTAGGAATCTGGAAAATTGCTCCGGCCCTAACTGCCGGAAACACAGTCGTCTTTAAGCCATCTGAGATAACACCAGTGTCAGCGCTTATGTTTACAGAGCTAATTGATCAATGTGATTTTCCGGCAGGCGTTTTTAACCTTGTTCTTGGGACAGGACAGCCGGTCGGTGAAACGCTTGTTTCGCATCCGGATGTAGATAAAGTCTCTTTTACCGGAGGATCGGAAACAGGGAGAAAGGTGAACGAACAATGTGCCCGGTCGTTTAAACGCGTTTCTCTAGAACTAGGAGGCAAATCTCCACTCATTGTCCTGGAGGATGCAGATATAGAAGCAGCGGTTGAATGGTCCGTATTTGGTGCTTTTTTTAACCAGGGCCAGGTTTGTGTGGCCTCATCACGGATTCTTGTTCACCAATCAATCTATCATCGTTTCCTGGACGGGTTATTAAATAAACTACAGCAAGTAAAGCTTGGTGATCCACGGGACGAAGAAACGGAAATGGGGCCAGTCATCAGTGCAGTGCACCAGGCGAAAATAGAAAAGTATATTGAACTCGGAAAAGAGGAAGGAGCGGTCCTTCTACACGGAGGAGAGAGGCAAGGCAATACCGGGTATTACCTGACTCCGGCCGTCTTTACTGAAGTGAGCCAGCACATGCGAATCCTTCAAGAGGAAATATTCGGCCCGGTTGTTACAATCCAAGCGTTTACGAGCGACAATGAGGCGATTGAACTTGCCAATGGTACGGTTTATGGCCTAGCTGCAGGGGTTTTAAGCCAAGATACAGAACGTGCTGAACGCATTGCTTCCCGATTAAAAGCAGGTACCATCTGGATTAACAGCTATCATACGCCCTATGTGGAAGCGCCGTGGGGAGGATATAAGCAAAGCGGTATTGGCAGGGAACTGGGTCCACAAGGCCTGTCAGGATTTACAGAAGTGAAGCATGTGAATGTCAGCAAAGAGCTTCAGCCGGTCGGCTGGTATCGTTAAAGCAAAGATGGCTTCGTTCATTACTGCGAAGGACGAAGCTGTCTTCCTGATTATTAATTTCAGATTATTCTTATAAATTGAGAAGAGGTGTTTATAATGAGTCAAATCTCTGAACATTTTGGCCAGGACAGTATAGCCCCAACACCAGCCAGTGAGCGGAGCATGAATTTCTTTGGAACATTTGCGCTCTGGCTTGCGGCAAATGTTGTCATTACAACCGTGATGACAGGCATGATGTTTGTTCCTGATATCTCCTTCAAGGATGCGATGCTTGCTATTTTGATCGGTTCGCTGATTGGGGGCGTACCCTTGGCGTTAACAGGAAATATCGGTACACGGACGGGTCTCCCTACAATGGTTATTACAAGGGCATCGTTCGGGCAAAAAGGGGCGGCTCTTCCAGCCATCGTCAATACGATTATTCTAATTGGCTGGAGCTGGATTCAGGCGTATATGGCGGGGCTCAGCCTTAACTATGCTATAGAGTATATGACCGGATACAGCAATATAAATCTATTTGTCGTTTTAACAGAAGTACTTGTCGTTTGCGTTACTATATATGGCCACCGAGGTGTAGAGAGCATTGAGAAGTGGGTTTCCATAGCTATGCTGATTCTATCTGCTCTGTTATTCTTCAAGTTGTTTACGGCGTATGATGCATCGTCACTAATTTCGATGAAGCTCAATGAAAATCCTGAAATAACAGGCATCATTGCATTTGATATAGTGGTAGCCACTGCGTTTTCCTGGATGTCTACCGTCTGTGACTTTAATAGAAACTGTAAATCACAGAAAACCGGCATGTGGGGAACTTATTTGGGTTACTTACTTGCAACTCTTATAGCAATGGGTCTCGGGGCTGTCGTAAGCGGATTTAGCATTCTATCGAATATGGAACAAACCTATGATCCTACGGTTTTGTTGTCAGCCTATGGGTTTGGTTTGGTTGCCTCAATTGTAGTTTTCTTTTCGGTGCTATCTACCAATGTTATGGCGCTTTACAGTGCAACCATGTCTTTTATGAATGTATTTCCGAAGACCGGCTTTTGGATGCCCACGCTCGTTATGGGGATCCTATGTACGGCAGGTGCTTTGTTAAAGGAAACGTTAATGACCAACTTTTTTAACTTTATCCTTTTGATTGCGACCCTATTTATCCCTGTGTTTGCCATCGTACTTGTTGATTATTTTTTCCTGAAAAAAGGTCAATATGACGCAGAGGAAATCGCATTTGACCGAAGAGGGGACTACCGCTACCAAAAGGGTGTAAACATAGTAGCCTATATGTCGTATGTTGTCGGAGCGGTTTTTGCCTATTATTTTCAGTATATGAAACCATTAAGCATCGGTTCTACCATTCTCACTTTTATTGTTTCAGGCGCTTCCTACTGGATTTTAATGGAGGTTTCAAAGCAAACGTCCGTTCAACACAACAGGGAAACGAACATCAATGAATTGGAGGCATAATGCATGGAACAGCCCATTCAAATAGCCGTGGTTCAGGCATCCTTCAGGAATGGGGACGTTTCCTATAACGTGAACAGGATGCGTAAGATGATCGAGCAAATAAAAGCGGATCATCCTCAGATGCGTTTCATTGTATTTCCTGAGCTTAGTGCCACCGGATATTATTTATCAGCTGATATAAAAGAAGTGGCAGAAGAGCAGAACGGCACCATTTTTCGTCAGTTTCGTAAAACGGCAAGTGAAAATAACTTATACGTGGCCTATGGTTATGTTGAACGTGGGATAGCGGGGGAAATCTATAATTCTGTTCAGCTGATTGATCCTTCCGGAAACGCGCTTGCCAACTACCGGAAAATACACCTTACACCTCTTGAGAAGGAATTCTTTTCTTCAGGATCCGAAGCTGTTGCCGTTCAAACCGATATAGGGAAAATCGGGCTGATGATTTGCTGGGATCTTGCTTTTCCTGAACTCGCACGGGCACTGGCTTTACAGGGAGCGGAATTGCTTATAGCACCGGCAGCCTGGGAACGCCCGTATGACGGTTCTTTTCTTAAATTTGGGATGGCAAGGGCGATTGATAACACCGTTTATGTTGCTGCTCCTAATCATATCGGCCAATCGGAAAACCTCTCATTCTTTGGCAAGTCGGTGATTTATTCACCCGACGGTACGGCAATGGTTTCAGCTGAAGGAGATGAGGAAGGCACATTGGTCGCTGAACTGGACTACAAAAAGCGCAATGAGATAAAGAAGAGTTTCTTTACGATGCTGGAGGAAAGAAGAACAGATATTTACTAAAGGAGTTAGCCTTCCATGATTAAACAAATGATTGATTTATCTATTCCCATTGCAACGGATACACCGATTTATCCCGGAGATCCAAAGCCCCAGATTAAACCGGCTACTGAAATTGACAAAGACGGCTATCAAGTGAGTGAGATCTTATTCGGCTCTCATACAGGTACACATGTCGATGCGCCGTTCCACTTTCAAAAAAACGGGCAAACCATTGATCAGTCAGATTTGATGAACTTTTTAGGTACAGGATTGGTTATTGATGTTACAGGAAAGGATGATGGGGAGAAAATTGATATGTCTGATGTAGAGAAGGATCTGGCACGGCTGGAGGATGAAAAGATTGTTCTGTTCCATACCGGCTGGTCAGCGTATCGTGGCACAGAAAAATACTTCCGGCATCCCTATATCTGCGTAAAAGTAATTGAACGGCTGCTGGAGATGGGAATTCGAACCTTTTTTATTGATGCGCTTAACATTGACCCGCCAGATGGCACCGCTTTTCCGGCACATGAGGCAATTACGGGTGTAAACGGAATTATTGGTGAAAATTTCTGTAGCTTTGATCAAATTGATTTTCCGAAGCCGCTTATTATTGCCCTGCCGCTTCGCCTTACAGGATTGGACGGTTCTCCGGTGAGGGCAGTGGCCATAGAATTGGACGTGTTTTAACTATATATGAGGGTCTAGTGCCGAAGAGTGTTGCGGAACGCTTTTCGGCTATTTGTAAGAAACCCTCACTGAGGAGGTATGATTCAGTTTCATCTACTCGTGCAATTTTACATTTACCAAATAGAAAAAACGTCCCTATTATATACGAGAATTAAATAGGCACGCTTTTTCTAGCCTAATCAGATAAAAAACTATCCGTGTTTCAAAGTGGCAGGAAAACTATCATATAATTACACATACATCACAACCTATATTCCGCCAGTAACATGATGTATTTAAATTATACGTGCTGGAAAGATAGAATGCGATTAAAACACTTGTCATTTAACATAATTTTTAAAATTTTGAGAAAACTATTGACCGACCGGGCAGTTTCACCTATACTCAGACTATGAAAACGATTTCATGATTTCGATTTCATAGTGGGAAAGATGAAGGAGAAACGCAATGGCAACTATTCAAGATGTAGCAAAGTTGGCGGGGCTATCAAGAACAACAGTCTCAAGAGTAATTAATCACCATCCATATGTAACGGATGAAAAAAAGAGACTCGTTTTAAAAGCGATGGAAGAATTAAATTATGTACCCAATTCTTCTGCCCGGCGCCTCAGAAAGCAGCAGACTGAAACCATTGCCGTTTATGTACCAAGGATTACAAATCCGTTTTTCAGCCAGATGGTGGAGGTAATGGGAAACCACGCTTCGGAAAAGGGCTACCAGCTGATCCTTTGCCAGACGAGCTACAGCCGCAATAAGGAGATTAATTATCTTGAACTGCTGAAAACAAAGCAAGTTGATGGGCTTATTCTCACCTCGATTGAAAATGAGTGGAGAGACATTAAGCCTTACCTGAATTACGGGCCTATCGTGTTATGTAATGAATATAATGATGATGCGGACATCCCAACTGTTTATTTAAATCAGGTTGAAGGCGCTTACATAGGGACGCGCCACTTAATTGAGCAAGGCCATACAAAAATCGCCTATTGCTCAGGGGACAATAGCGCTTCACGGTTAGCTTTTGACCGGTTTAAAGGCTATAAAAAGGCATTGAAAGAGGCGGGGTTGGAATTTAATGATAAGTGGATTCTAACTAATGCCTTCAGCATAAAGGATGGAAAGCGAATCTTTCGAGCCATTGCAGACATGGAAGATCGACCAACAGCAGTTTTTACGGGAAGTGATGAAGTTGCATCCGGCATTTGGTTGGAGGCGACCAATCATTATTGGAGTGTTCCGGATGATTTGGCCATTATTGGATTCGATGACCAGCCACAGGCAGAATTAATAGGTTTGACAACCATTGAGCAGCCAATTGACGAAATTGCTAAACGAGCAATGGGACAAATGATTGAAACCATTGAAAATAAGCTTCCTATTAAGAAAAAGGAAATACAGCTGAACTTTCAGCTGATTAAAAGGCGGTCGACTTGATTAATTGATATCGGCGCAAACATATTAAAGGGGGATATCCATGAAGAACATTAAAAAGATTTCAAAGGTCATTACTACTTCGCTAGCTCTATCGCTCGTTTTGTCCGCGTGCAGCACTGACAAAGCAAGCACAGACGAAAAGTCAAAAGACTCCGGCAGCAAAGGGAAAAAAGTTGAAGTGGTCTATGCCTTCGGTAAAGATGATACGGGTGCTACTCTAAAAGTGGTTGATGCTTTTGAAAAGAAATATCCAAATATCGATATTAAGGTCCGTGAGATGCCCGCTGACACAGGAAAACAGCATAATTCGTATGTTACGGCATTCAACGCGAAGTCCGACGAAATTGATGTTTTTGAAATGGACGTTGTATGGCCAGCAGAATTTGCACAGGCCGGTTATGTAATGCCGCTTGACCGTTTTATTCAAAAAGATGGAATCAAGCTCGATGAATATAACCAAGGCGCACTAAGTGCTTCTAAATTTAAAGGGAAGCAATGGGCGCTTCCAAAGTTCATTGATGCGGGGATGCTCTTTTACCGTACAGACCTTGTCAAAGACGGCGAGGTTCCAAAAACATGGGATGATCTTTTGAAGCAAGCAAAGGCTGATAAAGGAAAAGGAGGCACCAAGTTCGGTTACTTGATGCAGGCGAAGCAATATGAAGGGCTTGTCTGTAACGCTGTTGAATTTATCGCGTCGTACGGAGGAGAAATCATCAACGACAAAGGAGAGGTGGTCGTAGATTCTCCAGAAGCAGTGAAAGGGATTAAAAAGCTTGTAGAGGTAGCTACATCTGATGTGGTTCCTAAAAACGTAACAACATTTGCTGAGCCGGAATCGCACACGGCCTTCATTAACGGACAATCTGCCTTTATCCGTAACTGGCCGTACCAATTTGCTTTGGCAAATGACAAAAAGCAATCTAAAATTGTTGGGAAAGTTGGAGTAGCTCCACTTCCAGCCGGTGATAAAGGACCTGCAGCTGCACTTGGGGGCTGGCAAGCGGGAATTAACAAAAATACAGATGTACCGAAAGAAGCTTGGACTTTCCTAAAGTTTATGGCGGGTGAAGAAGGACAAAAGATTGATGCGATAAACGGCGGGCACGCTCCGACCATCAATAAGCTTTTTGATGACGCAGAAGTACAAAAAGCCAACCCTTACTTTAAAGAAGCCGGTTTTGTGAATGCCCTTAAATCAGCGATTTCCCGCCCTGTAGCACCAAACTACACTGAAATTTCTGATATTATGCAAATTCAAATTTCAAAAGCAATCGCCAAAGAAATTACACCTGAGCAAGCAGCTAAAAACATGCAGAAAGAAATCTCTTCAAAACTTGAAAAGTAAGAATATGCTGGACATTTAAAAGCATAAGCCTTCATTCCTATGGAGGCTTGTGCAAAATTACTATTGGTATCGATTCCAGAATGCGATGGATGGGCTGTTTTGCTTCGCCTGTCCATCGATGGCATTCGTAATGTAAGGAGTGGACAAAAGTGGAAGTAAACCTTAATCCCGAAAAACAATCTAAACAGGTGAAACCTGCTTCAGGCAAGAAACAGAAAGCGTCTGAAAAAAGATTAGGCTATTTACTCGTAGCACCATCATTGATTTTGATTCTCCTTATCGCAGTATGGCCCGTGTTGCAATCATTTTATTATAGTTTGTTTGACCTTAGGTTAAATAACCCAACAAAATCCGAAGTGACCCTGACCTATCATATTGACTTGGAAAAATACCTAAACAGCTATCCCTTTTTAATCAATGTATTGGAGGATGAAGCTGGAAAAGCGAATGGATCGGCTACAGAAAGCTTAAATGGCCTGGTAAAAGAACTTAAAGAAGTGGACGCAGGCATTAAGGATGATTCAGCTGTGAAAAAGCAATACGATCAAGTAGACGACATGCTAACAAACATGGAACCGGTCAGTGATGAGATGAGCTCGGTAAAAGTGGATAAGACAGATGCGATCAAATTAGACAAAACCCTTCACAAAGTATCCGCACAAGTAAAGGAACTTAAAGGCCTTAAAAATGAAGAGGACGCTCTCGGCCTGTCTTCATCTCTGAACGAAGCGGTCATTAAGCCTAACTTTATCGGGCTGGACCACTATAAAGAAAATCTGACGGACAAACGGATGTGGATGGCGATATGGAATACAAGCGCCTTTACATTAATTTCAGTATTTGTGGAGCTCGTCGTTGGGCTGGCCATCGCTCTTTTAATTAACAAGGCATTCTTCGGAAGAGGCCTTGTGAGAGCGACGATCTTGATTCCATGGGCGATACCTACTGCTGTTTCCGCAAAAATGTGGCAGTTCTTATATGACGGACAAAATGGAATCGTGTCAAGAATATTTGAGAAAGTCGGACTGGTTGACAATGCGACTGATTTGTTAACAAGCAATATCGGGGCGATGTTCTCCATCATCTTTACGGATGTTTGGAAGACGACCCCTTACATGGCATTACTCCTTCTAGCCGGACTGCAGACCATTTCGTCTTCACTCTATGAGGCAGCGTCTATTGATGGAGCTTCCAAATGGAAACAGTTTACGACCATCACACTGCCTTTATTAAAATCAAGTATATTGGTAGCTTTGCTGTTTAGAACGCTGGATGCGTTCCGTGTCTTTGACCTCGTCTTTGTACTTACAGGGGGAGGACCTGCAAACTCTACGGAAACGATATCCATACTGGCTTATAAAAGGATGTTTGAACAGACCAATTTTGGTGATGGTTCAGCCCTGTCTGTCATTGTCTTTGTCTGTGTTGCCATCATTTCCATAATTTTTATCAAGTTTCTTGGCCGTGACCTGTTAAACGACAGATAAGGCAGTTACTGTGAAAAGGAGTGAGAGTTCGTGAATAAAAAAGCAGGCCCGTTGTTTTATATCTTTCTCGCAATCTTTGTATTCATTGTCATGTTCCCGTTTTTGTGGATGCTGGTCAGCTCCATAAAACCAATTTCAGAATTATTTGGGGACAAGGCATTTACGCCATTTACAAGCAAACCAACCCTTGAGAACTATGTGTCCGTATTCGTAAATTATCCATTTCTTAGATACTTGTGGAACAGCTTTGTCGTTTCCGGAATAACCACTGTTTATACGGTGCTGATTGCCTCCTTTACGGCCTATGCGATCGCCAGGCTTAAGTTTAAAGGAAAAACCATTATTCTTGGCCTAGTATTATCGGTGTCCATGTTCCCGCAGATTGCGACAATATCACCGATCTACATTCTGCTGAAAAATATAGGTTTAACGAACAGCTATCTCGGACTGATTATCCCGTATACGACCATTACGCTCCCGCTTTCCATCTGGATTCTCGTAACGTTCTTCCGCAAAATCCCGTTTGATTTGGAAGAAGCCGCCAAGATGGACGGTGCAACCCTGATGCAAACATATTGGAAGGTCATTCTGCCATTAGCTGTTCCCGGAATATTTACAACTGCCATCCTTGTATTTATTGCAGCATGGAATGAATTCCTGTTTGCGCTGACAATCAATACAGAAGATAAGTTTAAAACCGTACCAGTCGGAATCGCGATGTTTGAGGGACAATTTACCGTTCCATGGGGCGACATCACCGCCGCTACCATCATTGTAACTGTCCCGCTTGTCATTATGGTGTTATTGTTCCAGCGGAGAATTGTGTCCGGTCTTACTTCCGGAGCCGTAAAGGAATAGATTGATTTTGAGGTGCCTGGCACCTTTTTTTTCGAAAAAAGGCCACAATGATAATAACAGTAACCAGGGAGTGGCGAGATGAAGTTAACGGTAATAGGATATTGGGGTGGATATCCGGGCAAGGGAGAAGCCACTTCAGGCTATTTGCTGCAGCACGATGGATATAATGTATTAATAGACTGCGGAAGCGGTGTATTATCCGGCCTCCAGCACTACTTTACGGAATAAAAACTCGCTATTTTTTCCCTTCTCAAATTTTTCGATATAATGAAGCCCTATGTATTAGTCAATTCAAATTCCAGCCATATAGTCATTAAAAACCCAGTCACTTCCCGAAGTTCCTTTCCTTAAAAAATGGCTGGTTTTTTAATGGTTATTTTACATCGGTTGTTCTTTCTTAAAGCCTTGAAAATCAATAAATCGCTACCTAGATAAGGCTGTTTTTTGGCCTTAAATACTAGAGAGATGGAGGGAAGATATATTTCTATTCGTGGAACCGTCGGATCTGATTTTCAAAGTAATCGGTATTTTTATTTTTAAAATTTGCGACAACTTTTAACACAATTTCTGTTTCTTCCACGGTCAGCTCTTCTATATTTAAATACTTTTCTAATAGGGCTCCTTTTTGTATCAGCCGTCGAGTCCGTTCCTTTCGTCCTTCATTGGTTAACTTATATTCCAGCGCTTTTTTCCGCTGCTCTAATACCCTAATTTTTTCATTGATTCCGTTCATTTCTTCAGAAATCATCGGATCAGCTTCCTTGATCAGTTGACTCATCGCTTGTCGCTACTTGCTGTGAGGAATGAACTTGTTCTTTGAATAAATCAATAAACACCTTAGCTGATTCTGTATCTTGGATATTCCAGGTGTCCATTACATACTTTCCGATTTCTGACTGAGTCTTTGCAACCAACCGTTTCTGTTTATCTCTTAATCTCTTAATCTGTTCTTCAATCTCTAAGATTTGATTCTTCGTTTTTTCGGAAGCCATTTCTTCACCTCAATATGATAGTTTTAGTTTATTATAGCATTTGAACCAAAACATGGAAAATGGTACAATAATCCCGAAAATGAAATTCTAAGGGCGCACTTATATACCACTATCGTGGTATCGTGCGAAAACCAAACTTCAGCGTGAGGCGTCTATAAAATTCGCTTCGCTCATGTGAAAACCATAAAGGAGGAACAGCGTCATGGCCATCTATCACTTTTCAAATCAAATCAAGTCCCGAAAAAAACAACAAAGTGCCATTGCCGCTGCCGCCTACCGGTCAGGGGAAAGACTCGTGGATGAGCGAACGAATGAAGAAAAATATTACCACCGATCGGTTCAGCCGGTTACTCATATTTTAGCTCCCAGTCATGCGCCACAGTGGGTTTATCAACGAGAGATACTATGGAATGAAGTGGAACGAATCGAAAAGCAGTGGAACTCACAACTTTGCCGAGAAATCAATGTGGCACTGCCCAAAGAGTTATCTTTTGAGCAACAAGAAGAACTGGCGATCACCTTTTGCCGGGAGATCTTTGCAGATGATGGCATGGTGGCTGATCTGGCCATCCACCGCGATGATGAAGAGAATCCGCATTTTCATGTATTGCTCACGATGCGTCCATTTAATCCAGACGGAACTTGGGGAAATAAACAAAAGAAAACCAAGGAAGTCATCAATGGAAAAGTAACAACGATGGCGATACATACAACAGACTGGAATACAAAAGAGAAACTTTTATACTGGAGAGAGCAGTGGGCCCATTATGCGAACCGTTTTTTAGAGAAGAACGGTTTTTCAGAACGCCTTTCTCATTTATCACATGAAGCAAGAGGACTGGAAACCCTGCCTACCATTCATGAAGGATTTGCGGCGAGGAAGATGGAGAGTGAAGGAAAAGTATCGGATCGCATGCAGATCAATAAGGATCGAAAAGAATATAACCGAACGGTCATCGAGCTTAACGAAGCGAAACGAAAAAAACAAAAGAGGGAGCGAGCTCATTCCTTTGTCCGGCGGTTTACGCCCCTGGAGAAAAAGCAATTGAAAGAGGCGGCTCAAGGCTTACGGATTTTCGTAAATTACGAAAATGTCACGAAACGAAAAAACCAATTACAAAAATGGCAATCGCGGCTGAACTTCCAACGTGAATCAGTTGAAAAACAGAAAAAAATCGATCGAATTGAAAATGAAACGTTGATGCTGGAAAGAGCCGAAAACATTCTCGAGAAAGAAGCGTGCCGGTTCCTAACCGCTTACTATCCTACACTTGAGCAAGATCACTATTCCAAAGAACACAAGATAGCGATTGTGGATGTTTCTCTGACGGAAAATAAGACACTGAACCATGAACTAATCCAAAGGCTTCTAAAAAATGTGGAGCAAAGAGAAGTGGAGAATGCGATTGATCAATTACTGAATCACCGGCCAGCATTTGTAGGATCTTTGCAAAAAGAAGTGGAGGTTCTTCAACAAGAGTTTGAAACGCTTAGGCTCAAGGAAAAGATTGACTTTGGCCAACCAAACTCGGTGAAGCATGCTCCAGAATCTGTATTACAAAGGCTCCAGTTACTGGTTCAGAAAAAGGAGCGTGCCGTGCAAGCTATAAAGCTAATGAATCAGCTCTTTGACAACCGGTTAGAAGATCTCTATCCAGAGTGGGAAGGGCGGCTACATTTGACGCTTGAGCAAAAAGAATGGCTGGTGAGGGCACAAGAGTACTACGAAAAAGAGATTACACCTACTGATTTAGCTCAACCACCAAGACGATACACTGTATCTGAACAAGAAGACCTTCTTTTTAGGCTTTATGAAAGTCAGCATGCAGCCTATCCAGAAAGAAAACGGCTTTATGAGAAGCTGGTCGAACGCTATCCTCAATTTCAGCCTGAAAATGACTCATACCGCATGATGTTTTATCTGGAATGTCATCAAACTGCGGCAGATTTATCAAGAAATGCAAGAAGGCAACTCGGTGAATTGGTGAATCCTAACGCTCCTAAGATTGGTTTTATTCCTATGAATCCAGCGGATACTCCAGCTCCTTCATATGACTACAATACCTCGATGACTTCTGATTTCTTCCAAATGCTAGAGAGCGCTATCCGTGAAGCGAACCAGAAATGGAAAGAGGACGAGTTTGAACGTAAACAACTTAAGAAAAAGAGAAAGAAAAATAAAGGGATAGAACGTTAAGGGTTCATAAACGTAAACAAATACGCAAGTGTAAATACACACATGTGCGCAAGTTGTTAAATAGTGAAAATAAAGAGGAAATAGAGTGGTTGAATCGAAGTACATTAAGGATTCTATTTCCTACTAGAAGCTAAACCATGAGAATACAATATTTTGAAAATAGAAGGATAATTACAATAAAGAGGAGGGTTTTACTATGACTCTACAACATAACTTTGATTGGGCACACTATAGCGTGCTTGATAAAACGAATGAACAGCTGATTAAGGATTTAGGGATACAGGAGAAGTTTCATCCCTTTATGTACGCTGCCAAAATCCGTATTCAAAAGCTAGTTGATACGATGGGGCCCCATCAAGACGCGGCTGATCGATTCTTAGACTATTTAGAAGATGAATACGACGGGGAAGCGTAGCATGCAGCTTTATAGTGGTGACATCATTCGTGTCCGGAATTATCCGTTTCAAGATGACCCCAGCCGTGGAAAGTCACGTTATGCTATGTTTCTGTCCAAAATAGGAGATGAGGTCACTCTCGCTCCAGCTACCCAAATTGGTACCTTAAGCGGCCGAGCAGGAAGTATGCCACTTCGGCCTTTTGAAGTCGAAATTCCAGCGGTTTTCACTTCTCAAACAGGGATTAAAGGTGTCGTGAAGTGTGACCGTTTTCCTCTCATTGATCAGCAGCAACTGCAAGGTGATGTGATCGGCCGACTCCCTTTAGAAATACGTATTGAAATCATTCAGAAATATGAACAAATCCACCAAAACCGCCGTTTCAAGGAACCTATGGACCAGGAAAATCCTAATCATCCCCAAATCATGAAGCATTTTAAGGAGCTTGTAATTGCTGAGAAGCTCGGATTCCTTCAAAATCAGGGCATTGAATACGAAGATGTTAAAGACCTGGACTGCCAAGTGACTGGCGTTTATTTTCAGCCCTCTAAGCTGGGCATTCCGGTGCATCATGTGTCTTTAACCTTTGAAACCTATGATCCTAAAATCAAGCAAACTGTTAATTACAAAGCCACCATTGCAACTAGTGATGATAAAGAAGTATTGTTACGAAAACTCCAGGAAGTACAGACTACCCAAGACGTTCTTCACATCGACTCCAGATACACCAGACTTCAAAGAGAGCTATCTCTAGCCTTTAGCAACCTTAATTCCCTTCATCTAGATCTGCATCCGCAGAATTATTTTCAAAATGTCTCTAACCTGGCGCAGGAAGTATTAAACAATCGTTTAACTGAACATGAGATCTGGCTTGGATCAAGCGGAAGAGAAGGAAAACAGCTGATATTAAATGGACTTGATCTGTCAGGCTGTGAAGTAACAAGCCCTCATCTTAATCAAGCCGTTTTTTATCGATGTGTATTTAAAGAAATGGATTTAAGTCAAAAAGATTTTACAGATACCGAGTTTGATTCCTGCCATTTTAGAGTAGTCAATTTAGATCGAGCTAATCTCACCCATGTTACGTTTCAAGATTGTGAACTCACTCGAACCAACTTTAGCCGTACATTAATGGATCATACTAGATTTTTGGATACGGATCTGTCTCCAAAATACATATCAAACAGAGAGCTGCCCGGTATCTATTTACATGAAGCTAGGGTAAAAGATGTAGAGTTTGAAGACACACAGTTTTCTCAAGCTTTATTAGCACATATTACGAAAGAACCTATTGGGAAAGTTACGGTTAAAGAAAAAGAATTTTCGGGGTTGGCTATTCAAATGGAAGGGGACAAGTGGGGACTGCTTTCAAAAAGAGGGAAAAGCATCGAAAACGCTTCTTTTCCTAATTATGAAGAAGCCAAACAAGGAGTTTTAAATTTTCTTCAATATGAAAAATCACTGAATAAAGGAAAATCGATTGAACTATAAAGGACAATACGTGTGCAATTACTTGGATTCACAATTATAAAGATAGTACTTTCCTTTACGGTCTAATGTTCGATGATTGATAGTTTAAAAGGGATATTGGGGGTTGGATTGAGAGTGGGGATTTTTGGACTTTTGACTGTGAGTGACAATAGTAGGGTATTGTTACAGAGCTTAAAAGAGCACCTAATTTATACTGCACCCCAAAAGTTAGAGTAAAAACTTAACTTTTGGGGTGTTTGTTTATGGCTAAATATAGTGAACAATTTAAGTTGATGGTAGTAAAGGAATATCAGGCAGGGCATTTTGGATATATCACGCTGGCTAGGAAGCATGGCATGGCAGACAGTACACCGATTAAGAGATGGGTCAAACTTTACGAAAAGTTTGGAATGGAAGGTTTAAGGAAGAAACTTCACAGGAGGAATTATTCTGTTCAATTTAAGCTGGATGTACTAAGCTTTATGAAAAGAACAGGTTTTTCAGAAATGGAAACAGCCCTTCATTTTGGGATAACAAATTCTCCGATGATCGCTTCATGGAAAAAAGCTTTTAATGAAGGTGGTGCTGAAGCTCTGGGAAACCCGAAAGGACGGCCACCTATGTCTGAGAAAAAGAATGAAACAAATAAAACGGAAATGACCCAGGAACAAAGGCTGGAAAGAGAAAATGAACTTCTCCGACTTGAGGTTGAATACCTAAAAAAGTTGCGGGCTTTTCAGATGGATCCGGAAAGTTATCTCGAAAAGCACAAGCAGCGTTATCATTCGAGCTCAAAGAAACGTACAGATTAAAAGATATCCTAACGATCGTTGGTATTCCGGAATCCTCCTATCATTATCATATAAAAACGATGAAGAAGGAAAATCCAGACGAGGAACTTGAAGAAAACATCCAATCCATTTTTCAAGAAAATGATGGCAATTATGGCTACCGCCGAATTCATTTGGAATTGAGAAATCGAAGATTTATTGTAAATCATAAGAAAGTTCAACGCCTCATGAAGAAACACGGACTTAGGGGAGCTAAATTCCAACGAAAAACGCGCAAGTACAGTTCTTACAAAGGTAAGATCGGTACGATTGCCAAGAACCGAATCCATCGTCGCTTTCAGACAACGGTATGCCATCAAAAATTAACAACAGATATAACAGAATTCAAGTGCTTAGAGGGGATAAAACTGTATCTAAATCCAATTATGGACCTGTTTAACGGCGAAATTCTTTCCTATGGAATGAGTATGCGTCCAACCCTCGAACTAGCCATTGCCCCTCTTGAGGAAGCCCTGGAAATCGCAAAGGATTCAAAGTACAGAACCACGATCCATAGTGATCAGGGATGGCATTATCAGCATAGAAAATGGGTCAGCCTTCTAAAGAAAAACAAGGTGTTTCACAGTATGTCACGAAAAGGAAACTGCATTGATAACTCACCTATGGAGAACTTCTTTGGCCTATTAAAACAAGAAATGTATCATGGTCAGCGACGATGCTCGTTTGAAGATTTAAAGAAGCGAATCAAAGAATATATCAATTATTATAATAACAAGCGTATTAAACAAAAATTGGCCGGTATGAGTCCCGTTCAATACCGGATACACACCAGCCAATTAACTGCATAATAAAAACTCTAACTTTTCGGGGTCACTTCAATTTTTAGGTGCTTTTTTATTTCTTTCAATAAAAATTAGACTAATAGGGGTGGTCTCTTTTGTTTTGCTGAAATCTTATAGGTTATGGGGAGGAATTGATGGAAATATAAGTAGAACAAGCAGAAATATGAGATGGAAAAGTCGGCAATATTAAACTGGCTGATTTAGTGGTCGTAAGAATCAATTAAAAACAGCAACGTATGAAACGATGCTGTTTTCCTTAAGCAATGCCACAATGAATATGGGAGTAAATTTGTACATAGAATGACTCTTTTTATTACCTTTTCATAAGAAATCGTCGTGCAGCCATCTTGGTTGTCCCTCCTACCGCACCAACCATTCCTCTGCCTGATCCACTTGAATACCACATGTTTCGCAACACTGACGGACTCTTTATTAAAAGGATACAGCAGCCCATTAGCAATAAGAAGTTAAAGAACGTAATGTTCTCATTAATTAAGATGCTAAGAGCGGCAATGAACAAAAAGATCTTTGCCAGTATCGTAACAATCTGGCTTAGTAATTCCCTCCACCAAACCCCTAGATATTCATTGTCATCAGCAATGACGGATACACAGGCAAGGGGGCTAAGTAAGTATAAAAACATTATATCAGCATGAAATATTGCTACGGAGAAGAGGAAGCCGATAAATGCTACGGCAAACACTGCCAACAGTATGAGAAGGGCGGCTCCTTGAAAATGCAATGCTGCAAAGTTACGAGGATCGAGCATTGCTTCTATCTTGTCTTTACTGATATTTTTTCCTTCAGAGATCATCCAGTTTCCCGTATTGTAGGCGACCTTCTCTAATAAAATTTTCTGAATAAAAGGCATAGCGGGTAACAATAGCGCACTTTTTAGTGTATTCACGATGACTGGTCCATAGGCGATTGCGTCTCCCGCTGCATTTCTGGACATGACCTCAATGATTTTGTACAACACAATGGTCACTGCAATGGTAGAGGTGAGGGTTAATAGAAAGTTATTCACCTGAGTAAAAAATTCAATTTCTGCATTTTGTTTTAACAATAGATCATTACACAATAATAATGCCCATTCAATAAAGTCTTCGAGCATCCCTTGAATGGCCTCTACGATTTTCTCCTTAAAATCAAACACACAGAATCACTCCTCACTCGGAATCTTTGACCTGTACGATCTTCCATGTGTCTTCTTGCTTTTCCGTTGTGATAGCTTTATGGTCAAAGCCGCTGCGTTTAATGTCAAACGTAAATGTCTCGTCTTCTTTGTTTAGTTTAACTTCATTTACTTTGGTATCTTGGCTAAAAAGTAAATTAGCTTTAGTACCACCATTCGGTGTATCTTGAGCCTTATTTAGGGTAACTAAGTATAATAGCTTTTTTTGCTCATTTTCAGCCAAATCTTTTGAAATAAATTCTTTATTCTTTGAGCTAAATTTCTTCCACGCAAGAGTATTCGCTTCATCACTAGTTTTAGCTTCGGCAAGTTTTTCTTGATCTTTGAAGGAGTTTAAGACGCTGTTAACTGATTCTGTTGCATTCTTCTTTTCTACTTTAGGATCAAACTTTTCTCCACTTGCCCCTCCGTTACAAGCTGCTAGCATCATCACGATGATGAATGATAAAATGATTTGTACGTTTTTCATTTTTTATAGCTCCCTTCTTGGTCTGATGTATCAGATGAGGACATTCCTGCAAAGAAGCTTATAGCCAATTCTTCTTGTCTTTGCGCTTCAATTTCAGCTTTCTTGGCTTTGGACACTTGTAATCTTGCTTCCTCTTTGGCTCGTTCTGTTTTTCTCTCCTCACTTCTTTTATATTCCTCATGTTGCTTTTTTTGCCCTTCAAACCATTGGAGCACTTCTTTCGTAGGAGTGTTTTGGTAAGTAAACTGACTGACTCGAAAAGTGTTGGTGACGTTCGGGAAAAGCTCAAACTGTTTTGTTTTCTGGGCTTTAATCGGATATTTTCCAGTTATCAGGACGATGGACTCGTTGGGATGCATTGTCAGGATTTCATCCACGTTCATTAAGTTCCGGGCCGAATAAGAATAACTTTCAGAAGAGGAGGAGCTAGGTGATTTACCCCTCGATTTGGAAGAGGAGCCCGTTTCCATCTTTGCCGTCGTTTTACCCATTAGCTCAGAAAAGTACTTTGCGGTGGTTTCATTGACGTTTCCGAGACATATCTTTATCCCGCAATTTCCTAAGATAGACTCCGCTTGTTCTCGCCCGTACTTTTCCTGCAGCTGGGTAATATTTTGTACGATGGTACAAACCGCTATGCCATACCCCCGACAAGTGGCCAAGAATCGTTCGTAGTCCGGGAATTTCCCCAGGTTGGCGAATTCATCGAGAATGAAGACGACCGGTTGAGGCAGGGAAGTGTTATGTTTTGCTCCCACCTTATAGAGCTCCTGAAACATCTGATTAAAGAAGAGGTTAATAAGTCCTTCCCAGGTGGTATCCATCACGGGAATAATGACATACAGGGCAATTTTTCGTTTCCCTACATCTCCTAAAAAGAAGTCGGAGAAACTGGAGAATTCTGAGACTGAGCTCGAGGTAAAATCTCCTATGGTGGTAAGCAAAGAAATAATGATGTTTGCTCGGGTTTTCTCTTGTGACTTTTTGAAGCCCAGTTCATAGGCTCTTCGAGCGGGATGCGTTTTTTCCAGTTTTAAAAATTGATCATCTAGGGCGCTGGTACTGTCTTCACTTTCTTCGGGATCAAATTCTTGCAGGAAATCGAGAACTCCACTCATGTTTCTTTGGTGGGGCGGCAATTCATGGACGGCATACAAAATTAACGCCTTTAACAAGCTGAATTGAGCGTTATACCAAAAATCTTTCCGTTTCGGGTCGTTTTTGGAGGAAATGATGGTGTTCGCCACCGTGGAAGCTTGAATTTCCTCTCGTACATAATCAAACGAATTGTAGCGGTCGGAATAACTCATTTCCATAAAGTTAACGACATGTACCTCATAGCCCTGGTTCCGCTTTACAGCGGCTGTCATTTCATAGACTTCACCTTTTGGATCGGTGACGACAATGGAGCACTCTTTTTCGTGTAAGACATTTGTTACCACATAACTTTGGGTTTTGGATGACCCAGGTCCCCCGGCGACAAAATGATTTCGATTCGGAAGGGTGGAGGAGGTGGGTTGTATGAGAATGGACTGATTCACCATGCCTAAGATCAATCCGTTATGGTTTTGATAAGCCGTCTTCATTGCTGCTTCACTCCTTTCTGTGATCGATCATACTCGCTTCTAAGTCTTTCATGAGTTGTTGGGGGGCCACACCTAAGGTTTCACCGTGCGTGAATATTTCAGAAGGAAGGGCAAACCGGCTGGAGCCATGCACGCCGTATTTATCGGCTAACTCATATTGGGTTTTCCTTCGGTTGCTAATAAAGGCTATATAGAAAGATAGGATAATAACACTGCCGCTCCCGAGCAGAAACAAAGGGCTTTTTTCTTGGATCATTTGTGTAGATTGAAGGATGGGGTGTTGGATATTTTGCAAAATAAAATTTAGAAAAGCCTCTGTAGACAATTGGCTTTTTTGTTCCGCGATAAAAGGCAGCAACCCGGCTATGTTAATGACGATGAGCTGTAAAACCAGCAGTGTAACAATCCATACCATCAGTCGGTTTCTGAACTTCTTCATGAAAGGTTCACCCCTTTAGTTTTCTTCAAACGGTTCAAAAGCTCCCATTAATTCCAGTTTATCGATGACCCATACCTTCTTCTCTTGAACAACCGTGACTTCATACATTTGATTTTTACGAGGAAACTTGCTTCCGTTCACTGAATACTCGGTCTCCATGTTGACCAATGCTTTGACTTTCTCCGGATCTAAAGCAGTAAGGTATACTTCAAGCGACTTGACTGTATTTGAAAAATCAATCTGCGGGCTTTCCATTTCCCCTGATGCCTGTAACTTTGAGATCACAGAATCTGCTAATCGATTCTTTACCCGGTCAAAACGCGATGTATATGTCTTGTTATCATAGGTAAAGAGAGTGGTGAACGTATCTTTTACAAAACGTTTGATATCTTCACTATGTTCCATTTCATACATCGCAGAATGCTCTTTATAATCTCTTAAGGATTTTTCATTTTGTTTGGCTTTACTTTTCAACTGTGCTACCGCGGCTTCAGATTGCTTGTGTATTTCACTCGCTTCACTGACGATGGTTCTTTGGCCTGCGTACATAAAGCCAAGCAATACATTTACCAGGAGGGAGATGCCAAGTATCGTAACCAAGAATTTTGTCATGGTAGTTCTCCTTTCTGGGGTACTAATGAGCCACCCGGCCAAACCCGGCTAAGTGTTGTTTCCAGTAGGACGCTTCTGCATTATGAAGACCGATGCCCGATCCGTTGGAGTCAAACATCTTCCCGTTGCCGAGATAGATGCCGACATGAGTAATGTATTGATCGGTATCATAGGTCCCTGTAAAGAAAATCAAATCACCCGGTTTTGCTTCCGTCGGAGGAATTTTTTTGGACGCGTTATACTGCAACTGTGCCGTTCTTGGCAATTTAATCCCGGCCTTGTTAAATGCCCATTGTGTGAGGCCTGAACAATCAAACCCGGTGGAAGGGTGAGCGCCTGCCCAGACATACGGCCAGCCGGTGTATTTCTGAGCTTCTTTTAAAACGGCAGAGTAGACTTGTTTTCCGAGCGGTGAGAGATCCGCTCCGCCAGGCCCGCCTCCTGCTGCGATCAGATTCCTCATGACTTTTTGAACATAGGTATAATCTCCATAACAGTACGGTGCACGCCAATCCGTACACCTCCAGCCGAGTTTTTTGGTTTGATCGATGGAGAAGACTTTGGCCAGTTCAACCGAATGTTTATTCCCCTTTGCGGCGACAAAACCTATATAACCAGATCCATAATTATAAGACTGTACAATGGCCGCAAAGTCAACGCCTGATTTTTGCCCGGTTTCTAAGACGGATTTAAAATGCTTAACTCCGAGATCAACGGACTGAACAGGATCCTGAATGGCGTTAGGAGGGAGTCCAATGGACTCGGAGCTTTGCATGATATCCAGCGTTGGAGAGCTTCCGAGCTCCTGGTACATCAAGGCTAAGAGAAAGTCGGTGTACTCCGGAATGCCATACTTTGACGTATATTCGCTGACCAAGGGTCTCCATTTTTCAATTTGAGGCGGAACGTTAGCTTTCCCAAAAGGGGAAGAGATAGTGTCTTCGGATGGCCGAGAGATGTTTACGCTAAATAACAGCCCGGCCATGAGAATCAATGCAAAGACACTGCCGATGAGAATAGGCTTCCAGTTACGAACAATAAATATCGTAGACTTGACGGTGACCGTTACGGCTGCCATTCATTCTCACCCCAGTTCTTTGGTTACTTGCTGCAGCTGTGCTTTTAGTTCTTGAAGTTCAAGGTTTTTTGGTTTCAGTTGTTTCTTTTTGACGTTCTCTTTGACCTTTTTCTGGTCTTTAATGTCTTGTATTTGTTTTTCAAGAACCGTGATTTTGTTCTTTAATTCCGTTTGTTGGATGATGTTTCCTAATTGTTTGTTTCTTAGCCGTTGATTTACGTTTTTTGCATCGGACAGGTCGCCATGAGCCACAAAGGCTTTTCCGATCCGTAGCAACTGATCCTTATCCTTAGTAAAGGATTGCTCAGAGAGAAGAACACCATAGTCATAACTCACAATCTTTTTTTCTAGCTGCAAATAGGGACTGTCACCCTTAAGCTTTAATATCTCCTGTTCCTTATGGCGTTCATAAAGCAACTTGATAGTGGGCTTGATCAGCAAGGGATTCGTATCAATGGCTTGTTGATAGTCTCCGTGATCAAAGTACAACTGAGCCAACTGTTTCTTGGACCCATGGTTTTTCTTTAAATGGGTAATGGCTCCTTCATAGTTGTCTTCACTCAGCAGTCTATAAAACTTGGATTCTTGTTTTTCTTTGTTAAGGTCCTTAGCGTACGCGGTTTCCACTTTATGCACGGTGTTTTGCTGCAAGAGAAAACTTCCTCCAAACGCTGATAAACATACGGCTGCGCATAAAGCTGTCCATAACCTTTTTTGCTGTCTCAGGCGGGATTTTTCCTGTTCAACTTGAAAGAAATGTTCGGTTTCTTCTTTTGTCAGCCGGTTAAACAAGAGCGTTTTTAGTTCTGCAAGAGAAGCCGCATTAGCAACCTCAAAAAAGAATGCCTCTTTTTCTTTTTTCAATACCTTTTCTTTATCTCGTTTATATTTTTCATAGGTAAAACGAGAAAACAGGGAAAGAATCAAAATTTTATATTGTTCAAGGGCTGACGTTTGATCATAAGGCAGCCAACGGTTACTTCTGTAGAGAAACTTAATGGTTTTTAAATCTTTAAAGAAGATGTTCCTTGGATGCACGAGGACCTTCTCTGAGAATGTTCCTAGCGGATCGGTTTCAAGCAAGGTGTAAAGAAGAGAAAGTCGCATTACCGTCGAGTAGTTTTTGACGACGGTAAGAGGCTGATATTCATCCTCTATTTCATAGTTCAGCAAAAAGCGGTCATTCTCTTTATTGATGTCAGAGAGCTGAAAAAAGTAGGGAGAGGGTGCTTTTAGATCTTCTAAATCTTCCGTTCGTTCTCCCACCACCTTGTCTTCTCCAATCTCCAGCCGGTAATGTTTTTCTTTTGAGATGAATAGGGTTCCGTGTTCAAATAATTGAATCTTCATTGATTCGTCCCTCCTCTCATAACACAAAATGACGAACTTCTTCTTTTTCGATTGGTGTCATTTCATTTCGGGCTTCATAAGCCGGAATCTCGTCGGGGTCCTTTCCGTATTTCTCCCAATACCGCTCCCGATTCCATAACCGAAGTTCCTCCTGTGTGAGTTCCACCTTGATAAAAGCACGCTGGGAACCATAGACGAGTAACGCTTCTCCCTGTCGTTTGGCACGCAAAAGGGAGATTTCTTCATCAGAGAAGGAGAGGTTGATTTTATGAATGACATCGTCCACCCCTTTATTGTCCAGTCCAAACAGCACTTTTGTATGGCTATTTTCCACCATAGCCGCTCCCAGGTTATCGACGGTATCTAACACATCGATGATCTGCTGGGTACCGGCAATCGCTCCTGCATTGTATTTTCTGAACCGTTTGTAGGCCTGATAAAAGAATCTCATGGAGTCTGGGTTTTTGGATAAGAAATGAAATTCATCAATGAACACATAGATGAGCTCCTCACGGTTCTTGGTCACCTCATCCCATAGAAATCCAAAGATATTAAAGTAACATGCCGCCTGGACATCGACTTCATTTTGCAGCGCTTTTAAATCAAAAGAAAACAAGGAGTTGGTGATGTTGACATTGGTATGTCCGTTGAAAAGAGAGTTGGAGCCATAAACATAGCTCTCCAAGATGAAATAAAAGTCTTGAATTTTTTCGTAGCGTTCAGGGTCTGTCGTGTTGAGTGCTCCTAAGTCCTCATAAAAGTCTTCCAGTATGGGAAAGGATGTTGAGGTTAAGGTCTTAAGATCAAGCTCTTCATGGATAGAGAATCGATCATAAAGCTGCGTCAGCATTTTATCCAAAATGCTGGATTCGACTTGAGAGAGATTAGGCTTTAATACTTTAAAGAAGGCTTTGAGACGCTGCACTTTTTGCTTCACCAAATCTTTAACAAAATCCGTATTGCCATGAAATTCTTCCGTATCGGTAATTTCAGTTGTGAAAATTTCCAACGGGTTAATTTTTGTGCCGCTGTTTGAACTGAGATGCACCACTTCTCCTCCAAGGAGCTTCACAATTCGTGAATACTCGTTTTCAGGATCAATGATGTACATCTTAATCCCCATGGCAAAACATCTTAGGATTTTTTGGACCATAAAAGTGGACTTCCCAACCCCTGAGGTACCGATGACCACCATGTTTTGGTTTAAGGTGCGCTGTGTATCAAGGTAGTCGATCGCGACTAAGGAATTGGTGGTTTTGTTTATGCCTTCTACTTGTGCCATTGGCGAAAGGTAACAGATTTCAGAGTCATCAAAGGGAAAGAAGGATGACGCTGTTTCACTGTTGCACATTTGGTAGGTGTACTCTTTAAGTTGGTTATCCCCTAACGGCAAAGCGGACCAAAAGGCCATCGGTGTACAGTAATGGGGATTTAAGGCTTTCATTCTTAGTTTGGTCAATATACGCTGCACGTTGTCTTCTAAGGATTTTAGATCATCCAAAGAGAGGGCTTGAAGAAATATGTACGTATAGAGATACATAAAGTTGGACCGGTTCGATAGCACTTGATTCAACTGGTAGCGGGCACTTTTAATTTCAGATTGCAACTTAATGCGAGTAGCGGGGTCCCGTGTTTTTAAGAGTTCCGCTTCTTTATTTTTTATCGAGTCATTGTAGTAATCAATCATTCCTTCGGCATTGGCCGGTTCCAAATATTGAACGAAGGAGATATTTCCTTTTAAGCGCTTGAGATCAGAAAGCCAGTTTCCTTTCTGTTCTTTGGGGTAGGAGACGATCGCCAAGACTTTAATAAAGTTACCGCCACTTTCAATAAAGTTTTTGTTCTCTTTCCACACAAAGGGATAGATCGCGTTGAGTTCTTCCTTTTCTAACACCGAATGCAACAGATCTTGTGGGCTACTGGGTGTTTCATCTTGTTTTTTAGATGAGGAACCATTTGGTGAGGAACAATCGCTCATCTCCTTTCCCTCTTTTATCCGTAGAGTTTGGACATTTCAAAGTCAAAGTAACGGTACAACACGGATAACATGTCTTTTTCAGACAGTCTGCTGATCGTGAGATCATAGGATTCAAAAGTAGAGCGCAAGGAATTAGTGATTTCCTCTACCTTTTTCGTGAGGATACTTTCCGCGCCTTCTAAATCCTGGAGGGTGCGTTTTTTGATTCTTTCACGTACGACAACGAAATGCTGCTTGGTCGACATTTCGTCTTTTAGCCGAATTCCCTGGTAATGATCGATGTAGGAGGCGATCAGCGTTCTCCTGTAGTCGTTTTTCTGCTTTTCTTTGTTTTCCACCTCGTTGAGGTATCTTTTTTTCCATCCTAAAGTATAGGAACGTAAATCCACAGGCACCGTCATGGAGATCATTTGTATTTGATCATGAACCTGGCTCATTAAGAACGATCCATAATCTTCAAAGATCCGATTCTGTTCGTATTCTGCCAGTAGGTCCAGATTGATGCCACTTACTTTCAAAATCGATGTTAAGTAACCATTCTTTAAAAGTACAAAGTCTTTATACAGACCTTCAATGATGCTGACATCCTGAATGGTCCGCTGCCCCTTTTCAATGAGGGTATCGACTTCATAATCAAATTCTTTTTTGTTTTTGGCGTTTTTAGGCATCGTAATCATTCCTCTGGTTTGGCCTGATAAAATACAGTTTTTGACGGCTGGTGTAGTTCAAAACACGTTTTAAATAATTGCTGTAGGTGATATTCGGCCGGGATCCAATCGGTCGTAGAACCGCAAAGGTGAACGCGCCTAACATGATCAAGGAAGCCACAAGCATTTTGGCCATCATAAATCCAATGGAGTAGGGGGGGATTAACATGATGGCCACTGCCACTCCAATCGCGGGAAGGACAAATCGAAAAAAGTTGGCCAGCGAAAGGCCTTTGACAATGTTATACGATTTATCGACGTTATCCGGAAAAACAAAGGTTTTTCCTCGCCGGCTGTCTTCTTCTCCTAGAAGATCTTTTAAAACCTCACGAATTTCTTCTTTTGATGTGGACATGTTTCATCACCTCTTATACAAACAATTGATAAATCCAGGGAACAATCCACACGAGAGCGGCTGCTAAGGCGACGCCGCCTAATACCGTTCCGACCCCACGAAACATGTCATTTTTGGTGTGAGGATCATCCACTCCCGGCAGCTTTTTAATGATGATAAAAATGGACACGCAAACCCCGACAATAACGACGATTCCCGTTAAAAACGCTTGTATTTGCTTCAATCCTTCTTTGACTTTCGCACCCACATCAGCTGCTAGTACTTGATCCTGTACCATGATAAATAGTAGGGCAGTGAAAAGTAATATGGGTCCGAGTTTTTTTATGGTTCTCATCCTTTCATCCTCCTTCATGTTTTTCGATTATGTCATCAAAGGAAATTTCTTGATTCAAACTCTTGTCTTGTTCAAGGTTTTTTTCTTTTTGCAGTTCTTTTTTGAGATCGCCTAGTCGAAGATTAGCTTCTTTTTCGGTGAAGTAAGGCGAGAGCTTTTTAATAGAACCATCACTTTTTACATGACCAATAAAAGACCCTGTAGGGTGTGAGATCACTTCAAAGTCAGGTGCTTTGGTTTGAAGGGATTGATTTATTTCGATTCCATAAAACGAGAGAAATCCTTGGGCAACGGCTTGGCTATTCATCACTAGCTCATTAAACGCAAGAGCTGCCCTGTTTTTTGCTAGCTTCATCCACTTATCTTCAAGGTCTGGAAGTTTAATGTGATGGTCGGTTCCGTCTTCCTTAAGCGTGAGTTCAACATGATCTTGCTTTTGTTCAAGTTGGTTGATCGTAACGGTTTTTCCCATTAAGGATACGGGAAGAGACTTGTCTTCCAACGTCTGACGGAGGGCCTTCTTTTTTAGTTTAGGATTCTGTGCCAAATCATCTTTAAGAATAGAGATCCTTAGTTTTTCAAGGCTCTTATGGGTGCGGAAGGGTTTCATGGATTGTCCCGTAAATAAAGAGAGACGAAAATGCTTATTTTCTTTTAAGGAAAAAACCTGTTCATTTTGTTGTATCCAGAATGTTTCTCCTCTGAACTTCTCAAATTGAGTTGTTCCAAATAGGTGGAGTAGAAGATCTTCTTTGGACTTAAACGATGTTGTCACCTTGTGCGATTTTTTCCCCTCTTGGGTCACCACACCCCAAACGTTATCTTCATGTTGGTAGACATCAAATGAGCTATTGTTTTGTTCATAAGGGAATCGGTCTATGAGCTCACCAGAAAGTTGAAACCATTCAGGCTGTTGTTTTAGTGCCAGATGGTAATAAAGAGTGTATTCTAATTCCGCTTTGTCAGCTTTAGATAAGGAAGGCTGGTCCTGCCGCATCTGTTCTAGGCTTTGTTGGATTAGCTTATTCCTGTCCCCGTCTTTTTGTTTGTTGGATTGTTCAATCAATTGGAGGATATAGTCTAAGATCGTTACCATGGAGTCGTTAACGGTTTGTTCAATTACTTCATTTCTCATCGCCTCATTACCTTTCAAGTTGATTCGGCTGATTGTATGTTAAGAAAGAAGTGTTATGTATGGAACGTTTTGGTTAGTGATAGGATTAGGTTTTGATGGAGGAGCACTTGGATGTATGAAGCATCTGGTGCTATTTCTTTGTGTGGTAGAGTTCAAGCATTTCTCTAAGCTGAGCTTTTTCAGTGGCAATAAAGTATTTTTGATCCCATAAATTTATGCCGTGCTGCACTTTCGATTCCGGAAACTCCTTGTACATAAATCTTGCGGAACCTCCTTTAAGTGCCTTCATGATATTAGGAATGTAATGGGTCGTTTTACATAGAATCACCAGGTTAATTCGAGCACCTTGGATGGTTAAATCTTTAATGACAAACGCGTGGCGCTCGGACACATGATGTAGATAGTCGGTAAGAAACGCTTTTTCATTCTCTTGTAGATGAATATCGTTATGTGTAGAAAAACTAATATGATATTGCAAAAAAGAAGTGTGATATTTGCTTGAAAATCCTTGCGATAGTAGCATTATTTACTCCTTTTCTATAGTAATAGATGTCTCAATATCATATTTCACCTATACAGGTTTATTTTACCAGAATATTAAAACAATTCCTAGTGGTCCAATAAAAAGGGGAAAAAGGTCTTGGGAATAGGAAGAAAGACCAATTAAGAGAGAGGGTAAAACATTATTTAGAAATAAAAAAAGGGAATAGAGGGAAAGAAGGTAAAATGCAGGGGAGTGGGGTTTAATCTTTACTGTTAACAACACTAACTACATAAAAGGAAGTGTGTTTATTTACGAATTCACTTATGGAAACGCTTGTGTTTTTACTTATGTACAACTGTTGTCTCTGTGATTTTTAGGCACTATGAAATAGATGATTTAATTAAATCAGTAGAAGCAAAAACTCTTAGTCAAAGTAATATTAAAGAAATAGATAAAATTGCTAATGTATGAAACAAAGTTTTTGCGCAAAGTTCACAGGGAATTAAATAAAGAAGGATGCAATTCAGTTAATGAAGATATGCTTGAATTTTATAAAACAGACTTATTGACACAACCCAATAATGCGTTAGCCAACAGTTGCAGCAAGCTCAAGGACAAAATGGAACTCAAATGGGAATGCCATTACAAAGCTTAGCACAAAGAGAACGAAATGCAGCACAGCAGTTGGCGCAAATCCAACAGCTTGCGCAACAATGTGCTCAGCAATTACAGCAACAACAATAAATTTATGAGATGTAAAAAGATTGCAATGGGAACAACTCCATTGCAATCTTTTCGTTTGTATTAAACTTCCCATTACGGGTTCCATCCATTTTAAAGCCCAAATATTGTTTCTCCACTTTTAGTGAAAGGTACCGCCCACTGAACGAATATCTGATTTATACTGTACTGCTGTCACAGCCGCAATTCGAAGACCTTGAACAATAGTTTCAAGGCTTAAGCTTGGGGCTTGTTTATCAAGCGTTTGCTGCGGAATATACGGGATATGGATAAATCCTCCCCGTATGTCTGATGAGGTGGAGGTGATATAGTCCATTAAGCCATAAAAGATATGGTTGCACACAAAGGTGCCCGCGGTATGAGAAACGGAGGCCGGAATATGGCTTTCCTTCATCTTTTCCACCATGCGTTTGATTGGAAGGGACGTCCAATAAGCGGCTGGTCCATTTCGAACAATCGCCTCGTCGATGGGTTGTTTCTCCTCATTATCCGGAATTCTAGCATCATCGAGATTGATCGCAACTCGCTCCGGTGTGATGTGCAAGCGTCCTCCAGCTTGTCCTACACAAATCACGACGTCGGGTTTGTGCTGTTGAATCAACTGCTTTAAAACTGAAATGGATGTTCCAAATGCGGTCGGAACCATTTCAGACACGATGAGTACATCCTCCGCCACTTCTCCGTTTAACTGTTTAACGGCTTCCCATGAAGGGTTCACAGATTCACCGCCAAAGGGTTCAAAACCTGTTAATAACACCTTTTTCATGCACATCCCTCCTCGTATAGTATGTTTAAGCTTGAGGGCTTCTTTTCCCGGCTCCAATAGAGCCACCAGCAAAATGTTTGGACGTCTCAAGATTTCTGGATAAATGATGATAGGATCATTTGGGACAATTCTTTTTCCTCCTGTTGATGGATTCTCAGTGAACCCCGTGGGACTCCCTACTCGTAGGCTCAGCATTTTTTAAGCAAACAGCTCTTTGACAACTTCAAGTTGACATACTACCGCAGGTCTATATGTGTAAAGAAACAAGACAATACATGAGAATGATATTAAAAAACAGTACGATTAAGGCGGTTGGCACTTGCACTTTAATGACATGATTTTTGTCTTTTAAATCCAGCAATGCAGCCGGAACAATATTAAAGTTGGCCGCCATCGGTGTCATTAAGGTTCCACAGTAGCCAGCAAACATGGATATAGCCGCAATATGGTTAGGGTTCGCATCAAATTGCTTAATGAGCAACGGAATAGCAATCCCTGCTGCCAACACGGGAAAGGCTGCAAAAGCGTTCCCCATAACCATGGTAAAAAGAGCCATGCCGAGACAGAAAATCACGACTACCCAAAATAGAGAACCTTTCGGTATGAACGAGGTCACGACGTTTGACACAACGGTGCCGACACCGGCATTGGTATAAACGGTTCCTAGTGTTGCCAAAAGTTGAGGCAGCAGAACGGCCCAACCTACCGACTCCAGCAGACGACGTGATTCCTTTATCGTCGTTTTTGGTGTGCCACGAGTCATCCACATTGCGGACAGGATCGCAATGATGCAGGACAGCCCTAATGCCACCATGGTAACATTCGACGGATCCAGTAAAGGTTTACCTTGAAATTTTACCGTGTCCAACCCTTTTGAGCCTACTAAGGTCAAGACGGGGATCAAGATGGCAGGAATAAATAAACGGCCGCCGAACTTTTTTCTGCGTTCTTCTTTCATTGCCACGCTTTCCTCGATGTGTACGCTTTTCTTCAACCCTCCTCCAGCAATAATCAGTACCATGAAAATGACCAACAGCCCTATATAAAATGGCGGAAGGACACGACCGAACATTAGCGTGATGGCATAAATCAAATAAAAGCAACCAGACGTAAGACGTCGATTGTTGGTTTGATCGGCGAAAATATAAAAGGAGCAGCCCAGCACAATAATGCCCATCAAACGATAAATCATTTCTACGGAGAAAATCATAATTGATGCTTCTTTCTAATGGGTGTTTCGATCTCTTGTTTTTCTGAATTTCTAAACCGCTGATTCAGCTTTTTATCAAAGATGCG
The DNA here is from genome assembly GCF_024494405.1 of Fictibacillus sp. WQ 8-8. Lineage (NCBI taxonomy): Bacteria > Bacillati > Bacillota > Bacilli > Caryophanales > Fictibacillaceae > Fictibacillus > Fictibacillus sp. WQ 8-8. The sequence goes on from NZ_JAMXKG010000010.1 coordinate 87,540, forward strand.
AAGGCGAATGGCGTGGACGATAAAGGCAAAAATCGCGGTCGGGATACCCCACAAAGCCATGGCAATAGGATCAGCCGGTATATTGTTCTGTTTGAAAAACCCGGTCATTAAAAGAATGGCGCCAACCGCAACAAAAATATCTTCGCCGAAGAACAATCCAATATTATCTGCAGCAGCAGCTTGGGCACGGATTTCCTGCTGTTCCTTCTCGGGCAATTTGCCATACTTGGCTTCCGCTGCTCCCTCTGCCATCGGTGCAATGAGCGGCCGGACGGTTTGCGGATGACCTCCGAGACTGTTTAACCCTAGAGCGGCCCCTAATTCGCGAATCAATAAATACATAGTCAATACACGGCCAACCGTAATGGACTTTATTTTCCTTACAATACGAGCAGCTTGTTGCTGTAGTTCATTTTTTTCGAGTAGGCCGATGACGGGAAGTGTGATAATCAGAATCGACATATAGCGATTGGTTGTAAACGCTTCCCCAAACTGTGTAATAATATCAATGACGGGAATGCCTGCTATGATCCCTGTAACCAATGCTGAAATGGTAACCACAACGGCAGAATTCAGTTTCAGGATAAATCCAATCATAATTAGTAAAACACCAATTAATACCATAATTGTCCCCTTTCTATGTTGTTAAATGTATTGTGTTATAGAGCTTAACGACATGTGAACCATTTTACATGAAAAATTGGACTTTTCACAATGTTTGAACCAATTGTTGTTTTTTATATGGATGAGTTTGATACGGGAACCTAATATTTGCTGAAGGTAAATTACCGTGGAATTGTGGATTGTGATCCATTAACATTTGATAATAGCGAAGAGGTTGTTGGTGTATATATTGCTCAATAATTCCATGTGGAGGAATGCCAACGAGTACACGGTTAGCGTAATCAGTGACGTGTGACTCTCGCTTGGCATCAATCAAGCTTCCTTGTACCGAGGATACGTGGTCTTATGTCCCTTTTTCGTCAAACAGTCGGCGCACCTTCGCAGTGGAAGCATGCAATGGGCTTTGGCCCACATGAACTCTCGGTATCAATCGGACGAGGGAAATTCCGTTCCTTTCCGTTGCGTTCTTCCCTGGACAACCATGACTACTCTACCTAACGAAGGCAACTTTACACAAGGGCTAACAGCGTGAGCTAGGTCACTGCATATCCCCTTGTGAAAGTCGGTAAAAGACTGATATAGTGGCTCTTGTCAGCGAGGGAAAGCGTCGAAGGAAACGAAGGGAGAGACTAATGGCTGAACAAAAGTGTGCAGGGTGAGAGACGAAGAACGCGTTAAGTAAGGATAGGGTATCGGCTGAAAAAAGCGGAAGGGAGCTTACCGTGTGACGACACGATTAGAGCAAAGAAAAGAATAGCATGGATTACAAAAATAATCTGCAGCAAGTGACACGCATGTCGAGAAAACAACAAAGTCAGGGCTTTCTAATTAAGGATCTTGAGAGTAGATCCAAAACCTTAGAAACCCACATTACTGAAGCAGCAGAAAAGAAGGACTTCTTCTAAGTAAATCCTATCGGTTCTAATAATCCTATGATAACTGACTCACTGATTATAGAGCTATGAAGTCACCCAGGACCAGGATAACAAAGCCGCTCCAAATTGAGGAGCGGCTTTACAATGGTGGGCTCTACCCTATCACTTAGTTCTTTTATGGCATTTAGAATAAAGAGAGGTGGTGTACTCTATCCATTTTTAGAATGAACCTTTATCAAAAAAAGAAAGCTGGAAAGCTAGAGTTTCAAAAGAAGTTCAAAATACCTGCAATTTCGTAGTGGTGTCTTGTGTACACCTTTTTAGGAGATATCGTTGGAAAGTGTCGTCTCCTTCTTTGTTAGTTTTAAGAAAATCATATAGACGATGCCGATCCCCATCCAAATAAATCCTAACTTTTTCGATGCAGGCCGAACGCGGATATCACGCCAACCCCATGGGAGATATTTACCTCTTCCGCCGTCCTGGGGGACGCCCTCAAACGAAGAATGAAACAAAGGAATCCAAGATTAGCACCACGGATCCAGAAAGCGGCTACTATGTAAAAGATGGTTTACACGTGACTTTTTATATAGTGGAAATAAGCAATTGTCCTTATGAATGGAGGTGAGGTGATGTCATTGGATCAGCGCAGTACTGCCATGTTGTTCCATTTGTCGCAGGCCCAAGGATACATCTCAGTGGATGAATTGATCGAGAAATTCAATGTGTCAAAACGTACCATTTACTATGATATTGAAAAAATCAACGGGTGGCTCAGTGATAATGACCTAAAGCCTCAGGCATTTCGCTCGTGCCCAAGACTTTAGAGGAATGGAGTTCGGAGCACCATTAGATTTTGAGAATACAAAAGATAGTTTTATGGGTTTTTTATGTCACTTAATCCCTTTTCTCATTATCGATCGATTTTTGAACGAAAGATGGATGGAATACAGAATTTGTTATGTAAAGATAGTTTACACTTTGCTGTTGTCCTTCTATCCAAGATGCCATAAATATACCAGAAATGACAAGACCTATTACTACAATAAAGAACAGTTGTGACATGTTTCATCCTCCTTGAATTTACCAAAATGTCGGTCAGAGATTCTCCTGATCTCGAATCATAATGTAATCACCCTGTTCAATAATGCACCCAATAGGTTTAGGACAGTGTCTTAGTGTCCTAGACCTATTCAGGATTAAACGCAGAATAAACAAGGACAAAATGAAAGGCGAAGCACGTGAAGGAGTCGGCGATCTGAAAGAAAAGGCAGCCGACAAAGTAAATGATGCTTTTGATAACAGAAGATAATACTAGAGTGTACAGATGAGGCAAAAGGACAAAACGTCTTTTTGTCTCATTTTTTATGATGATCCTCTTCTTTGAAGAGGATTTTTATATGAAGAAATGCCCAAGCCTGCTGGACATTCTTCCTACAAAAGAGCCCTTTTTTTGTAATTATAATTACTTAAATTGACAATAATATATAAATATTCAAAAATTAAGTATCTTTAATAAATGGGAGGTAGGAAAATGTGTTGAAAAAATCAGTGCTTTCGGTGATAACAGCAGCTGGTCTTTTACTGGGGGTTTCCTCCGCACCCGCTAACGCGGAGCACCATAATGCTCAAAAAAATTGGGTCGCCTCATGGGGAACGAGCCAGCAGATGTCACGTGAATCCGGTGTTTCTCACGATGGATTTAAGAACCAAACCATTCGGATGATTGTAAATCCTAATCAAGGAGGTAAAGATGTCAGGCTGCGTTTTTCTAACCTTTATGGAGTGAAGCCTTTGGTGCTGGATAAAGTAGTACTCGCTCATTCGGCAACCGGTGCTGAGACGGTACCAAAAACGGGACGTATGGTTACCTTTAAAGGTAAGAAACGCACAGTCATACCTGTGGGAAGGGAAATCAGCAGTGACAGTGTAGATTTTGAAGTAAAAGAGAATCAAGATTTGACTGTATCCGTCTATACACACTCGGCCACAGGGCCAACGACTTGGCATCCCCTATCAAAACGAACAACCTATGTATCAGAACAGGGTGATCACACTTCGGAAAACCAGAGTACTTCCTTTACAAAAGGCTTTAAAAACTGGTTTTGGATGGAAGGGATCGATGTTGCCGCTAAGGATAAAAAAACACGTGTCATTATCACGTTGGGAGATTCCATCACGGATAGTTATGGATTCACCTCGAATCCTAACCGCAGCTGGGGAGATTACTTTGATCAGAGACTGAAAGAGAAGTACAAGCATCGTTCAATTTCAGTTATCAATTCAGGTATTTCAGGCAATCGAATTCTTCGGGATTCTCCTATTTTTGGTGAAAAGGCGCTCGATCGATTGAACCATGATGTACTTGAGCAACCTGGCGTAACCGATATGATTCTCTTAGAAGGCATAAATGATATTGGACAGGAGCCACACGAGTTCGATTCCAGCAAAATTATTGCCGGAATGCAGCAGATCATTGACAAGGCACACGCGAAAGGAATCAAGGTCTATGGGGGAACACTCACACCTTTTCGGGGGACAACCATAGCTAACTACTTTACAGAAGAAGGAGAAAAAACGAGAGAAGAGGTTAATCAATGGATACGTACAAGCGGGGCATTTGACGAAGTGATTGATTTTGAACGGATGATCCAAGACCCGGCAGATCCGCAACGCCTGCTGCCTGCTTTTGACTCGGGTGATCATCTGCATCCAAGTGATGCTGGATTCCAGGCAATGGCTTATGGCGTTAATCTTTCTTTATTCAAATAAAAAGGGGAGGTCGATCATGTATCGTCCGTTATTTAAATGGTTGGCTGCCATTTTCCTTGCTTTCTTAATCTTTCCTGTGGTTCACATTCACGCCGATGGTGAAAAGCGTTTAAGCATTGTTTCTGATACAGCCTTATCAGATAGACTGCATGAAATTGTTCTGGACAGTCCGGCTCTGGGAAAACAGACTCCTCTGCGCGTGCTCCTGCCACAAGGTTACGATGAACATTCAAAGGAAAAGTACCCCGTGCTTTACATGCTTCACGGCTGCTGCGGTGATTATAAATCCTGGACCGTTGCAGGGGATATTGAAAATATGACAAAGGACTTGCCTCTCGTGATCGTGATGCCTGATGCGGGCAGAGGCGGAAGCTATTCCAACTGGTACAATAATGGAGCTTATGGAAAGCCGGAGTGGGAGACCTATCATATCAATGAACTCATTCCCTGGGTGGAAAAAAATTATCGTTTGAAAAATACAAGAGAGGGACGAGCTATTGCCGGGTTGTCCATGGGAGGGTTCGGTTCCTTGTCCTATGCTGCCAGACATCCGGATTTGTTTCTGGCTGCCGCTTCTTTTTCAGGCGTGGTGAATACAAATCTGGATCCCGAATTTCTGGACAAGACGATTTTTCAAAATCAGGAAAATGTGCCTCCGGGCACTGTCTGGGGAGATCGTGCGAACCATGAAATCATATGGAGAAGCCACAATCCGTGGGATCTTGCCGAAAATTTAGCAGGTATGGATTTATCGATTTATACAGGCACAGGTGAAGCGGGCGGTCCCTTGGACGGCGGTGTAGCCTCCCCGGTTGAAGAGATTTGCTACAGCATGTCCACGAGCATGCACAACCGGCTGGAAGAGCTCGGCATTCCGCATGATTGGAACAGCTACGGACCCGGTTCTCATACATGGGGATATTGGAAGCGGGATCTTGCGCAGACACTGCCCCGTTTTATGACGTTGTTTGAGCATCCTCCAAAGGCTCCGCGGCCCTTTTCATATAAATCGGCAGAATCCTCATTTTCCATTTATGGATGGAGAGTGAAAATGAACAGAAAAGCAGAAGAGTTTGCTGAAATCAACCAAGTAACAAAAGCAGGATTTTCAATAACTGGTTCAGGAACCGCGGAAATTAAGACAGCATCCTGGTATCATCCACAAAAACGATACCTCGTTAAAATGCATGGTAAAGGAAATCATAAGACAATGATCTTAAAGCCGGATCATAACGGAAAACTAAAGTTCAATGTAAAGCTTTCAGTTAATCCATTAAAGGAAGAACAAAACACAATTGCGGTCATGATTCGAAAGCTAGACTAAAAAAAACCGCCCTCTTTTCAAAAGAAGAGGGCGGTTTGTATGTGCTCTTACAATTTTATGGAGCTTTTCTGAAGAGCCCATGTCTTCTTCCAGGCGTTTTGTGCAACCATTAAAAGAACAAAGAAGGGAAGGGAAAGTTACTTTTTGAGATTTATGGTTAACTCCCTTGTTTTAAAATTGAAGAAGTTGAGAAGGGAAAAAACAGTCTGGTTTTATTCCATTAAAGGGCCAGATTGTTGAATAGGAGTTGCCGAATTTACAGAAGGTAAATTAGTTTAAGATTAATAGAGGTGAACCGTATCATAAGTAAATGAGTTTATCTGATAAAATGAGAATAGAGCCTATGCAAAAGGTAATTCACCTTGCATAGGCTTTAATATTATTAGTGTTCAATTTTGGAGTGACTTACTTTTTCATAAAGACAAAAACTTCATTTATTTTTCCATAACCTGAATAGTGGACATTTTGAGTATAGACCTTGATAAAAAACAAATAGAAAGAGCCTGTTTTTCGAAAAAGATTGAAAAAAACAGGCTCTTAATCACATTAATTAATAGAAATGACTTCAATTAAGATTGATAATTTTTGTTATATCTCATTTCCCTTTATACCGTATATTTAAGTTTTAATTAGCTGCAGTTGGTCTTACAATTATCTCGTTTACATCAACGTCTGCAGGTTGCTCAATCGCAAATAAGATTGTGCGAGCAATAGCATCTGGTGAAATAGCAATCTTCCGATACTCTTTCATCACCTGACTTGCTTCGTCATCCGTAATACTATCAGCCAGTTCAGATTCGGTTACCCCCGGTGAAACGATGGTTACGCGGATATCATCGCAAACCTCCATACGAAGCCCTTCAGATATAGCCCGGACTGCAAATTTAGTTGCACAATACACAGCCGCAGTCGGTGAAACGGTGTGTCCCCCAATTGAAGAGATATTAATGAATTGACCAAAACCTTGTTCCTTCATAATTGGAAGCCCTGCTGCAATGCCATGAAGTACGCCGCGAACATTAACGTCGATCATACGATCCCATTCGTCAACCTTCAGAGCTTCAAGTTTTGAGAGGGGCATCACTCCTGCGTTATTCACGATCACATCAACTTTCCCAAATCTGTTTTTTACATAGTTGATGAGTTCTTCCATTTGATCCCTTTTGGTGACATCCAGTAACCTATAATCCGCTAAGCCACCTTCTGAACGAATTGCGGATTTAATAGCCTCTAGTTTTTCCGTGCGTCTTGCTCCTAATACAACATGTGCACCGTTTTGAGCAAGAAGACGTGCAGTAGCTTTACCGATACCACTGCTTGCCCCCGTAATTACTACAACTTTCCCTGCAATGTTAGACATGTTTTTTCCCCCTTAGATTTTCTCACTTTTTCTCGATTTCTTTACATACTTTAACAACCATTAAGAAACCCGTCCCGTTCAGTTGGCCGAAAGGGGTTGTTACCGGTTTTGGTTGCTTGGCTCAACGAAATTTCAATTTACGAACCTATGAGTTGATAATGGATTGTCCACCTAGCGCTTGGCTGGAAGTAGATCTGTCATATCTACGTGATAAGAACACTGCTCCCACCGCAAAAGCGGTACCCACCGCCGCGACCCAGGTAACAGAAGAGAGTGATATTTGCTCTACGGCAGCACCACCGATTCCAGCTCCAGCTGCCATGGCAAGCTGAATGGTTGAATTATTCAAGCTAAGCATTATGCCTGAAGATTCAGGTGCTAGCCTGATTAAGTGTAATTGCTGCGGAGGACCCGGAGACCATGTTGAGCATGACCATATGACTAACACCGAGATCAAAATCACCGGTGATTGTGCAAAAAGCATGATTAGAAGTAATGCTGCGACATTAAGTGATAATCCTCCGATTAGGGTACGATGAATGCCCCATTTGTCCGTGCCGAAACCTCCAAACTTAGACCCGATCAAGCTTGCGATACCAACCGCAAATAAAGTGATGCTCAAAGTTTTATCACTCATTCCGGTTACTGTAAGAAGGAACGGTGAAATGTAGGAGTAAAAAATGGAGTATCCGACAATCCAGAAGAAAGATACAGATAAGCCAATCAACATTTTTGGTTGCTTCAGTAATGCGAGCTGACTCCGCAAGGGTACAGGAGCTTCTGCAGCCATTCGCGGAATTGTTATTGCAATAATCAATAGAGCTAATAGCCCGATTAAACCAATTCCCCCGAAAATTGCCTTCCATTCGTAGGCTGAGGAAATCACTCTCCCGATAGGGACGCCGAGAATCAAGGAAGCGGTGAAGCCCATAAGTACCGCCGCAATAGCGCTTCCTTGCTTGCCTGGCAAGGCGACCTTGGTCGCTATCGTAAGGGAGCCAACAACCGTGACCCCTGCGCTTATCCCCATGAGGATCCGAGATGCGATAAGAAGTTCATATCCCGGTAACATACAGGCAAGTCCATTACTGATTACAAATAAGGTTAAAGCATAAAGTAACAGCTTCCGTCTTTCCATACGTGCTGTTAAAGCCATAACAATCGGAGTGCCAAAAGCATAAGAGAGCGAAAAAATGGTAATTAACTGACCGGCCGTCACTAAAGTTACGCCCGTTGACTCCGCAATCTTATCTAGAATGCCTGCTATAACATACTCCGATGTTCCGACTAAAAAACTAAGAACTGCTAATGTGTAGATCTTTAATGTGCTGGACATGTTATTCAATTCCTTTTCCGTTTATTTACTCTTCTCGATATAAAATCATCCCTGCATGATAAAGAACGCCATTACGAAAATCCCCGTCAGCTGTGAAACCGGTATCGTCTACATAATCGATATGATCCCCATTAATAATATAGCGGCCTTGATAGGCGCTTTTCCGATTTCCCCGCGCCTCGTCGTAACGTCCGTTAGGCAGAAGCTCATGTCGGATATATCCGTCCTGGGTAACCCACATGCCTACATAAGATGTTTGTTCTTCATTGTTTCTTTTTTCCATTTTCATTTTCTCCTTTTACTGTGGATTGTGAAGGTTACTTCTCAAACAGTATGGAGCATATTGGGGCAGATACGGTAGCCGATTCGGAGAGAGTTATTGCACAATCGTACAAAATGTATAAAACTATATGTAAGAGCTATCGGAGCGGAAAAAAGGGAGTGTATGATAATATTATGAAAATGAATGACGAAATCACGAGACAACAGAAGGAATTGGCAAGTCTTATAGATCGCCATACACCTAACTCTGGAAAACATGATACCGCTATTTCTTCTTTAAAATTATTTCGCTATGAAGGAGAGAAGCAACCGATCTATTCGGTCTATGATCCTGCGTTGTGCATTGTTGCACAAGGAGCAAAAATGGTGATGTTAGGACAAGAATGCTATCACTATAATCCAGCGTCCTATTTGGTCGCCTCCGTAAATTTGCCGATTACCGGACAAATCATTCAAGCTTCTCACCAGCATCCTTACTTAAGCCTTCAACTGAATTTTAGTACGGGTCAGATCGTAGATATTATCAAAGCGTCTCATTCGGAATGGGGTGATAAGGAAGGCTTGGGACGAGGCCTGTTGGTGAGCCAAACGAGCCAGTCTCTTCTTGACGCTGTATTGAGATTAGTTCGGCTTCTAGATTCGGAGCGGCATATTCCTGTTCTTGCTCCTTTGGTCATTCGTGAAATTCTGTACTGGATTTTGCAGGATGAACAGGGAGGGGCTTCGATCCGGCAGTTCGCCGTGGCCGGCAGCCATGCTGAGAGGATTGCAAAAGTGATTAGTTTCATAAACCGCAATTTCACTAAGCCTTTACGTATCGATGAGTTGGCAAAAGTCGCGAGCATGAGCCCATCTTCATTACACTTTCATTTCAAAGAGGTTACCGCAATGAGCCCCTTGCAATATCAAAAGCAATTAAGATTGCAGGAAGCTCGCCGCCTATTGCTTTTAGATATACCTGAAGCGGCGAATGCCGGATTCCAAGTGGGTTATGAAAGTCCTTCCCAGTTCAGCCGTGAATACGCTCGAATGTTTGGTCTGCCTCCATTAAGCGATATCAAGCAACTTCGTGAGTCTTTAGCTGAGTAGGATAGCCGAGTCCGGAAAAGGGACACAACCCGGTCTTTAAAAATCCAAATAAATTAAAAAATAACAGGGGGTGAACTACTGCTACATCTATTTTTTTTAAGTATCTACAGTCAGCATTCCAGACATGTGGATTTAACCTACATGGGTTCTAACATTGGTCGCCATGAAATTTTTATACGTAATCTTTATAATTCTTAACTTTTTGCTACCTTTAAAGCGTTACGGTGAACCGTATCACAAGTTAAATATAGTAATCAAATTATGCAATACTTTGATCTTCAACAATCGGGCGCAATTCTACAGTATTGGATTGCGCTCGTTATTCCATTATAGGGTGCTTTAATGGAATAATATGAGGAAAGAGAACTCAATTACTCTGTTTTAATACAGAGTAATTGGGTTTTTTAGTATTTAAAAATTTATATACGTTGTAAATTCGAAATTTTCCTAACGCTACCCTATTTAGAATTTAGAAGGACATTTCTTCTTTTAAAAAAAAGTGGAATATCCTTCCTAAATCATTCGGAGGAATGAACTATTTGTATTTATCCATCCAGTTATGAACGACGTCCTTTACATTGTTTGCTCCTTCCTTAATGTCTTCAAAGATCATCGCAAGCAGGGTAAACCAGGAAATCTCCTCGTTGTATGGATTATTTTTATTGATGTATTTCAGTACCTGTTTTAATTCCTTCATTCTGGATTCATCAATATGCTGATGCAGATAACACTTTACAAAAGCATTCAATAAATGAGTGTTTCGGATACCGGCATCTAATAATAGTGCTGTTGCTTTTGATGGGGTCACGTCCAATGCGCGAGACAGGGAATAGATGTTTTCATAGGTTGCTGGTGTAAATCGAATGGTGATCCTCTCATTTTTTCCTGATTGCACTTTCTTCTGTAATGACTCCCGGCCCCAATCGCCCATATAAACGGTATTAAGGAACTGCAAGTCTCTCCGGAAGAATTGAGATAAATAGTCCAGCACGTTCCTCGATTGCAGTCCTTTTTCGCATATGGTTTCGGCCACATCTTTAACCGGTGTATTCGTGATGTAGGACAAGCGATAAACGCAATCTTTGAGATGGCTAGAAATTGTCGGTTTGATGTCTCGTTTTTTATCGGAACGAATCTTTCTCGTTTTGGTTTCCACTACCTCTTCCCCCTTGATTTTTTCCCTTTTGGGCTCAACTTTTGTTTAGGACAGTGTCCTAGTGTCCTAGATTTATATCTATGTATATGGGGGATGGGGAAGAGGTATGTTTATTTTTTTTATCCTTGGCCATACTGGGGATATGAAGATACGGAAGGGGAAACGAGTATGAAAATGACGAAAGAAGAAGCCCGATCTCTGGCGAAGAAGGGCATAGAGGTTAGTAAAAAATACGGTATTCCGTTGAAACCAAAAAAGAAAAAACAAGCATAAATGCTTGTTTCATAGTCATATAGTGCGACCTTTGGATGCTTTCCAAAGGTCTTTTATTTATCTTCTTCAAGCTGCTGATCACAGGTCATGCACTTTAATGCGATCTCTGGCTTAGTCGATCGAACAATGACTCCGCACCCTGGGCAAACCCATTTATATGAGGTTTTCTTCTTTTCCTCTGAGTCAGTCCCTTCATCACTTCCTGTAGCTGCTCCGCTGCTGCCACTTCTCCTGGCAATAACAAAGGCCTTCTCATTTATATCTAATCCCTTGATCTTCTGTTTTGATTCCTCTGTCAGCTTAGGAAAGGCCCAGCCATACCGTTCGTCTTTTTCATTTGGAAAATAAAAGCCGCGCTGTTCACATTCCGCTTTAAAACGTTTGTTGTGATAAGTACCATTCCTTGAACAATCCTGAACCCCCTGAATCGCATTATAGAGGTGGACCATCTCATGCAGCATCGTATCCATCGTTTCCATAAAGTCGATATCTAAATATTCGGCCCCAATGTTCAATTCATATCGTTTGTTTTTCCCTTCTTTGTCCTGCCATACTTCCTTGGTTGAGCACCAACCCATCGATTTTCTTTTTCCTCCGCTTTGAATGGTGATCGCCGGTTCTGGCAGATATCCTTCAAAAAATCCGTCATTTAGCTTTGTAAACGCTATGTGTAGTTCATCGATTGCCTTTTGAATGTTTGCCATGTTTTCACCCTCCAAGTTGAATATTAATATTCAATAAATAGTTATTGAACTCCGACTAGCTACATTCAGGATTAACGAATCGGTTTCGGCTGCTGAATGACCATATCTTTCATCGCAGATTCTTCCATTCGCACTGCCAGCGTTTGAATATATAAATTATACACGAACATTAGTTCGTGTAAAACATAAAAATCTAAAAATAACCGATTTTCTTCTAACTCCCTGTTCGATCACATTTCTCCATTATGGAAAGTAACATACTAAAGTTTGTGGGGATTTTAGAGCTTGGAAGGGACACCGAGGTTGAAAGGCATTCTAATGGAATGAAGGCTATGTGTATTTTCAGCCGAAGATACAAGCCATCGTAAAGATAAGGAATTGGACCCTGAAGGGAATTTTCATATAATGGTAAAAAGACAGTCGTAAAGCTGGTTACCTTAAGGGTTATAGATATCTGACAAAAAGAAATTGTTAAGTTGTAAAGAGTTTTTAAAAAGGTCTGTTTTTGTTTCTTTTTATTTTGCATAGGTGTTAAAATGAATTTCACACCACCCCTTTTCGACCCTTTCTCTTAGTCCCTTTCGCTAAGAGAAAGGGTTTTGTCCTTTCAAGAGGACATGAACATAACTGGAACCCATCTATTACAGAACTGAGAATTATTTCTTGTCTAATGAAGTCACAGCAAAGCTGGCAGCTGCTAGGAAACTCATCGGTATGTAGTTCTGGATCAATTACTTATTAATGCGATGGCTGAATACACCAGTCTGAAAGAAAAAGGATAGGTATAATCTTGAGGAAGGGTTTTACCCTTCCTTTTTTATTTTTTTATAAAAATCGGTACAGAGAATAGCTCTGTGTTGCTATGAACTGTCGATTCTTGACAAGAAAATTGCAACAGTATATTATGTAAGCGCATTCAATAGATTGAGGAACTAGTCAAAAATACATGTAAGGGGACGATCTTATGCAAGAAATCAAAAAAGCAGCTATTGGTGAGAAAGTTTCTTTTGATGAAGGGATTATAGGTATAGTGGAGAAGGTGAGTGAACATGCGGTAATCGTTACGATAATCAAAAATTCCACACTACATGAATTTGCCAATAACAAAACCGTGGTTTCTCATCATAAGTATAAATTAATCCATTAAAGGCTTAGTGGAATTTTAGGTGATCAAGTGACCGCTTTCCTTTCCCAGATTGTTCTTAGAACCGTCCCATACTACTCGTCGCACTTTATTGGCAAATGTTTTAGGGCATTTCACTGAAAAGAGGGGATGACAATCATCACTTATACTAAGGAGCAAATTCTAGGTGAACTAACGTATAGTCAGTTGATGGAAGTCAAAAAAATTTTGAGGAAGTACCCAAAGAAAGTCCATCCTACCGAACTTTGGATAATTTTAAAAACCACCTTATTGGAAAGTGAAGTTAAGGCTATCGAAAAAAACTTAAAAAGGAAACGATAAGTGGTTTAACTAGTTTATCAAGTGGGAATATATTGGTATCCACCTTCCCTTTCCAATGTCAATAGACCTATTAGTATCACAAACCCTTGTATATCAAGGGTTATTTTTTTTTCCTTAATTTCGGACACCGAACAAAGCGACTTTTCCATCAAAATCGAGGGTAAGTTCGGCATTTTCAGTGTCCTAACGCAAATGACCTTGCTCTCAAAAAACAGAATCCCTTTAAAGGAAGATCCTTCCAACGATTTACAGGCCGATATATTCACTGAACTGATGAAAAACATGTTCCCGAATTGGATCATATTGTCTACGTTTGTGTTTTTGTCAACAAAATAAAAATATCAATTTATAATACAGAGGGACTGTTCAACAGCGAACTTCACAACGTATAGATATTATTAATAAATAAATAAGACATTGAAATATATCCTGTAATGACCGCTATGCACGGTGAAGGAGAATGGGAGCCGGAAGTAATGTTCTGGACATTAAATAAATTCTTAGAAGCTGTGTCTTAAAAAGACAGGGCCCGTCTTTTTTATTATGAAAACTAAGACGGTAAAGAGCAGAACTGCTAATTAAGCTTATTCAACAATCGGGGGCGATTGTTGAAGATCATATAGCATGTATTGAAATTATTAGCGGTGCTTTTTAAATGGTATTTAAAAAGGGTAATTACCTTTCTTCTTTGTTCTCCTAATTGTAATCGTTAGCTCATGAGAACAGTAAAGGGATTCTTCGTTTTACTTCGCAAACTTTGTGAACTTTTTTGAAAATGCACCAAAAAACTTACACAAACTTCAAGTCCCTTGACAGCTCTTTTCGCAAAGATTGATACGCCTTCAAACAAAGAAGGGAGCTGTTCAAGCTATGGAAAAACTGTATGAAATTCTTCAAATCAAGCAAGTTATTGCGGAGGTCAGAGAAGGACAGAGACACATCGTTCGTTCACCGATGGATGGAGCGAAAATCGCTGCTGCATTAATAGGAGACGAAGATAGGGAAGTTTTTCTCGTGATGTGCCTCAACACAAAAAATAGAGTAGTAGCAGTCCACAGATGTCATGTTGGAGCACTAAACTCAAGTATCGTTCATCCAAGAGAGGTGTTCAAGGCAGCAATTTTGAACAATTCAGCCTCGATCATTGTGTCGCATCAGCATCCCAGTGGAGATATAACACCATCAGGAGAAGATATTGCGGTTTCGAAGCGATTAGCTGAAGCCGGAAAGATGTTAGGCATCGATGTATTGGATCACTTGATTGTAAATGCAGAAGCTGATTATACAAGTTTAAAAGAGAAGGGCTATATGTAATTCATAGAAGGAGGAGATGGAAAATCTCTTCCTTCCTTTTTTTGTTTTCCTCTATGTAGATTGTATAGATTCATTTATTAAGTAGATTGAATCAAAACATTGATGTTCTGCGGATGTTTCTGCTGCTTATTGGTATAACTAATCCACTTTGCATGCAGCAAATAAACTAATTCTCAACCGTACCACGCATCATTACCGGTGAGCAAAGCTATGAAAAACTGAGGGCGATTTCTGATTCTTGGTCCAATGGAATTACCATGTGTACGGGATCTATGGGAGCAAACCCTTCCAATAATATGGTTGAAATCGCAAAAAAATATGCAGGACTCGCCCCGTTTTCACATATTCGCAATGTGAAAATCTATGAAAATGGGGATTTTGTAGAAACCTCGCATTACACACAGGATGGATCTATTAATATCCAGGGTGTCGTTGAAGAGTTAAACAAACAAGATTATAAGGGCTATGTAAGACCTGATCATGGGCGTCACATCTGGGGCGAACAATGCCGGCCTGGGTACGGGCTATATGACCGCGCGATGGGAATCATGTATTTGCACGGATTATGGGATGCCTATGAATCTCGGAAAACAGGGGTGGGTGTGTATGATTCCTATTCACGAAAACTTAACTAACAAAGTGGCTGTAATAACCGGCGGCAGCGGTGTGCTGTGCTCCGAAATGGCAAAGGAGCTTGCCCGACATGGTGTTAAAGTTGCAATATTGAACAGGACGGCTGAAAAAGGACAAAAAGTTGTAGACAATATTAAACAGTCTGGCGGTACAGCTCTGTCTGTTTCTACAGACGTTTTGAATCGGGAATCGTTAAAAAAAGCAAAAGATCAAATTTTGGATACGTTTGGATCAGTTAATCTTTTAATTAATGGAGCGGGAGGCAATCATCCGGATGCCATTACCGATTCCGAAACCTATGAAGAAGAGACGGCCGGGAAATCATTTTTTGATCTGGATGAGAACGGATTTTCTACAGTTTTTGCGAGTAACTTCACCGGGTCATTTCTCGCCTCCCAAGTGTTTGGTAAAGCTTTGCTGCAGGCCGAGTCACCGGCTGTCATTAATATTTCATCAATGAGCGCATTTTCCCCAATGACGAAGGTACCCGCCTACAGCGCGGCAAAGGCCTCGATCAATAACTTTACGATGTGGATGGCTGTTCACTTTGCCAAAACGGGATTGCGCGTAAATGCGATTGCACCCGGTTTCTTCTTAACCACGCAAAATCGGAATCTGCTGCTTAAGGAAGATGGAAGCTATACAGACCGGTCGAATAAAATTATTGCCGGTACACCTATGAAAAGGTTTGGCAAGCCAGCGGACTTGCTTGGAACGCTGCTTTGGCTCGCTGATGAAACATATTCCGGTTTTGTTACAGGCATTACCGTCCCTGTTGATGGAGGTTTCATGGCCTATTCCGGAGTATAACGAATCAAGAGATTTTATAAGGTAATTGTAAAACGCTTTCAGATCTCATGAATGGATGGAATAGACGATTATTGTGCATGACTCTGATTAGAGAGGTATTTCTTGTTTTCTATCCTTCTCCTGATTGACTCATTTTCTTTTTATACATGCTCTACTTTTACTTTTATAGTAAAAGGGGTTCAGATGTTGCAGCCATTGCAAAAAAAACACTTGTCTAAGCTAATGAGCAAAAGTGAGCCAATCCCGTGATATCACCATTAGAAACATTGGTTCTTTAAAGGATATATGTTAGTCGAACCTACCGGGATGAGGCTGATTATCCAAACTGGAACGAGTGAATGTTTAGGCTGGATTGTCCAGATCATCTTCTCAATCTCGGACACCACGGGCCACAGCTGTCTTTATAGCAAGGATAATATCTTCATCGGGCACAAAATAAGGAGTAGTGATATCAATTGCTGCTCGAACAGGCTGCAGCTGATTTATTGAAAAAAGTTATTGACACTGAAAATAATCCCATGTTATTATTAAAAATTTGATAAAAAAACGCATATATGGTATCCTTTAGAAGGTTACCATATATGGAGGTGGATTATTTGTTCCAAATTGGCGATAACATTGTTTATCCAATGCACGGAGTAGGTATAATTGAAGCCATAGAAGAAATAGAATTCCCAGAGGAAAAACAACAGTATTATGTTATAAAAATGTCAATCAGTAATATGCAAGTTATGATTCCAACGTGTAAAATATTGAGTTCAAGTATACGACCAGTTACTGATCTACTTGCATTAAAACAAATTATACACATTTTTCAGCATGGAGAATCAGATAGATTACTACCGTGGAAACAAAGGTATAAAGTAAACACGGACAAACTAAAAACGGGTGAAATACAGGAAGGTGCTGAAGTTGTACGTGATTTAATGCGTATGAAGAAAGATAAAGCACTTAATGGAAGCGAAAAAAAAATGTTGGATAATGCATATGAATTTTTGATTAGTGAACTGGAAGTAATTAAAGGAATCACTGAAAATCAAATAAAAAGTTTCTGTTAAGGTTAATTATAGATAATGTATTGCATTCTAAAAAATATCTGAAATTTTTCGGGGATATTATGATTATCATTTCAAAGACATTCAACTTCTTCAACTTACTTTTAGAACATTAACCTCTTTTGTTATTTCTACGATCTAATCCATTTTTATTATTTAAACTTCCTCACAAACATTTGAAGTTTTATCAAAAAACTCGATATAATAATCACTTGATATTTGTAATACTGATTCACACTGGCACGGACAAGGAACCGTAAGGATGGAAGAGAGGTAGGGCTTTCATTGTTTTAGGTATATCTAAGTGATTATTTCTAGAAGAAAAAACAATCAATCTCATCTCTATCATTAAGAATTTCTTACATCCACTGTGTCTGTGAATAGTAATTGTTTATCTTCTTTTCATAATAGAGATACTCCAGTTGGTAACATCTAAATATATGGTCAACGAAAAAAAAATGACGGAATTTCTAGAACGATTGTTAATATTGTTCTTCAACGATCGGGTGCATTTCTTTAAGAAGGAGAAATGCTCTTTTTTATGGAACTTATTGAACAAACGTAGCAGGATTGTGTAGTAACTGATTGTGTTAAAATTCAATTTATGAAAAAGACCGTCGTTCTCATTCTTGGCAGAAAGTGATTAACTATCAATATGAAGATGTATTCGTTATTGGTTATCTTAAGAAAGAATTTGGCTGGATACTTGGTAAAGGGGAGGACGATGTAACAAGACCACTTGGTGTGACCGAGGTGGTTAGTGGATGTACATCCTAGTACATTATGATTTTAAACAGTAAGAAACTAAAGAGTCAATGATTAACACATAAAGATTTCTTTCTCTTCTTTTTATATTGATAAAGTTGGTAATTATGGTATAAAATTGAAATAAAAAGAAGTTAAAGAAGAGCTAATTAGTTGGGAGAAAAGTGATGAGGCAATCAGGAGTTAGAGGAAATAATCATTGAAACCCCTCTTTAAAGTGAGTACATATTAAATGAGGAAAATTTTTATATTCTTGAAGAATTGTTTTTTAATACATTAGTAATTGATATGTATTGTTTGAATTGTAATAGATTATCAACTTTTAAATCACTTCCATCTGATAAAGGTGTGCTTGCAAATAAAAGAAATGAAAAATATAACAGTATTGATGTAATAGCATCACTTAAGCATAGTGATTCCATAAAGGGACAATTTGAGTTTCTAATGGAAAGATTTTGGAATGATACTCATCCATTTAAAGTTTACTTTGAATGCCAAAGGGACACTTTAAGATTATTTTGTAGTGGGGGCTTCTATATATGATTTATGACAAGGGAGAGCAGTTACCAAAAAAGGAAATAGTGAGTTATGATAGCCCATTCTCATGCGTATCGTGACGTCTCGTTTTATTTTGATCCAGGCGTAGAGCCTGTTTTTTCTTCCTCCTTCAATTCATAGTGTTGTGAAATTATGACTTGCAGGATCTGATTGTTCGTTCGAGACAATGCTACGGAGCTTATGCAATCGATCAAGTCCGCTGTTTAATAAATGTTTCCAGGATCCCGTTTACTTCTTTAAACCCACCGACTAAGAACCTTGCCAGATCGATGCTGTGAGCGGCCAGGTCCGCCAGACGAGAGGAAACTGCGGATCCATGATCCAATCCTGCAAATATGTAGACCGATAGATTGTTTCTACTCACCAGTTTGACTATCCAGGCGGCATGTAATCGATAGCTAGACTTTTCGGATGAAGGGTCTTTTTTTTTCTCTTTCAGATTCAGAGCGACTCGTCTCAGTTTTCAGAACAGACAGGCTTATAGCCGATTTCTTTTCTTCTGTTTTTTTATTACTATTCTGTTAAATTTAACTAATTCTTAACATTCATGTTACAAACCACTTGTATACTTTAATAGAATAAATACAAAGGAGAATGTTTATGAATCGCTTTTTTCTTGTCCTATTAAGTTCTGTCATCGCTATTTGCTCTTTTCTAATGAGTGATTTTAGAGCGGCAGCAAAAGAAAACCCGCAAAAAGCAACGGTGCTGTATTTTAATGATGCGCATGAAATAAGTCCAGTTGTGAATCAATACGGAGATCGCGGTGGTGTTGCGAGACTTAAAACAGTTATTGATCGTGTTCGAGAAGAGAACCAAAAGACAATTGTGACATTCGGCGGAGATCTCGGGGGCGGAACGCTATTTGGCGGTGTGTTTCAAGGGTTTCCAATGGTACAAGCTTTTAATGAAATCAACGTTAATCTGGCTAACTTCGGACAGCATGATTTTGATTTTGGATCGGATGTAGCGAAGAAACTAGTCGAGCAGTCAAATTTCCAATGGATCTCTTCTAATTTAATAGATTCTTATGGAAAACCTTTTGCCAATGTTCCAACTTACAAAATTATTAAAAGTAAGGGAATGAAAATCGGATTTATCGGACTTACAGATAATATGGACACAACATCACAAGATGGGCAGGTTGTTCAGCAGGATCTTATTCAATCTGCAAGGAATGCGGTTAAAAGGATGAAGGAATCGGAAAAAGTAGACATCATTTTTGCTCTAACGCAAGAAACGGTTGAAAAAGACAAACAGTTATTAGCCGCTGTTCCCGAAATTAATGCCGTATTTACAGAAGAAAATGCGGAAGATCAATCATTTATATATAAATTTGAGAATCGTTACATATTGGCTCCAGAAGGAAACATTGGTTCAGTGGTTCGGTTAGATATCACAAAACACGGAAAAGACATTCAATTGAAACCAGAAATATTGGAGGTCGATCATACTGTACCAGAGGATCCCAAATTAAAAGAGCTTGCAACTTATTATCAAAACAAGTTAGAGGAGGAACTTGGAAAAACCATCGCCCAATTAGAGACTCCTCTTATTTATGGGAATAACCATGAATCGAGGTATCAGGAAACCAATATCGGTAATTTTGTATCGGATAGTTATCGCTCTTATTACAATGCCGATATCGGTTTCATGCAGGGTGGTGGGATCCGATCTAGTATTCCTGCCGGAGACTTTACCCTTCGTGATGCCTTCACGATTCTTCCTTTTCGAAATAAAGTCATTCTAGCGAATGTAAAAGGAGAAACCATTCGTGCTGCGCTTGAGAATGGGGTTTCAAGAGTAGAAAATCTGAGTGGGGGATTTTTACAAGTTTCAGGCATGCAATATTCCTATAACTCTAATAAACCTGTTAGAGAGCGAGTAGGAGATATCCTAGTTAACCACGAACCCCTTAATCTTCAGCAAACATATAAGGTAGCTATGCCAAATTATATGTTTTACGGGGGAGATGGGTTTACTATGTTTAGTCCAAGCGATCTCATCGTTGATGCGGCCAATGCTAGAACGGATGCTGAAGTATTGATAGAGTATGCAAAGAAGTTGGGTGTTATCAATATAAAAACGGAAGGGAGAATTATTGTATCTAAGTAATAACAAGGAAAAGAAATTTGAAAGCCTTGTATTTCAAGGGCTTTTGGATGGTGGAAAGATAAATACTCTATGAATCTCTATAAAAGGCAAAGCCACAAGATGCCTATAAGCGTATAAACAAGGGGAATCAAGAGTTGATAAAAGTTTATGTAAAACAAGTAGTATAATGCTGTTTTCCCGATTACCGGCTTTGTAAATCCAAAATTAAGATTGTAATAATTTTTAAATATTGGGTAAATCTATAAATTTCTTCATTTTAATACATTATGATGAAAAAGTTAGTTAACAAATGAGAGGGGAATCATAATGTCAATGAAACCAGGAAAACCAGGCATGGCACAAAAAATCGTTACAAAGACGAGGGCGAAGAGGATTGAGAATAATAGCTTATATAAGTTATTGACACTTCGAAATTAATTCAAGACAGGGCAGGTCACCAAGACCTGTCTTTTTATTTGCTCAGTGATACGTCTGAACGAAAGTAACATAAACTCTGATGTGCAAAGTGGAACCGATTGTTCGGAAATGGCAAAACATGGTTTTCCTTTTTATCTTAGGAATGGGGATTTCATTCCTTGCAGTATTCTTGATTTTCAATTAATGGGTATAGCACTTTACAGGTTAAGAGAACCGTCTCCTTTATAAGGTGGGCGGTTTTCTCATTACTGGAGAATCTTGTTCTCTATGAAACTAAACTGTTTTATAACAGATAATACCCTGCTCACCTTTTCACGGCAAACAGGGTATTAGGAGTTGCATAAATTATTCATTGACGATCACCTATGCTTCATGTTGTCCCATGCAT
The DNA here is from genome assembly GCF_024494405.1 of Fictibacillus sp. WQ 8-8. NCBI lineage: Bacteria > Bacillati > Bacillota > Bacilli > Caryophanales > Fictibacillaceae > Fictibacillus > Fictibacillus sp. WQ 8-8. Next base: position 108,855 of record NZ_JAMXKG010000010.1, read on the forward strand.
CTCTCACATTCATAAACGTATGATTCATGCTGTTCCTCAATCGTTTTTCCGCATTCCCGGCATTGCTTCTTTGGTAAATTACGATAAAATTCCAACGTCAACATTCAGCATTACCTCCTGTTTTTTAATTAAATTCATTGTATTATAACAGATAAGAATCGTCAACAACTGTTATAGAATTATTTTAAAATACTACTAAACTCCTAGATCTTACTTAAACGCTTATTTGTAAGTTCTGTTTTACATAGGCCAGCAAGTGCTAATTTGAATTAAAGGGCAGGAAGCTGAAGAGAAATGAGTAAAAATTAAGTAATGAAAAATACATATAAAAATACGGTGGGTTTATCACTTTAAGCAGGTTATTGGAGCTTAAAAACGAATGAATTTAATCATTAACCATATTCAAACCAGTCGCTTTCAAAAGCTTTCACTTGTCACCTGAGATATCCATCGTTTAAGATCAAGGCGTGGAGAATATACTGGATTACTTTATCAATTTTTTGAGGATCTACCTTAAGGAAGTAATGACGAAAAACAAGGGGTAAGCACTTGCATATGGAACAAATAGACCTATTCGAAGTAATGACGGAAGCTGATTACGAAGCTACAGTAGATGAACCTTATAGCGAGATTACAAGTGTAGTAATTGGCGATGAAGTAAAGGTAATCATAAACAAATCTGATACAACAGAGGATCGAAGCTACAAGGAAGATTTTTTAAAAGGCAAAGGAAAAGTCATAAAAATGGAGCAAACCAGGGAAGGTAAAACAGTCTGCTATGTTTCATTTAGCGGTAAGAACAGAGAGGCTGTTTTATATGACAGTGACTTATTGATATGCATTAACTGAATAAGGGTTTAACACCGATTCATTTTAACCACATAATATAATCACTAACAAAGAACATAAGTATTTAGTCGAAAAAGGCCCTTTATCGGGCCTTTTCTCAGGTGCGATGAGGGTGGAAGAAGAACAAAAAGTAGTTTTGATGGACAAGCTCCCTTTATACACTCAAAAAAGCAGTGCGATTTCATAAGAAACGCACTGCTTTTTAATATTGAAGCTTTGTTTAAGATATAGCTTACATTAAAAAAACCTTTATTAACTGAAGGTTTTTTTAATGTAAATGAGTGGATTGACTGTATATGATTTGTGACTATTTCAGGTGCTTACGCCTGCCTTGCGGTTTATTTAGACAGATGCTTGAAATCCAATTCGAATCTTCAACATGAGACTGCAATGACTACTAAGAATAACGCGAAAAAGAACGAATTGAGATAATTTTTTTGTCTAATTAACATAGATTTTCGACAATATGTAAAGTTTAGCATCCAAATGTTTTTACGTAATGTATAGTGAAAAATTATGGTAAAGGAGGTATAGTTAAAATATTCAGAATTTTATAATCGTTGTATAGTAATTGGAGAATCGCCGCTTATCGGCAGGAGACCCTTAAGCATTCTCTTTTTATGTAAAAAATCCTCCGCTTACATGAAGAAAATCATGCCTCAAGAATCTTCAGCCAAACAATGAATTTCCATCATACATTTAAACTAATGTTATGGAAATATTTACCTGTATAAGCTCAAGTGAAGTTCCAAATTCTTACGAAATTTCATCATTGGGAACAACGGTACCTCCAAAGACTCTTTCAATCTAAAGGTAGAAGGGATGTTTTTATGAAGGCCGATGTGGTGTTTATAAATGGGGAAGTTATAACAGTAGATGAAAGAAATACAGTAGTTGAGGCTGTAGCGGTAAAGTCAAATCGAATCGTAATTGTCGGTTCAAATGAGGAAGTTAAAGATTGTATCGGCTCACAAACAGAAATATTTGATCTACAAAGAAAAACGCTCCTTCCGGGATTCATCGATTCTCATCTTCATCTTATATTATATGGCGTAAACCAGTTAGCGGTAAGCTGTAAAGCTGAGCACGTCGACTCTGTTGCGGTTATGTTAGATGACCTGCGAAAAAAAGCTCTGGAAACTCCTAAAGGTGAATGGATACGTGCCTGGGGTTTCAATGAGACGGCTGTAAAAGAAAAGCGTTATCCAACGATCGGTGAACTGGATGCCATTTCAGTAGAACATCCTATTATCGTTTCGAGAACTTGCGGACATATTAGTGTAGTAAATCGCAAGGCATTAGAGCTAGCGCAAATTAGCGAAAATACAGAGGACCCTAAAGGAGGAGTTTATGAGCGTGATCAAGGAGGAGGACTGACAGGACGATTGATTGAAGCGGCAAACATGGCAATAAATGAAGTTGCCAGTTACACAGATGGTGAATTAAGAAAGGCCATGAAAATTGCCTCGGATCATTTCGTTGCAGCTGGTATTACAAGTATTCATGATGCAGGCGGATATGGTCCAGACAGTTACCGATTGCTCCAGCAAGCTGTGATGGATAATGATATCCGTGTTCGCATATATGCCATGATTTGTTCCTTAAATAATTCCCATGAATTTGTAGATAAAATGATCAAAGCGGGTGTCGTGACAGGGACAGGAAATGCGAGATTCAAAGTGGGATCCGCTAAATTGTTTATGGATGGTAGCAGCACCGGACCTACAATTGCCACCCGTGTTCCATATACCAGTGATTCTAATAATTCAGGAATTCTTTACTATAGTGAGGAGGAAATCTATCTAGTTTTAGGTCAAGCACACAAAAAAGGCTATCAAATTACTGTACATGCACAAGGGGATAAAGCCATCGAGATGTATTTGAATTGTGTCGAGAGGGCACTGGAGGAATCTCCTAGGGAAAACCATCGCCATCGAATCGAACATGCGGGCATTTCTGCTCCTGATTTACAGGAGAGAATGAAAAAGCTAGGGGTAATACCCATTCCAAATCCTCCATTTCCATATGAATTTGGAGACATATATGTCCACCATTATGGTGATCGTGTGAATCACATGTATGCTGTACGTGATTTTATTGATAATGGCATCATGACAGCCGGCGGATCAGATGCACCAGTTACCGATTATAATCCTTTACTAGGAATTCATGTGGCGGTTAATCGAAAAAGCCGATCAGGCATGGAGATAGGGAAGGATCAATCAATCAGCGTAATGGAAGCTATTCGACTATACACATGGAACGGGGCATATGCGAGTTTTGATGAAGACATAAAAGGAAGCATTGAGGTTGGAAAGTTAGCTGATCTCGTTATTTTAAATGACAGCATCTTACATGCGGATCTAACTAAAATTAAAGATCTACGCGTGGAGACAACGATGATTGATGGTGAAATAGTATACCAAAGTAAAGGGTTAGTGAAAAATCAGATTGTTCATGAATCGGATGTTTTGTGAAATAAAGATCCATTTTGGAAATACACAAAATCATAGATTCAGTAAATAGTATCTAAAAGGAGGGTATGTTTTGAAATCCATTAAACTGTTGCTCTTTTTGCCTTTTATCGGAGTATTAGGTTTCATGCCGTTAGCAAACAGGATCGAGCCTTATGTACTAGGGATGCCTTTTCTCTTATTTTGGATTGTATCTTGGATGGTGCTGTCTGCTGCTATTTTAATGATTGTATATAAGCTTGATCCTGACAATAAAGGGAGCGATGTAGAATGAACCTATCATTATTCATCATTTTTGTATTCTTGATCCTGGCTCTTTATTTAGGCATACGCGCAAGAAAAGGAAAAGTTATGGATATGGAGCAATTTGCCATTGGAGGCAGGGGCTTCGGAACTTTGTTTATTTTTTTGCTGATTGCTGGTGAGGTTTATACCACGTTTACGTTTCTAGGTGGAAGTGGGTGGGCCTACTCAAAAGGAGCAGCGGCTTATTATGTACCTACATATATTTTTTTAGCTTATGTACTATCTTATTGGCTTGCGCCCAAAGTTTGGAGATATGCGAAAGAACATAATATTATATCTCAGCCTGACTTTTTTGCATCGAAGTACAGAAGTCAGGTAGTGGGTGTGGTTGTGGCTATTGTGGGATGTTTAGCCCTGGTTCCATATATAGTCATTCAATTTAAAGGGTTAGGAATCATTGTCGCGGAGGCTTCTTACGGAGCGATTTCCCCAGTAGCTGCCAGCTTTATCGGTGCCATCGTCGTAACCACTTATGTCATGGTATCTGGTATCCATGGCTCTGCCTGGACAGCAGTAGTGAAAGATTTTATGATTTTGGCGATTGTCGTATTTATGGGTATATTTATTCCCATGCATTATTTTGGTGGGATCCAACCCATGTTTGAGTCCGTTCAGGCCGTTAAACCTGAATTGTTAACGTTGACGGACCAGGGTCTTAGTAATTCTTGGTTTATCTCAACCGTTCTTTTAAATGCTGTGGGCTTTTATTTACTGCCTAATTCATTCATGGTCGTTTTATCCGCGGATGGGGAAAAATCCATTCGCAAAAATGCGATCACTTTACCTTTGTACACTTTACTGTTGCTTTTTGTCTTCTTTATAGGATTTGCCGCAGTAGTACAAATTCCAGGGTTGCAAGGAGCGGATGGAGACCTTTCGCTTTTAAGGCTCGCCATTCAAACATTTGATCCTTGGGTAATCGGCCTAATCGGAGCAGCCGGTCTATTGACTGCTTTAGTTCCTGCTTCTGTTATGCTCATGGCTGCATCAATTGGTTTAACAAAAAGCTTTTATAAAGTGATTGTGCCAGCGGCCACTGAAAAACAACAATTGATTGCCTCAAAGGTGTTTATTGTTGGACTATCTTTTGTCGCTTTAGTTTTAACTATAACTGGGGGAGAAGCATTGGCCATATTAAATATCGTAGCGTACAGTATTATCACTCAACTGGCGCCAGCGTTGATTTTCAGCTTATCGAAAAACAATGTTGCCAATAAATATGGTGCAATTGCAGGTATAGTCGCGGGAGTTCTCGTAGTTCTTTATGTGACGATAACAGGGGTAAAGATAAGCACTTTCATACCAAATGTACCACACGCAATCAACGACATTAGTACCGGAGTGGTAGGCTTACTAATAAATGTAATCGTTACGCTCGTAGTTAGTCTTGTCACTAAGAACAGGGCTGTTAGCACACTTCATGTAAATGAAATTAAGAAAAGCAGTATTTCTTAAAGCTCAATTTTTCGGATCTTTGGACGGTCAAAGATGGAATCAATTATTTCCCAAAAGAATGGGCTTCTTACGACGATTTGGAATCACGGGCCTCAAACGACATTCAGAATACTTTAAAAGTAGAAAGGGATGTGTTTATGAAAGCCGATGTTGTGTTTGTCAATGGGGAAGTTATTACAGTAGATGAAAAGAATTCGATAGTAGAATCTGTAGCTGTCAAGAATAACTGCATTGTGGCTGTCGGATCTAATCAGGAGGTTACGGAATTTATCGGAGAAGCAACACAAGTGATCGACCTGCAAGGAAAAACACTTCTGCCTGGCTTTATAGATTCTCATTTACACCTCACCATTTATGGGACAAACCTATTAGGGGTAAGCTGTATTAATCCTCATATTAAATCTCTTCATGATATATTTGTAGATTTGCGGAAAAAGGCAGAAGAAACACCTAAAGGCAACTGGGTGCGTGCTTGGGGATTTGATGAAAAAGAGGTAGACGAAAGCCGTTTCCCCACCAGGGAAGAATTAGATGAAATTTCAAACGAGCATCCCATTGTTATCATTCGTACGTGTAATCATACATGCATAGCTAATAGCAAAGCATTGGAACTGGCTAACATGAATGAAACTACACCCGATCCTGGAGGTGGCATTATAGAGCGGGATGATAATGGCAAATTAACGGGGAAACTGATTGAAAACGCGCATATGCAAATGTTTCAGGTTGCTAAATACAGTGAAGAAGAGCTCAAAAAATCAATGAAGCTTGCTTCAGATGAGTTCATCCGGGCAGGGATAACAAGCATTCATGATGCAGGTGGATATGGTGAAGGCTCTCAAAATATTCGTATTATGCAACAGGCCGTTCAGTCAAAAGATATACGAGTAAGGGTGTATGCGTTGATTGGCTCCTTAACTAATTCACATGATTTCGTTAATCAAATGGTTGAAGCAGGCCCGATAACAGGTCTTGGAGATGATCATTTTAAAATTGGACCAGCCAAACTTTTTACCGATGGCAGCAGCACCGGACCAACGATCGCTACACGAGAACCTTATACTAGTAATCCAAATGACCATGGTATTATTTACTACAGTCAAGAAGAGTTAAATCGTATTTTAGGTAATGCCCATAAAAAGGGATTTCAAATAACAGCACATGCACAAGGTGATCGCGCCATTGAAATGTTTCTAAACTGTATCGAAACGGCACTACAAGAGCATCCCCGTGATAACCATCGACACCGTATTGAGCATGCTGGGATCGCTTCTCCTGATCTACAGCAGAGAATGAAAGATCTTGGTGTCGTTATTATTCCGAATCCAGTGTTTATGTACGTCAACGGTGATGTATATAGGCAGTATTATGGAGAGCGTGTGAACGTGATGTATCCCGCCCGTGATTATATTGATAAAGGGATCATCGCTGCTTTTGGTTCTGATACTCCAGTGACCTACAGCGATCCTTTGCTTGGTATTCATGCCGCAGTTAATAGAAGATCGAAGTCAGGAAAAATGGTAGGAGAGAATCAATGTGTAGATGTAGTCGAGGCGATTCGTGCATACACTTGGAACGGGGCATATGCCAGTTTTGATGAAAAGGTTAAAGGGAGCCTTGAAGTCGGCAAACTGGCAGATATCGTTGTCTTAAACGAAAGCATTTTAAAAGTTGATCAAACCAAGATCAAAGATTTACATGTCGAAATCACCATGATTGATGGTGGAATTTTATATCGCAGTGAACAGTTAGTAGAGATTTAAGAGTATAGGTCCAAAATTACGAAGTTACCATATTCTTGATTAGGGGGAACCACATTGCAGCCTTTTCCATTGATCCAAGTAAGTGGCTCTGCACTTGAACGCGGCCGGCAAATTGGAATGAAAGCTAAAAAGCAAATCGTTCACAATATAAATACCTACAAAAAGATTTTCATGGATATGGCTGGTGTAGATTGGGCTACCGCGACAAACCGTGCTGCCGATTATATTCCTTGGATTGAAAAATATGACCAGGAAATCATGAATGAGATCATTGGAATAAGCGAAGGATCGAATCAGCCATTGCTGGATATTGTAGCATTAAATTCAAGAAGTGAAATTATTTTAAATACAGATGGCTGCACAAGTGTTGCTGTTCTGCCAGAAGTTACTAAAAACAATGAAACATTACTTGGTCAAAATTGGGATTGGAATGATGTTATTAAGCCAGGAATCATCATTCTAGAAATTGATCAAACCCCGCGGCCAAAAATATTAATGGCTACAGAAGCAGGGATTGTTGGGAAGATTGGAATGAATAGTGAAGGTCTAGGTGTTTGCTTAAATTTGCTTGGAACAAAAAACAATACCATGGGAGTTCCCATTCATATCGTTCTTCGGGGGATTTTAAACAGCAAATCGATCTCACAAGCAGTCGGACAAGTTGCAAGATTACGACGCGGAACAGCTGCTAATTTTCTAGTTGCGGATGATGAAGGTGTCGCATTCGATATTGAATCAACATGTACCGATTTTGATGTATTATATCCATCTGCAGGGACAATCAACCATACCAATCATTTTGTAAGTAAGCGGATGGATTTTTTAGATACTGCCAGAGAAAAATTCCCTGACACCTTTGTCCGTTATTGGCGTTCTCTTAATTTATTATCCACACATAAATCTGATATCGATGAGCAGACACTCAATCATATATTTACAGATCACTTCGGCTACCCAGATTCAATTTGCCGCCACGGTGATTTATATCCAGTAGACTTAGGACGGATTTCAGCCAGTTGTACCGTTTTTTCGATCGTTATGAATCTATCAAAAAAGACGTTTGAGATTTCGACTGGGCAGCCATGTTCTAGTGATCATCATACTTATCGCCTATCCCAGTTACAACTAAATGAATACTAATCTTTTCATCCGTTAAAAGTAGGGGTGGAACGTTTTATTACAATGAAAAAGTGAAGGAAAAGGAGAGAAAGCCCGTGCAATTTAACCCATCTCAGCTCGCAGCAAAAGACGTATACAAATTGTTAACAGGTGCAGTTGTTCCTCGGCCAATCGCATGGGTATCGACGATTTCTGAAGAAGGGGAATTAAATCTCGCTCCATACAGTTTCTTCACAGTGGCATCAAGGCAACCTCCCCTGTTATGTATTTCAATAGACAGGCGAACGTGAAGGAACAGTAAAGGACACACTTCAGAATATACGCTCACAAAAAGAGTTTGTCATTAACGTGGTATCATCTGAATTAGGTAATCAAATGCAGAAAACAGCTGAAAATTCTACCCGTCATGTTAATGAATTTGAGGAGGCGCAGTTAACTCCCATTCCTAGTGACTTAGTGAAGCCAATGCGTGTAAAGGAAGCACCGATCCAAATGGAATGCCGGCTAGAGAAAATCATTCCACTTGGCACTGACCATTTAGTCATTGGACAAATGATTCGTTATCACATCCAAGATCAATACTATTTGGGTAATTATAAGGTTAACTTAGAGAAGTTAAGTGCACTCGGTAGATATGCAGGGAATTATAGTGTAAGTACAGAGTTTTTCACACTGCCAAAATAATTTGAATCGAATGGATCGTTTCTTAAAGAGAAATAGGTTACTTTCCGGTTAAAGGTATGATGTAAGGAATCTAAAGAAGAAGTGAGTTGCACTCACTTCTTCTTCATTGTTTTTTATAATTTTCAATTGTCCATGGATATGAGAAGCGTTTATCGCATATTGATTTCCTTAAAGAACCCCAAACGCCGTTCTTCCCCCTCACTTTCCCGAGAAGATATGCCTATTTGGTAACAGCGGATGAGATTGTTAATGCAATAAAGAAACAAAAGTTACTTTTTTAATAGCTGTGCTAAATGGAGATGTTGATATTTTTATTATTTACATGTTATTAGAAGAGCAATTAGTAAAAGGAATGACAGCAGGGGTTGTAAAAGGTTAAGCTTAAAGCAAGAAACATATGTTAAGTGGCATAAACTTTATACTTTAAAATCTATTAAAGAATAGGATGACGACCTAATTTTTAAAAAACAAAATAAGCTGTTTGACATATTACATTAGGGATATGTCAAACAGCTTTATTTATTATTGTTTTTCCAGCATTATGAAAGAAAGTTGGGGATAGTGTTTACTAAGAAGCAGAAGCACTTATTCTTGCGATAAGTATCTATGATGGCGTTTGATGGGTGGACCTGTTAACAAAGTGGCATTAAGTGGCAAGTATAAGTGATGCTCAGAACAGTGAAGTAAATAAAGAGAAAATAAGGTTGCCTATTAACTGATAATATCATTCATGTTAAGATTGGATAAAAGCATGTTTTAAGTTATCTACTCAATATCATTGGGAACGTTCCCAAATAAACCAGGGGGAAAATGTCGTAGTAATCCGCGGTTACCAACACAAAAAAACAACCCACCCTGCACGGCCAATGCAGGTATAGATTACTTTTTTGTTGCCTTATTTACTTAGCCACTGCACTTCATACTGGGAGTATTGGTTAGTGGCCCAAACTCCCTTTTTCTACTATATTCCTTATATATATAATATAAACATTTATAGTTTTCAAATCTTAAATCTTTTTTTTATTCCTCACTTCTCTCCTGAACTTATTTCAACCCTATAGTTTAGTTCCCACAATTCTTTTCATACCTGCTGTACTCATATCTTGTGTCTGATAGCTTGAATTTTATGCTTGCTCTGTGGAAAAGTAGTCCTTCAGAAGGGTCTCAGTATAGGGCGAGATTATCGGCTTTTGCCAAGAGGGATCGTTCATAAAGTGATGCACAAAGGTATTTCATTCTGAATTCAAAAATTTATATTGACTCATAAATAGTCAGAAAAGTATAATAAGTAAAAGGAAAGCGCTTTCCTATTTTACTTCCTACAACTAGTGCAAAAATAGTTTTTAATTGCATAGTTTTATTGTCCGTTTAGGAATAGATACTTTTTTATTTTAGGAAAGCGCTTAATTATTTGAAGTGAGGTGAAGCTCTTGCATAAAACAATAGTTAAAGTGGGGATTGTCGGACTGGGCAGGCTGGGCAGGCAGCATGCGGAAAACTTGGCATTCCGGATTCCTTTTTGTGAGTTGGCCGCTGTTTGCAGCATAGACTCTGAAGCCGTGAAACAGGTGAAAAAAGAGTGGAATGTTCCATATGCTTACACAGATTACGATGAGATGCTGGCTAATAAAGAACTGGATGCCATTTTCATTGCAACTCCGTCCGGTTTTCACTGTGAGCAAATTGAAAAAGCACTACACGCCGGTTTTCACGTGTTCAGTGAAAAACCACTTGGTTTATACTTGGAGGAAGCGATTCGGGTTCAGAAAGCGGTAAACAGAAATAAAGAAAAGGTGTTTATGCTCGGTTTTATGAGGAGATACGACCATTCCTATGCTTATGCGAAAAAGAAGATAGAGGAAGGCAAGATTGGCGAGCCTGTTTTAATCCGCTGTTATGGGCTTGATCCCGCAAAGGCGATGGACGGATTTATGAAGTTTGCCAAAAAGAATTACAGCGGCGGTTTATTCCTGGACATGGCCGTTCATGATTTGGATCTGGCACGTTGGTTTCTGAATGCGGAGGCCCGGCAGGTGTGGGCGATCGGTGGGAATTATGCCTATACAGAATTTGAAGAGCTGAATGATGCAGAAACGGGAGCAGCTCTCGTTAAATTTGAAAATAATAAAATGGGCATTTTTGTTGCCAGCCGCAATTGTGCGCATGGTTACCATATTGAAACTGAAATTATCGGTACAAAAGGCAGTTTGAGAATCGGGACGGTTCCTGAAAAGAACAGGGTTACGGTCTTTGACGAAAGCGGAGCGGTAAATGAATGTTCAGACGGCTTCCTTGAACGTTTTGAACAGGCCTATTTAAGTGAAGCGGAAGAGTTTATATCCTGCATTCTGGAAAACAGGCAGCCTGAAGTTACTGTTGAAGACGGCGTTCTTTCTACTTGTTTGGGCTACGCATGCAAAGAAGCCTTTGAAACGGGGGAGCTTAAAACCGTCCAGTATCCTGTTACAGCCCCTCCTTTGGTTCGCTGATGAGAGGAGGATCAACTATTTATGACGCAGATTAAATGGGGAATTCTGAGTGCAGCCAATATTGCTTATGATCAGCTTGTTCCAGCCCTCAGACGTTCAGGCCATGGATTTGTGACTGCAGTTGCTTCCAAAAACAAAGGGAAAGCAGAACGTTTTCAAGTCCCTGAAATCTACGAAAGGTATGATGCACTCTTAAAAGCCCCGTACATAGATGCTGTATATATACCGCTACCTAATGCTCTCCATGCAGAATGGGCAGTGAAGGCGATGAATCATGGAAAGCATGTTCTTCTGGAGAAACCAGCGGCATTGACAGAGGCTGAGATGGTTGCCATTAAAGAGGCGGCCGATAAAAATGATGTTGTCTTTATGGAAGCTTTCATGTATCAGTTTCATAAACAGCATGAAAGAGTAAAAGAGCTTCTTGTATCAGAAGTAATCGGTGAATGGCGCCATGTAAAAGCCCATTTTTCCTGGATGCTTGATAACGATGAGGACATCCGCCTATCCAGGGAACTTGGTGGAGGGGCGATGCGGGATGTAGGTTGTTATGGAATTCATGCTGTAACCCAGATCGTTGGCTTTAGACCGGCAAACCTCTCCATGACGGCACGAATTCCTTCAAAGTATGGAGTTGATATTACGTCCACCTGTGTAATGGCTGATGAAAATGGGCGGATAGCTGAGATCTTTGCATCAATGGAGATGCCATTCATTAACCGTTATGAAATTATCGGTTCTAAGGGCTCCATAACAGTGGATTCCTCCTTCCGTCCGGATGAATCCAGTGATGGGTTTGGGAAGGTAACGGTAAGGGACAGCAATTATCATGTAATATTACTGGAAAGACATTCGGATGACCAATATTTAAACCAAGTCGAGCATTTTCATGAATGCATCCTCAAGAATAAACAGCCGGCCTATAATGCAGCTCATTCAGTGGACATGGCTCGCTATCTGGAAAAAAGCTATGAATCACTGGAGAATAATTCGATTTTGGTGAACGTTGGTTAATTTTTAGGCATTAAAGGTAAGCGCTTTCCTTCGTTTGGTGGACGTTTAAAAAGAAAGGGGCTTGGATATGGCCGTTGAAACAAAAAGTCTTCTCGAGATCAGAGGAATTAAAAAGAGTTTCGATCAAAACCATGTGCTCAAAGGGATTGATTTTGATGTAAAGGCGGGGGAAGTCCATGTTCTGCTCGGTGAAAATGGGGCCGGAAAATCTACACTTATTAAAATATTAACTGGAGCCTATCAGAAAGATGCAGGGGAGATTTACTGGGAAGGTAGAATGGTAGACCTTAATACTCCCGTTGATGCCATGAATTTAGGGATTGCGACCATCTATCAGGAGCTGAACCTCATTCCCCAGCTCAAAGTTTATGAAAATATTTTTCTTGGCAGGGAATTAAAGCGCAGTGGAAAACGATCTTTGCTTGATCACAACGCCATGCATGAGGAAGCGAAGCGTTGCTTAAAGATGCTCGGCCAAAACCCTAATATTGCAGATATGCAGGTTTCGAGACTGGGGATCGGCCAGCAGCAGCTCGTTGAAGTAGCCAAAGCGCTTGCTTTGGATGCAAAACTGATTATTATGGACGAGCCTACTTCCAGCCTCAGTGCCCAGGAAGTAGACCAGCTGTATAACTGTGTGGAGTCTCTGAAGGCGAAAGGGATTGCTATTGTTTTCATTTCCCACCGGTTGGAAGAGATCAGAAGGCTGGGCGATCGGATTACCATTCTAAGAGATGGCTTCAAGATTGATACATTACAAGTGAGAACAACAGAAACGGATTACTGGATAGAATTGATGGTTGGACGTTCTTTGGATGAAAAATTCCCCAAACAAAACTTTACACTTGGCAAAGAAGGGTTCAGGGTCGAGGGCCTTGAGGTGGAAGGGACTCAGGAACCTGTCGGATTTTCTGTCCGGTATGGCGAAATCATAGGTATTTCAGGCCTGGTTGGCGCCGGGCGTACGGAGCTTGCAAGAGCCATTTTCGGAGCGGATTCAAGCAAGAATGGCAAGATCTTTATTGATGGGAAAGAAGTAAAGATCAAGTCTCCAAGGGATGCCATTAATTCCGGGATTGCTTTTATCACAGAGGACAGGAAAGGGGAAGGGCTTCTTCTTGATCAAAAGCTGGACTTCAATATCGTTATGGCAAACATGAAGAAATTTACTGGTAAATCCAGATTGATTGATTTGAATGCCATACGTGAGGAATCGGAAAATTATATTAATGAACTGAAGGTTCGGCCGAATAACCTGGAATTGAATGCCCGCAACTTAAGCGGCGGGAACCAGCAGAAGATCGTCATTGCCAAATGGCTGTGCACCCAAGCAAAAGTTTTCATCTTTGATGAACCGACAAGAGGAATTGACGTAGGGGCAAAGGTGGAGGTATACCGCTTAATGAACCGCCTTGTTGAAAACGGAGCGATTGTCATTATGATTTCGTCAGAGCTGCCAGAAATTCTCGGAATGTGCGACCGTGTGCTTGTCATGAGTGAGGGGAAATTTACCGCTAATTTTAAAATTGAAGATGCCTCTCAGGAGAAAATTATGAAAGCGGCTACAGGAGGGTGAAAATATGAGTGAAATCGTTGTTCAAAAGGAAAATGGTACAGTAAAAAAGAACCTAACGATCAAAAATATACTAAGCAAGTTCGCGCCGCTGATTGGCCTCGTCTTATTGGTAGTCGTCTTAACAGTATTGTCTGACAGGTTCCTGACGGTAAACAATGTGATGAACATTGCACGCCAGTCATCGATCAATTCGCTGCTGGCCATCGGAATGCTGCTTCCGATTTTAACCGCAGGGATCGACTTGTCTGTTGGTTCAGTACTGGCTATCTCAGTGATGCTGATGGGTGTTACCACAGTGAACATGGGCAGCAATCCTTTTATCGGGATTCTCGTCTGTCTTGGCGTGGGTTCGGGGTTCGGCTGGTTTAACGGAATATTATTAACCAAACTTCGTCTTCCGCATCCGTTCATTTCAACTTTGGGAACGATGAACATTGCCCGCGGGATCGCGCTGATCATTACAGCGGCTGCACCGATTGCTGGCTTTCCGTACATGATTCAATTTATCGGAAGAGAATTTGTCGGTCCTATCCCTGTGAGTTTTATACTCGTCATTGCAGTGTATGTCATCTTCCATATTTTTTTAACAAGAACACAAACCGGGCGCTATATCTATGCGATTGGTGGAAATCCTGAAGCGGCCCGCCTTTCTGGGATCAATGTGGATCGGGTACTGATTATTGTTTATACGATCAGTGGTTTGATGGCAGGACTTGCAGGCCTCGTCATGGTTGGCCGTGTTAACTCTGCCTTCCCGCTTGCAGGACTTTCCTACGAACTTGATGCAATAGCTGCCGTCATTATCGGTGGAGCTAGCTTCCTGGGGGGCGTGGGTACTGTATGGGGTACATTAATTGGTGCTCTCATTATCGCCGTGCTGAGAAACGGGCTTAACTTGCTGAACGTATCCGCCGATTTCCAGATGACAATAATTGGTGCGGTTATTATCGCGGCTGTTTATGTAGACGTTCTTCGCCAGCGCAAAAACAAAAAGAAGTAGGATGGAAGACTTTGAAAATCAAAAAATGGGGGAATTCAATCATGATAAGTAAAAAGTTTAAACTGTTTGGTGCAGCAGTAGCTGTTTCTTGCATGGCACTGACTGCTGGCTGCAGCGGCGATAAAGCAAATGGTTCAGGGGGAGGAGATGAAAATGTTTCCGTTGTTTTGAAAACGTTATCCAGCCCTTATTGGAAATATGTCGAGGCGGGGGCGAAAGCTGCAGGTAAAAAGCATGGTGTCAATGTTAATGTAGTAGGTCCCAACGCGGAATCGGAAGTCATGCAGCAGGTGAACATGATTGAAGACCAGCTAAGCCAGTCTCCGGGAGCCATTGTTGTTGCACCGTCACAGCCTGAAACGGTTGCGCCGTCCCTGGAAAGTGCCGTTAAATCTAAAGTGCCGGTTCTACTGATTGATTCAAATGCAGATTTTAAAGGGAAGACAACATTTATCGGAACAGAAAACTTTACCGCGGGACAAGAAGGCGGTAAATTGCTGGCCTCCATGCTCAAAAAAGGGGATAAAGTCGTGCTGATCCAGGGGGCTCTTGGAAACCCGGCCACGGACGAACGGATTAAAGGGGCAGAGGAAGCTCTTAAAAAAGCCGGAATGGAAGTGGTATCCAAACAGCCTGCTGACAGCGATAAAACAAAGGCAATGTCTGTAATGGAGAATATCCTGGAAAAAAATGAGGATGTTAAAGGTGTGTTCTCCGCAAATGACGATATGGCCCTTGGTGCGCTTCGCGCTGTAAAAGCCAAGAATTTGGATGTAAAAATCATTGGGACGGACGGAACAGAGGAAGCGGTAAAATCCATTTTAGACGGCGGCCTTGCAGGAACAATTGCCCAAAGCCCGTATAACATGGGCTACAAAGGGGTTGAGAATGCCTTGAAAGCCATTAAAGGGAAAAAAGTTAAGAACCGCATCGACAGCGGGATTGATATAATTACAAAAGACAATGCAGAAGAAAAACTGGAATTCCTGAAGAAGATTTCAAAATAAAAACCGAAACTAACCCGTGTCCTTTCTGGCATGATAGAATAGTGAAAAGGAAAGTTTTGAGGAGTTTAAACCAACATGAAGCCTACCATTTATGATGTAGCCGAAAAGGCGGGTGTCTCAATAGCTACGGTTTCCAAAGTAGTAAATAATACCGGGCATATCAGTAACAAGACGAAGAAAAAAGTGTTTGATATCATGCGGCAGCTTGAATATCAGCCCAGCAGCCTGGCTGCTGCGCTTACCGGAAAAAGAACATATACGATTGGTGTGCTTGTCCCTGATATTGCCAATCCATTTTTTGCTGAGGTAGCCCGAGCGCTTGAAAATAATGCACGCGAAATTGGCTATTCAATTATTTTATGCAGTACAGATTACCAAATGGAACGGGAACAAGAATATCTCGAACTGCTGTTAAAAAAACAGGTGGACGGCATTATTATTGCCACCGAGCCTAAAGACTTAAGTGCATTTCAAAGGCTGCAGAACCGTAAGGTCCCTCATGTCATGTTTTCGATTGACCATATGGCTTTGTCTGCCCAGGTGGTAAGCACGGATGACACGAGAGGCGGATACCTTGCAGGAAGCTACTTGCTGGCTAAAGGGCATCGCAGAATGGCAGTCATTACAGAGCTGAATAGAGCAAGCGGCCTGCTTCGGCTAAAAGGATTTAAACAGGCACTTCATGATCAGGGGATTGAATTGGAAGGCTCGTCCGTTATTGATGCGGTATCAAAAATTGAGAATGCAAAACAAGCGGCCAGCAAAATTCTTCAGATGGAGAAAAAGCCCACTGCCGTTTTTGCTTCAACCGATCTAATCGCAGCCGTATTCATGAATGAAGCGCGCAAAGCGAATGTTTCCATTCCATATGATATTTCTGTGATCGGTTTTGATAATACCATTCATGCCGAAATTGCAGACCCTGGGTTGACTACGATCGCCCAGCCCATTTCGGATCTGGCCCGTTATTCCATTCAGCAGCTGCTGAAATCTATAGAACAGCCGGATTTGCAAGGACATCGAATTTTATTGACACCGAGATTAATTGAGCGTGAATCGGTTATTGACGTAAGGGATGTATAAAAAGGCCGGTACATTAATCGGCACTTTTATTTGGCCTTTAAGTTAAGCGCTTAACTAAAATAATGACTTTCTTATCGTGGTATAAATTACCAGGTGGGATTAAAGTTTAAGGAAAGCGCTTAACTCAAAAATGGAAACTGCTTAAGGAGGAGGAGAAACATGAGTTTGAATGTAGGAGTAATTGGTGCTGGAAGAATTGGCAAATTGCATGTGGATAACTTAAGGCTGGTTCCTGATATTCAGGTGAAGAGTGTGTCAGATATAGTAGTGGATCACCTTGAATTATGGGCGAAGGACAAACAAATTAAAGTATTAACCTCAGATTACCGCCAAATTTTGAATGATCCCGAGATCGATGCAGTCTTTATTTGTTCTCCGACCAATACACATGCCGGAATGATCATGGAAGCGGCTGCCGCAGGAAAACATATTTTCTGTGAAAAACCAGTAAGCTTTTCCCTTAAAGAAACGGAAGCCGCCCTTAGTGCAGCGGAGAAGGCAAAGGTAAAACTTCAAGTCGGATTCAACCGCCGGTTTGATCCAAATTTCAGGAAAATACGCTCGCTTGTCCAGGACGGAGCCGTGGGTGCGCCTCATGTTTTGCGTATTACATCGCGTGATCCCCAGCCGCCGGGAGTGGACTACATAAAAACATCAGGCGGACTGTTTATGGATATGATGATCCACGATTTTGATATGGCCCGGTATATCATGGGCAGCGAAGTTGTAGAAGTTTCGGCCTATGGAGCTGTTTTGGTGGATCCATCCATAGGCGAAGCCGGTGACATCGATACCGCCATTGTATCGCTAAAGTTTGCAAATGGGGCACTGGGAGTGATCGACAACAGCCGCCAAGCGGTATATGGATATGATCAGCGCCTGGAGGTGTTTGGAAGCAATGGCGCCGCCCAAGCCGAGAACAACCGGCCGACAAACGTGGAGGTATCCACTGCTGAATCCGTTTCAAAAGACAAACCGCTGCATTTTTTCCTGGAACGCTATACACAAGCCTACATTGATGAAGTAAGCGAGTTTGCTGAAGCCATTCTTTATGATAAACCGGTCGTTTGCAGCGGATTTGACGGCCTTCAAGCACAGCGGATTGCCAAAGCAGCTAAGAAATCCCTGGAAACCGGAGCGCCGGTATTGCTGGACCAAGTGAGCCGACAAGCCGCTATTTAATAAAAATCAGGAAGGAGTCAAGCCATATGAATCCTCTTAGCTTTAAACAAGATCGGCCGCTTGATGTTATAGCGATTGGCCGGCTATGCATTGATTTAAATGCAAATGAGATTAACCGTCCGATGGAAGAAACTCTCACCTTCACCAAGTATGTCGGCGGCTCTCCTGCGAATATTGCCATTGGATCGGCACGGCTGGGCCAGAAGGCAGGTTTTATCGGGAAAGTTTCCAATGACCAAATGGGGCGGTTCATTACCGATTATTTAAAGAAGAACAAAATTGATACGAGCGGTGTATCGGTTGACCAAAAGGGTGCGGTTACAGGACTTGCATTTACGGAAATTAAAAGTCCTGATGATTGCAGTATTCTCATGTACCGTGATAACGCCGCTGATTTGAATCTCCATCCATATGATGTAGATGAGGATTATATCAAACAGTCAAAAGCCTTGTTAGTCTCCGGAACGGCTCTTGCAAAGAGCCCGTCACGGGAAGCGGCGTTCCTCGCATTGGAATATGCCGTAAAGAATGATGTAACCGTATTTTTTGATCTGGATTACCGTCCCTACACATGGACAGATGAAGCGGAAACCGCCGTTTATTACAACCTTGCCGCTGAAAAATGCGATGTGATTATGGGGACGCGTGAAGAGTTTGACATGATGGAAAAGCTGCTGAACACGGTGGAATCCAATGATGAGGATACAGCCGCCAGATGGTTCTCCCGCCGTGCCAAACTGGTCGTCATCAAACATGGGGGCGCAGGATCCATCGCCTATACCAAGGATGGAGAATCTCACCGAAGCGGTATATTCCCGACCACCGTGCTTAAAACGTTTGGTGCAGGCGACTCTTATGCATCCGCCTTTATCTATGGATTAATGAATGGAAAGGATGTCTCTGAAGCTATGAAAATGGGCAGCGCTTCTGCCTCCATTGTGATTTCCAGGCATAGCTGTTCCGATGCCATGCCGACGACTGAAGAGCTGATGAATTATATTGAAACGGCACGATATGAGACAGTTCAGTAATTTATAAAAAATTATAAAAGTAAAGGAGTTTTCTAAAATGGCAACCACTACTGTAAAAACATTGAAAAACTTTATTGGCGGGGAATGGGTAGAATCCGCTTCAGACAAAACGGAGGCAGTATACAATCCTGCAACAGGAGAGGAACTTGCTATTGTTCCGATCTCTACAAAGGAAGAAGTGGACAAAGCGGTCAGGGCGGCACAGGAAGCATTTGAAAGCTGGTCCCAGGTTGCTGTCCCGAAAAGAGCGCGCATCCTTTTCAAGTACCAGCAGCTACTGGTGGAACACTGGGACGAGCTTGCAAGACTCGTAACCATTGAAAATGGTAAAAGCTTTGTTGAAGCACACGGCGAAGTTCTCCGTGGAATTGAATGTGTGGAGTTTGCAGCAGGCATTCCGACTTTAATGATGGGGAAACAGCTGCCGGATATTGCGGCTGGCCTGGAGTCCGGAATGTACCGCTATCCGATTGGTGTTGTAGGCGGTATTACACCATTTAACTT
Source organism: Fictibacillus sp. WQ 8-8 (assembly GCF_024494405.1). Classification (NCBI taxonomy): domain Bacteria; kingdom Bacillati; phylum Bacillota; class Bacilli; order Caryophanales; family Fictibacillaceae; genus Fictibacillus; species Fictibacillus sp. WQ 8-8. Next base: position 128,391 of record NZ_JAMXKG010000010.1, read on the forward strand.
CCCAATGATGGTACCATGCTGGATGTTCCCTCTGGCCATCGCGTGCGGAAATACATTTGTGCTGAAGCCATCCGAACGGACACCTCTTCTTGCACAGCGATTAGTTGAACTGTTTGTGGAAGCAGGCCTTCCAAATGGTGTGTTAAATATCGTGAACGGAGCTCATGACGTCGTTAACGGCCTCTTGGAGCACAAGCTGGTCAAAGCGATTTCCTTCGTGGGTTCACAGCCGGTTGCAGAATACGTATACAAAACAGCATCCGCCAACTTAAAGCGGGTCCAGGCCCTTTCCGGCGCGAAAAACCATGCGATTGTTCTTGCTGATGCCAATCTGAATAATGCAGCACAACAAATTACGGGAGCTGCCTTTGGTTCTGCCGGTGAGCGGTGCATGGCTGCTTCAGTAGTCGTTGTGGAAGATGCTGTTGCCGACGAATTAATTGCAAAGCTTAAAGAAGAGGCTGATGCGATCAGAATTGGCAATGGCCTTGACGAAGGCGTCTTCCTTGGCCCGGTTATCAGGGAAAACCATAAACAGCGTACAATCGGATACATCGAAAAGGGAGTTGAAGAAGGAGCTGTTTTAGTACGGGATGGCCGCAACGACGAAGCAGTAAACGGAAAAGGATATTTTGTCGGGCCAACTATCTTTGAAGGTGTAACACAGGATATGCAGATCTGGCAGGACGAAATTTTCGCTCCCGTCCTTTCCATTGTGCGTGTGAAAGACTTAGCGGATGCCGTTGAATTTACCAACGCTTCTCCTTTTGCCAACGGTGCATGCTTATTCACTGACAGCGCATCAGCGGTGCGGCAGTTCCGTGAAACCATTGATGCTGGCATGCTTGGAATCAACATTGGTGTTCCGGCTCCGATGGCTTTCTTCCCGTTCTCCGGTTACAAAGACTCTTTCTATGGAGACCTGCACGCCAATGGCACAGATGGTGTTGAATTTTATACAAGGAAGAAAATGGTCACCGCTCGATACTTGAAGTAATGCATATGACCAATTGGGAAGTGGAGGGACGGAGCGGTCCATGCCGCTTCCCTTTTGTACATATACCTTAAACCATAATGGAAAGGGGACTTTTCAGTGAACACCATCCGTTTAACTACAGCACAGGCCCTCATAAAATTTTTAAAACAGCAATACATTGAATTCGATGGCGTGCAGCAGCGGTTTGTAAAAGGGATTTTTACGATTTTTGGACATGGAAATGTACTCGGTCTTGGACAGGCGCTGGAAGAGAATCCGGGTGAATTGGAAGTATATCAGGGGCGCAATGAACAAGGAATGGCCCATGCGGCAATGGCGTATGCCAAGCAGAAGCACCGCAAACAGATCATGGCGGCCACTTCATCTGTCGGACCGGGGGCAGCCAACATGGTAACCGCTGCAGCCACTGCCACAGCAAATAATATCCCTGTTCTTTTGCTGCCTGGTGATGTGTTTGCGACACGCCAGCCGGATCCGGTGCTGCAGCAGATTGAACAAACCCATGATTTGTCTATTTCCACCAATGATGCTTTCCGTGCAGTAAGCAAATATTGGGACAGGGTCAGCCGTCCGGAGCAGCTGATGTCCGCCATGCTGAATGCCATGAGGGTGCTTACGAATGCGGCAGATACAGGGGCGGTCACCATTGCGCTTCCGCAGGATGTACAGAGTGAAGCCTGGGATTTTCCCGAAAGCTTTTTTGCCAAGCGCATTCACCGCATCAGCCGCCGCCAGCCGTCGGTTGAAAGTGTTCATGAAGCTGCGGCGCTCATTCAATCCAAAAAGAAGCCGTTTTTAATTTTTGGAGGAGGAGTCCGTTATTCAGAAGCGGCAGAAACCTTCCGCCAGTTTGCAGAGAAGTTTAACATCCCATTTGGTGAAACCCAGGCTGGCAAAAGCGGGATCGAAAGCGATCACCCATTAAACATGGGGGGAGTCGGTGTAACCGGAAATTCGGCGGCAAACACTTTGGCTAAAGAAGCCGATCTGATCATTGGCGTGGGAACCCGGTTTACGGATTTTACAACAGCATCCAAGCAGCTTTTCTCAGAAGCGGAAATACTTACCATCAATATTTCCGAATTTCATGCTTCAAAACTGGACGCGGTTCAAGTCGTCAGCGATGCCCAGGCAGGGCTGACCGCTATTGATGAAGCACTGGGGGATTACAGCTCAGGCTATAAGAACGAAATTGCTCAAGCAAAAGAAGGCTGGGAAAAAGAGCTGAACCGCCTTCATGAAATAACCTGGACTGAAGGTTTTACACCAGAGGTTGCTGGACAGCTCGATGATCAGCTTTCGGAATACAGGGAACTGTTTGATTCGGCTTTAACTCAAACGAGTGTGATTGGAAAAGTGAATGAGCTCATTGATTCTCAAGCGATTATTGTCGGCGCAGCGGGAAGCCTCCCCGGAGATCTGCAGCGGATGTGGAAAGCGAAAAGCCGGAACACCTACAACATGGAATACGGCTATTCCTGCATGGGTTACGAGATCGCAGGAGCTTTAGGCGCAAAGATGGCGGAGCCGGAAAAAGAAGTTTATGCAATGGTTGGCGATGGCAGCTTTTTAATGCTTCATAGTGAACTTGTGACCAGCCTGCAGGAAGGTAAAAAAATAAATCTTCTGTTGTTTGATAATTCCGGGTTCGGCTGCATCAATAATCTGCAGATGGAAAATGGGATGGGGAGCTTTGGAACGGAATTCCGCCGACGTAATCCAGAAACAGGTAAACTCGATGGCCCTGTAATGGAAGTGGATTATGCAAAAGTGGCAGAGGGCTATGGCCTTAAAACCTATACAGTACGAACGGCACAAGAGCTGGAAGCCGCCATCCTTGCTTCGAAAGAGCAAAATATAAGTACGCTGATTGACATTAAGGTGCTTCCGAAAACGATGACACACGGCTATGATTCTTGGTGGCATGTAGGGGTAGCTGAGGTATCGGTTAAGGAAAGCATAAAATCTGCCTTTCATAACAAAGAAGAAAATTTGTCCGGAGCACGCTCGTATTAAATAACAAAACATAAATAAGGGAGCAGGAATCATGTTTGAGAACAATCGAGTAAAGCTGGCGATCGCACCCATCGGCTGGACCAATGATGATTTACCGGAGCTTGGCGGAGAAATTACCTTTGAGCAATGCATCAGTGAAATGGCCCTTTCCGGATTTACGGGATGCGAAGTGGGCAATAAGTATCCGCGAGATCCTGAGGTATTGAAAAAAGCGCTCCACCTGCGTGGGCTGGAAATTGCGAGCGCCTGGTTCAGCGCGTTCCTGACATCCAGACCGATGGAAGAAAACATCGCCGCCTTCAAGGAACATCGAGACTTTCTGCATGAAATGGGTGCAAAAGTCATCGTTGTTTCAGAACAGGGGAACAGCATACAAGGGCAGATGGAAACACCGTTGTTTGAACAAAAGCCGGTCTTTACAGAAAGCGAATGGGAGTTATTGGTGGCCGGACTGCACAGGCTTGGGGATATTGCGGCAGAAAAAGGCATGAAAATTGTTTACCATCACCACATGGGTACAGGCGTTCAAACGACAGACGAAATCGATCGCCTGATGGCCGAAACGGATCCTGGAAAAGTGTCGCTTTTATACGATACAGGGCATCTGGTGTTTTCGGACGAGGATCCTATCCATGTTTTGAAGAAGCACATGGACCGGATTCATCATGTTCACTTAAAGGATGTGCGCATGGAAACTGCAAATGCTGTGCGGGAACAAAAGCTGAGCTTTCTTCAGGCTGTAAAGAATGGTGTGTTTACCGTACCGGGAGATGGAGTAATCGACTTTAAGCCAGTGTTTGAAGAGCTCGATAGAGCAGGCTATAATGGCTGGTTTGTCGTAGAGGCAGAACAAGACCCTTCCATGGCCAATCCTTTTGAATATGCAGTGAAAGCACGGCGATATATAAAAGAGCAAAGCGGTCTGTAAGAGGACTGCATAAAAAAGTCGAGGAAGAATGGTCAGCCAAGGAGGGTATTATGCCATTAGTAAAAATGAAAGAAATATTGGCTCATGCGGAGGAACATCTATACGGGGTAGGGGCTTTTAGTGTGGCCAGCATGGAAATGATTATGGGTGCGGTCTCTGCCGCTGAAGAACTCCGGTCTCCGCTGATTTTGCAGATTGCAGAAGTGAGGTTGAAGCACTCTCCGCTGCACTTAATCGGGCCAGCAATGGTGGCGGCGGCAAAAGAAGCAGACGTTCCGGTAGCCGTTCATTTTGATCATGGACTGTCGGAAGAAAAAATCCATGAGGCGCTTGAAACCGGTTTTTCCTCTGTAATGTACGATGGTTCTCATTATTCACTGGACAAAAACATCGCTCAAACCAAAAAAATGGCGGCACTGGCCAGGGAATACGGGGCAACGGTTGAGGCGGAACTGGGACAGGTCGGCGGAAGTGAAGATGGTTCAGTGGATCTCGAAGTCCTGCTGACCGGTGTAAAAGAGGCTCAAGCATTCACGGCTGCAACAGAGATTGATGCTTTAGCCGTAGCGATTGGCAATGCACACGGAGTGTACAATGGGGAACCTCGGCTGCGCTTTGACCGTCTTGAAGAAATCCATAATGAGGTAGATGTTCCGCTTGTACTTCATGGTGGTTCGGGAATTTCTGAAGATGGTTTCAGAAAAAGCATCGGGCTTGGCATCCGCAAAATTAATGTGGCTACCGCAACGTTTAACCAAGTGGTTAGTACGGTGAATAAGAATGCGCCCTTTACGGATTACTTTTCTTATCAAGAACAGGTAACTGCGGCCGCGGCAGAAAATGTGAAACGCCATATGCGCATGTTCAAAAGTGACGGGCGATTATAGGAGGGTAACAGCATGTATGAGAAACTTGGAGAATTAAAGGAAGGCTATACTACGATTACCGACATGAAAAAAAAGCATACGGATATGCTTCAGGATATTGGGATCTACACTTTATCTGAAGGAAGTGAACAGGTTCTTTTGGACGAAGAAAAAGAGGCAGCCGTTCTTCTTCTTGAAGGGAAAGTCGTGCTGGAATGGAATGGAGAATCCCGGTTGATTGAGCGGGAATGCCTTTTTGAAGAAGACCCATGGTGCCTGCATGTCCCAAAAGGCGTGGAAGTGAAGATTACGGCACAATCCGCCAGTGAAGTGCTCCTGCAAAAAACAGATAATGAGAAAGAATTTGAACCCAGGCTGTATAAACCTGAGGATTGCCAAAGCACAGTGGCAGGGGAAGGAGTCTGGAACGGTACTGCTGAGCGCGTGATCCGTACCATTTTCGACTACACGAATGCTCCATATTCCAATCTAGTCATCGGGGAAGTCATTTCCTATCCCGGCCGCTGGTCCAGCTATCCTCCCCATCATCATGATCAGCCGGAAGTTTATTATTACCGGTTTAACAAACCCCAAGGGTTCGGCTGTGCCATGGTCGGTCCTGAAGCTTACCGTGTGGAGCATAACAGCTATATAACCATACCCGGGAAGCTTGATCATCCTCAGGCAACGGCACCCGGATATGCCATGTATTTTTGCTGGATGATCCGCCACTTAGACCAAAATCCTTGGACGGATCGCATTATGGAGAAAGAACATAAATGGCTTCTAGAACCAGAGGCAAAAATCTGGCCTGAAAAATAGCTAATGTTATCTGATAGCCATGGCGTGGTCAATCTGCCAGAAGTGACCAGCATCATCACCCGGAAGGAAGCTAATCTGGGCACAAGCATTTTGATGTACTGGAAACAGCGTTTTAAGGATGCGTATGACAAAGAATTACAGGATTTTATGGATTCGGTCAAAAAACAGGTGAGCCTAATGGTCCGACTTCATGGGATGGTTATATTGCATCTGTAACAGCGGATGCTGGTGTGAAGGCACAGCAAACTGGAGAGAAAGAACCTGTCATATTAGTAGCAAAACCAGACTTTTATAAAAAAGGAATCGTCAAAATGGTTTGAAATATTTGTTTCACCTGATATTAACTATGAAAACGGATAACAAGCATTAGACCGGTTTATATTCGCCAATGACATATGCAAAAATTAGTTGGTAAGCATTATATCTGCTGGCTTTGAACTTTAAACCTCGCAGTTATTAAAAAAGATTATAATACTTTTGATTAGAACATAATATGATTAACGCACACAACTGCGTAAATCACGATTACAGGCTTTGAAAGACGCCCCTTTATTAGGGCGTTTTTTCTTTCTATTTCCATCAACTTTTCCAAAGTTTGTTTGTGATTGTTGTTCAAAGGGTAGGTAAGATAAAGAGTCATTTTTCATACATGTTTACCTGTAGCAACAAAAACTAGGGGACCGGGACATTTTTATTGCCGGTTGCCTTTTTTTGATTAGTTACATAAGACCAGGAGGTATTATAGAGAGATTTTCTTCGAATAAGAAATGTGTGTGCTAAAGCTATAAATAGCTGTACTTTTACCAACAAGAATAGTGTATACTTAGAGCGTATGTTCGCTTTTTGTGCATATTCAAATAATATAGTAAATCGTTAATTGGAGTGTTTATGATGTTAAGTATTGAAGGAGAAAAGGTTAGAGGGTTCTTATATGACTCGCTAGTAACTGCGAAGAGTGATTTAGGGAAAAATGAAACTATAGTTACAGAGGATCATGTATTATTCTTTATTATTAATTATAGAGACTATAATAAAGTCAGTAATGCTGGTTATGTAAAAGTATCTAATTAAAACCCTGCCAAAATGGGGTCTTCAAGTTGATTTTGAGGCTGATATGGTATGGTATAATTAAAACGCAGTTACATAAGCAGGGTGGCGGTGGCATCCCCGAAAGAAGGGGGGTGTAACCGATGATGACTACTTACGAAGCTTTAACACTCATGATAGCATTCGCAACCTTATTTTTTCGTAATAATCATCTCAAACACAAAAAAGTAACCACCCTGTCTGGCCAGACGAATTAATGGGTGATTACTTTTTCTTCTCATGTTCGATTCGAGCCGCCGCACTTCTTGCGGGTAGCTG